>CAYHJO010000096.1:0-15021 GCA_964356715.1 uncultured Turneriella sp. | reverse complement strand
CGATCTAACGAACGCCTGTCGGGCGGCGGCAAAAGTTCGGGCCTGATGAGTTTTCTTAAAATCGGCGACACAGCCGCCGGTGCGATTAAGTCGGGTGGCACCACGCGCCGCGCGGCGAAGATGGTCTGCCTCGACATCGATCATCCCGATGTCGAACAGTTTATCGACTGGAAGGTCACCGAAGAAGCCAAAGTGGCGAGTCTGGTCGCAGGTTCCAAGGCGATCCGCCGTGTGATCAACGAAGTGTTCGAAGCCGTGAAAGGTTGCACGAAGCAGCATTCGCTGCTCGACCCGAAGCAGAATAAAAATCTTGCGCTCGCACTCAAAAAAGCGCGCGCCTCGAATGTTCCCGACAGCTACGTGCAGCGTATTATTCACCTCGCGCGCCAGGGCTTCGACACGATTGATTTTGAAGAGTACGATACCGACTGGACGAGCAAAGCATATCTGACCGTTGCAGGCCAGAACTCGAACAACTCTCTGCGCCTCTCGAATAAATTTCTCAAAGCCGTTGAAGCCAACGGCGACTGGGAACTCATTCGCCGCATCGACGGCAAAGTGCACAAGACTCTGCCGGCGCGCGAATTGTTCGACAAACTTTCTTTTGCCGCGTGGTCGTGCGCCGATCCGGGGTTGCAGTTCGACACGACGATCAACGAATGGCATACCTGCCCCGAAGACGGCCGCATCAATGCGTCGAACCCGTGCAGCGAATACATGTTCCTCGACGACACTGCGTGCAACCTTGCGTCTCTGAACATGATGCGTTTCTACGACGTCGAAAAGAACCGTCTCGATGTAGAAGCGTACAAACACGCAATCCGCGTGTGGACCGTGGTGCTCGAAGTTTCTGTACTGATGGCGCAGTTCCCGTCGCAGCGCATCGCCGAGCTCTCGTACAAGTTCCGCACGCTGGGCTTGGGTTATGCGAACCTCGGTACATGGCTTATGGTGTCGGGTATTCCTTATAACTCTGCGCAGGCGAATGCGATCACGGGTGCCGTGACTGCGATTCTGACCGGTGTGAGCTACAAAACTTCGGCCGAAATGGCATCAGAGCTCGGGCCATTCCCGGGTTATGAGAAGAACCGCGAGCACATGCTGCGTGTGATGCGCAACCACCGGCGCGCGGCGTACAATGCGCCTGAAAGCGACTACGAAGGCCTGAGCATTTTCCCGATGGGCATCAACGGCAAGTATTGCCCTGAATATCTGCTCAAAGACGCACACCAGGCATGGGACGAAGCACTCGCACTCGGCGAAAAACATGGCTACCGCAACGCACAATCCACCGTGATTGCGCCGACCGGCACCATTGGCCTGTTGATGGATTGCGACACCACCGGCATCGAACCCGATTTTGCACTCGTGAAGTTCAAAAAACTTGCGGGTGGCGGTTATTTCAAAATCATCAATAAATCTGTACCTGCGGCGCTCGAACACCTCGGTTACAACAAAGACCAGATCACGAAGATCGTGCAGTACATTGTCGGCAGCGCATCGCTTGCCGGCGCACCGCATGTGAACCGCGAGAATCTGAAATTGCGCGGCTTTACCGACGAGGTGCTCGATACGATTGAAGAAGCTCTGCCGACTGCGTTTGATATCAACTATGTGTTTAACCGCTTCGTCATCGGCGAAAGCTTTATGGCGAATACGCTCAAGATTCCAAAAGAAGTCTCTGACCGCCCTGAATTCAATCTGCTGCAGCACCTCGGCTTCACCGGCGAGCAGATTGCGGTCGCGAACGAAGCGATCTGCGGTACGATGATGATCGAAGGCGCACCTTTCCTCAAAGACGAACATCTGCCGGTTTTCGACTGCGCGAACAAGTGTGGCCGCCGCGGGCAGCGCTATATCGCATACCAGGCTCACCTCAATGTGATGGCGGCAGCACAGCCTTTTATCAGCGGTGCGATCTCCAAGACGATCAACATGCCTTACGAGGCGACGGTCGAAGACGTGAAGCAGGCTTACACGGCTTCATGGAAAATGATGATCAAGGCGAATGCTCTTTATCGCGACGGATCTAAACTGTCTCAGCCACTCTCTACCGTGAGTGAAAATATTTTCGACAGCCTCGACGCTTCGACTGCGCTCAGCGACCAGGACGAAATTGCGGCAATTAGCGCTGCACCGTCGGCTCTCAAAGCCGAAAAAATCGCCGAGAAAATCATCGAAAAGATTATCGTACGCCAGGTGGCAGAACGCCGCCGTCTGCCGGGTCGCCGTTCAGGCTACACGCAAAAAGCGGTGATCGGTGGCCACAAAGTGTATCTGCGCACGGGAGAGTACGAAGACGGTTCACTCGGTGAAATTTTCCTCGATATGCACAAAGAGGGCGCGGCGTTCCGTTCACTGATGAACGGTTTTGCGATCGCGGTCTCTCTCGGCCTGCAATACGGTGTGCCGCTCGAAGAATTCGTCGAGGCATTCGTGTTCACGAAGTTTGAACCGAACGGAGTGGTGCAGGGGCATGACCGCGTGAAGATGGCGACGTCTGTCATGGACTTCATTTTCCGTGAACTCGCGATCTCATACCTCGACCGCAACGATCTGGCGCACGTGTCGCCCGAAGCGCTGGTGGTCGATCAGACCACAACTAAAGGTGAAGTGATTCGCGAAGAAGAGATCACCGACATGGTCGAACCCGTCGCGAGCACAGTCGCCGTCGGTGAGAACAAAATCAAGTCGGGTCTGAAAGTCAAGGTCAGTGCGAACCAGATTCAGGAAGCACGCATCAAGGGCTACGAAGGCACAGCCTGCCCCGAGTGCAGTTCAATGACACTGGTGCGAAACGGTTCTTGTCTGAAGTGTGAAACTTGCGGAGCAACTACCGGTTGTTCATAACAACCGGTAGTTGCGTAGGCTTGCTCCAAAGCAGGCGCTCTTTGAAAAGATGCGGGCAGCCCGTTAGGGCGCTTTAGTAGTAACTTTCCGTAGGAAAGTTACGAGGCCCGCAGATTTTCCGCCTGCGACGGGCAAGCCAGAGCCTGCTATTGTTTATCAGGGAATAAATTCACAAAGATATGCCGAATCCGCATCCAGCTGTAGCTGAAACTTCGAGTTCGCCGCAACTTCAAATTTCTGCCCGGCAGAAAAAGTTTTCCAATCTGCGGAACCCGGCAGTTTCACGGTCATCGATCCCGCTACAGCAGTCATTATTTCTTTGAGACCAGTGGAGAATTCATATTCGCCCTGTGCCATGACGCCGCATGTCGCCTTGTTGCCGCAACCTGTAGTGTGAGAGATTTGACTTTGCCGTCAAAATATTCGTTTACTTGAATCATGGGTAAAAATCGAAACCGAAGACATGTCATCAGCCCGGAGAGGGCACGGCTCTGTCAGCTACCGGTGCGGCGGAACAGCAGGTAAAACAGGTCTTCGACGCGTTCCTGGTGGCGGATGGTGCGTGGTTCCAGTATGAGTGCGGCTCCGGCGTGCTTTTGTGGCGCCAGTGCGCCGGCGGCCGTAGTGTTCGTTTCATTCAGCGCACGCTTGAATTCGATCAGGCGGCCGTGGTTCGATGCTTCCATATTTCTCGCTTACCCGCCAGTGTATTGCACGTGGTCAGGCCTGTTTAATTATCGGCAAGTCCGGGCAATTTGGTGAGTAGTTTTCTGCACCAGATAATTTCGTCGTTGACGGGCGCTCGAAAAAATTCCGCAGCTGCCGTTATGAAACTTACAGAACTGGCGGAAAAAATAGGCGGTACGGTTGCAGGGGATGGCTCGCTCGAAATCCGCGGCTTACGCGATCTCGAGCTCATTCGCCTGCACGATAAATCGGCTCTGCCGCAAAAAGGTTTTATTTATTTTGTCGAGAGCAAGAAGGTGCTCAATGAGCATCCTGAAAGCAGGGAAGCCGAAGCGATTCTCACTATACCTGCGCTGGCCGGCAACTTCAAAAATGCAATTGTGGTCGATGCGGCGGCACCGCGAATTGCCTTTATCCAATTGCTCGAATTATTCGAGTCTGTGCCCGCGCCCGTGCCTGCGAGGGCCGGCAGCTTCTTCGTCGCCGAGACAGCGAAGGTTGACCCCACTGCGATTATCATGCACGGCGCAGTGATTCTCGACCACGCCGAAATCGGGCCGCGTGCGGTGATACATCCCAATGCGGTGATCGAGCAGCAGGTGAAGATCGGCTCTGACACAGTGATACATCCCAATGTGGTGATCAAACATGCCTGCGTGATCGGCGACCATTGTATCATTCACAGCGCAACGGTGATCGGTGCGGATGGCTTCGGTTTTTATGACAAGGATGGGGTGCGCTATAAAATTCCGCAGATCGGCAATGTGATTGTCGGCAATTTTGTTGAGATGGGCGCCGGTGTCACAGTCGACCGCGCGACGATTGAATCGACGACGGTCGGCGATTATACTAAGTTTGACGACAAGGTGCATATCGGCCACAACTGTCAGGTGGGCCGATATGTTTACATTGCCGGCCACACTGCGCTCGCGGGCTCTGTCACGCTCGAAGACAATGTCATCATCGGTGGATTGTGCGCGGTGAACAACAAAGTCACCGTAGCGAAGGGCACGCTTGTCATGGGTTTTACCGGTGTGGCGAGCGACACCGAACCCGGCGGTATCTATTTTGGCATTCCGTGCAGACCGGTGCGCGAAATGCACAAGATCAACAATTCGCTGCAGTTTCTGCCCGAGCTGTTGAAGCGCGTGAGCGAGCTCGAAGCCAAACTCGGGATCGAAAGAAAAGCCGGGGCATCCGCAGAGTAAGCGGGCTATTTGCGCGGTTTGACCGACTGCGTTTCGGCCGCCATTTGCGCGACAAAGCTGTCGAACTGGTTTTTCTTACCGGTATTGATATAACCGTAGTTGTCGAAATGGTGGAAGAAAAAGTTGTAGTTATTCACGACTAATTTGCGGTTGATGAGATTGATCAGCCTGGTCTGCACTTTGTCAAAATCACGCTGCTTTTCGATTTCGGGTTTATTAAAATAGTCATCCATCGTCTGCTGTTTGAAGTCGTCTTTGTCGGCGTAGGGCGTCTGGCTTTCGATGATTGCGAGAAACGCATAACGCTTAGCCTGCCGCGCATACTTGATCGCGTCGATGTAGAAATATATCTTGGTTGAGTAGAGGTGCTTATTGTGGTTAAAGCCCTTGCCTTCGTAGATCTCAGAGACGCGCAAGTCTCGGTAGCCGAGGCGCATAAAATGCCCCGCGCGTACGTCTTTGGCCTCGACAATCATCGCCGAATTGCGCTCGAGCAGTTCGCGCGTGTCTTTCTGGTAATATTCATTCAGCACATCGTAATACAGATCTTTCATGATCTTCTGAGATTCGCGGACATGGCCGTGCGTCTGTTTGTAGTGGCCCGAAAGATATTCTTTCTGCGCCTTATAGTGTTCGAGTGCGGCGGCCTGAAACACTTTCAGATGCTCTTCAGCCGCGAAGTTAGAGATGCCCGAATTCAGGAATTCGATGAAATGTTTGTTTTCGGTGAGGATTTTCTCACAGAATGCACGGTCGGGCGCGTTTGCGCTGAGTGGGGGCACAATAATTCATATAAAAAATGCCAAGCACGCAGCGCCCCTCACCCCCCAGCCCCCTCTCCCACAGGGAGAGGGGGAGCGCAGAAAACCCCTCTCCCTGTGGGAGAGGGGTGGCTCTTGCCGGGGTGAGGGCGGGAAAACCATTTTAAAAAGCCGCCAGCAGAATCGATTCAATTTCGTTGCGCGTTAACATGCGTGGGGCATTCTCCAGGTGCGGAAATGCCCCGGCAAGCCTGGAAATATCTTCGAGCTCATGCTTCTTGACGTCGAACTCCGACAGGCGCGTCGGCAAGTTGACCTCGAGAAACAGGCGGCGCACGCCTTCCACGGCCTTGATGGCGGCTTCGATAACCGAAATATCCTTCACATCTTCACCCAGCGCGCGTGCGATGTTGATGTACTGCGCTGGTGCAGCGGTCAGGTAATATTCCATGACGTGCGGCAGAATGAGCGAGAGTGCGTCGTAGAAGTTCACTTTATCGTGCGCATTGAGCGCGTTGGCAATCGAGAACGCGACGCCCACGGGAGACGACACCGACGAAATTGAAATCATTACCGATGACCACAGCATGCTGGTGATCAGTTTTTCGTTTTTTGCATCTTTATAGAGCTGCGGAATGTTGCGCCGCATGAGCTCGATCGCTCTCAGCGCCAGAGCGCTCGATATGGGGTTCGATTTCGGCGATAGCTGGCTCTCGATCGCGTAGGCGAGAGTGGCGCCGCCGAGTCGTGCCGCGCTGGCTGAGGTCAGGTGCTCGCAGACTTTCGGGTCATAGAAGCAGGCGACCGGGAACAGCAGTTCGTGTTCGAAGTATTTTTTGTGGCCGTCCGCGGCGTCGCGAATCGTGAAGCTGGGCGACAGCTCTTCGCCCAGAGACGGTTCGACGGGCACAGTAATCAGCGGTAGCGGCGGATTTTTGATTTTCGCGCGGCCATTGATCACATCGGAGGCAAACACCGAGTTGGTCACAAGAATCGATACCAGTTTCGCGGTGGCAAATGTCTCTATCGAACCAAACGCCACAATCGCATCGGCGTGCGCTTTCTTGGTGAAGTAGGCTGCCGAATCGATCTGGTCGCTGGTCGGGTCGCTGGTGAGGTCGTCGTACAGAATCACGCCGTCCGAGTGTTTTGTCAGACCATTTTTGAGCACGGTGAGCTCTGACGGGTTCTTGTTTTCGGCTTTCAGGTTCAGCAGCAGAATGCGCGAACCAAACTGTTTGACGTAGTTACCGACTTTGAACGTCGAATCGTTCTCGAACTGGATACGCGTCGGAATTGCAAATTGTGCCCAGTTGATGCCCTGCATGGTTTCCCTTTGTTATTCTCGGCTTTCTGCGCGCCGACGGACAAACAAAAAAAGCGGCCAGAGGCCGCTTTGAAAGCAAATTTCGGATATTCGGCGAGAAATACCCGGATCAGCTGTTCTTGATTGCAGTGGTCAGCTTGCCTGCAATATGGTGCAAAACTTCGTTAGACGGATTGTCATATTCGCCGCGTGCCAGCTTCTCTTTGGCTTCACGCACTTTTTCGGTGCGCACGTCGCCCGCTGAAGACACGGCTTTTTGCACCATCGCACTTTCACGGGCCTGCAATGCAGCCTGAGAAATCGATACGGTGTCGCTGCCCAGCGTTTGGGCTTTATTTTCCGCCTGTTTTATGGCGGATTTATCGTTTAACGCCTGGATTTGACCGGCATTGTTAATTTTATCTATATTCATAGTCTACCTCGCCAGTTAAGGCCCTTTTGCTTCGCAACCTATAACTCTATAATAACTATCGGCAGGACAAGCATTATTTTTAAGTCTTTTTTTTGGGAAGGGCCGCACAGCCCTGTACATCTTAGCCAAAAAACCACTAAAAACGCTTGAACTTGCAGGTTGGCATGCATAATAGGTGCATAGGACAAAAACACCTAAAAAAGGAGCAATTATGGTAAAAAATCTAATCAAAGCAATTCTACTGACCGCATTTATTCCGACCTTCGTCTATTCTACTTCTTCTCTAACCGTTTCGACCGGCCTTGGCGCGACCGCCGACGCAGTACTGCAGGATGAAATTAACAAGCAGTTTCAGGTACCAAGCCTTACCGGCTTTCTGACCTCAATGGCTAACGCCCAATCGATCACCAATAAAGGGCAGGGCGTATCCTATGCTACCGACCACAGCCTGTTTGTCGTGGGTGGCAGCTTTGGTGCCGGCTTGAACACAACTTCGGGTTTTTCATTTAGTTCGAGTGGCGGGTTGCCACCGATTGGTCTGGGTGCTCAGGGTAGCATTATGGTCGGTCTGTCATTGGCGAAATTTCCGATGCCGACTATCGGTCCTATTGATCTGAAAAAGCTCACTATCTTCGTGAATGCTTTCAGTTACTCGAATGATTCACTGGTTGATAGCCTCACCATCAAGCCCAGCAACTTTGGTTTGCATGCCCAATATAAGGTTATTGATCGTAAAAATATTGGTGGTCTTGGCATTCTGAACTGGGGCGGTGTCGATTTTACCACCGGCTTTGATACCAACTCGAATACCATGACCTATAAAGTTGGGCAATCTATTTCAGCCACGTCGAGCGGTGTAACGTACAAGTGGACACCTAGCGCCGCGAGCGCTCTCGAACTGCAGAATACTTCATTCACGATTCCTCTTGAAGTTTCAACCAGCGTACGGGTGCTCTACATTCTCTCGCTCTTTGGCGGCGCAGGCGTCGACCTGAACTTCGGTGGCAAGTCAACAATCACAGCGAACCTGACAGGGCCGGTCACAAACTCTTTCAACGCAACTCAGGGATCAGCGACACTGGCTTTGGCTGATAGCCAGGGGCCAAACTTCGGCGCACTGCGCTTCTTTGCCGGGCCACAGTTGAATCTCGTGCCGCTCAGGAATACCAACCTGTTGAGTCTCTATGCACAGGGTAACTATTCGACCGGTGGCAACTATGGCGTACACGCGGGGTTGCGCATCGCCTGGTAACCACTATTCAGACATTAACCGTGCGGAGGCATCTATAGCCCCGCAGGACTTCGCCGGGCCGGCCCCCAAAGGGTCGGTTCGTGTCCAGTTTCTCGGCGCGGCCGGTTTTGTTACCGGCTCGCGCACTCTTCTTGAATATGACGGCTACCGCGTCTATGTCGACTGCGGTCTCTACCAGGGGCCCAAATATGTCGAGCAGCGCAATTATCTGCCGCTTGAAAGCGAACCCGATACCATTGATGCGATCGTACTCACGCATGCGCATATCGACCATTCGGGCCTGATACCGCGGCTGGTGCGCGAAGGTTTTCAGGGCAAAATTTTCTGCACTAAACCGACAGCCAAACTCCTCGAAATCATTCTGCCCGATGCGGGCAATATCCAGGAAGAAGAATTCCGACGCCTGTCGAAGAACGAGATCAAAAATCTCGGTGTCGAAGCTCCGCTCTTCACAAAAGACGACGGCATTTCAGCGTTGGATTTCGTCAGTACTGTCGCCTATAACCGCAATTTCAAAGTCGGCCCGTTCACGTTCCGTTACACCTGGGCAGGTCATATTCTCGGTGCCGCGCATTTGAATGTAACACGAAAGAATTTCAGTATGGTGTTCAGCGGCGACATCGGACCTGAATCCACCTTTTTTCATAAACCGCTAAAACAGCCGCAGGGTGCGAAGTACATTGTGACCGAGTCGACGTACGGTGACCGCGTGCGCACCGAAGAAGATTATGAAAAAAAGTTCAGCGATGCGGTGCGCTACATTGTCGAAAGAAAAGGCATTCTGCTGATGCCGGCTTTTGCCGTTGGTCGTGCGCAGATCACACTTTATGTGCTCTACCAGCTGATGCAGCAGAAAAAAATTCCGCCGCTGCGTATTGCACTCGACTCACCCATGGCGGTCAAAGCGACAAAAACCTACAGCAAGTTTAAGAACGAACTCACCGCAGAGGTGACGAGCTCGGGTTTTTTTGAATTCCTGCGTTCGAAGAATGTGATGCTCATCAAAAATGCTGAAGAAAGCAGGGCGCTCGTCGAGGCGCAGGGCCCGATGATCGTTGTCAGCGCCTCGGGCATGTGCACCGGCGGCCGTGTCGTACACCACCTCGAACACCGTTTGGGTGATACGCGTAACGCGGTGCTGTTCACCGGTTACGCCGGCGAGGGCACGCTCGCGCACCAGATTCTTTCGGGTGCGAACCGCGTGAATATTTTCGGCAAAGAAGTTCCGGTGCGCGCGATGGTGGCGCAGCTGCAGTCGTTTTCGGCGCACGCCGACCTGAACGGCCTCATCGACTGGATGAAGCAGTTTAAGAGCGACGGTGTGGAGAAGATCTACATCAACCACGGCGAAGATGCCTCGCGCGAAAATCTTGCAAAAAATCTCAGCTTCATGAAAGGGGCTCAGATTGAGCTGCCGAGATACCAGAGCACGTATTACCTGCCGTGCGGCTAATAAGAAAATGCGAAGGATCGGCGTATTGCTGCTTTTTTTACTCGCGGCCAAAAGTCTTGCTGCCGCGAAATTGAAAATCTATGACTTGCAGAAAAACGATCTTTACATCGATACCGGCAGCAAAAATGGTATGTCGTTTTACCGTTACTTCCAGGGAAAAAATCCTTATGTGATTTACTTTTTTGCCAAAGGCGGCGACACTTCCGATGTGTTCTGGCTACGGTTCGACCTGGAGGGAAATTTTAAAGAAGAGGGCACAGGCTCTGTTGCTCTCGCCGAAGACATGGCGGTTTTGACGTGGCGGCTGGGAGCATTTATCCCTCCGCTCAAAAAACAGGCAGACGCGGGCGATCGGGCATATTTTCATCTGCAACTGGAAAAACTGCGCGGCTGGCTGGCGCGCGATCGGGCGTTATTTCTGCGCAAAGCAGTCGAACACAACGTACCACTGCTGGCAGTTTGGACTGCGAACCGCGAACTTATCCAGATTGCCTGCGGCAAAGACGAAAGTTGTCTGCACAAGGCCGCCTTTGCCGGCCACGTGGAACTCGCGAAGATCCTGGTCTTACAAAAAGCCGACGTGAATGCGAAGGATGACAGGCAGCAGACACCTCTGCACCTGGCGGCATATAACGACAATGACCTTGTTGCGTTTCTGCTGGCCCACGGCGCTCAAATCGATGCTCTCAACGATCGCCGCGAAACACCGCTTTTTTATGCGATATACAACGCGGCGGTCGGTAATGTGCAGACGCTGATCCAAGCCGGCGCGCGCCTGGATGTGAAAGATGAGCAGAATATGACGCCGCTGGCGCATGCGGCTCACCTTGCGGCAACGAAGGGACACAAGTACCGCAAAGAAATCCATGCGCTGCTGAAAACAGCCGGTGCGACAAAACGCCGCTGAATTTCACGCGTTGTATTTCAGTAAGCCGAATTTTTCGTTCGCGCGTTCGAGCTCGCCGTATGTGCGTAAAACCTGCACGCGTGGCAGGTTCGCAATCAGAGTCTTACCGTAAGTTTTCTGCCACACGCGGCTGTCGAGCAGCGCCACCACACCGCGGTCCTGTTCGGTGCGAATCAGGCGGCCGAAGGCCTGCCTGAGCATGGTCGAGGTGTGCGGCAGCGCGAGTTCAAAGAACGGCCGCTTGCCTTTCATCTCGAGATTTTCGGACCGCGCCTTGAAGATCGGGTCGTCGGGCGGCGTGAATAACAGTTTGGTAATAATGAGAAGCCTTAAGCCGTCGCCCGCGACGTCGATGCCCTGCCAGAACGACTGCGATCCTAACAGAATCGATTCTTTGTCGTTGCGGAACTTCATCAGCGCATCCTGCACGCCGTCTTCGAGCTGTGAGAAGACCGGCAGATCTGTGGCGTCGCGCAGCCGCGTGGCTACCTGATTCAGATTATAGTTCGACGTAAAGAGCACCAGCGCGCCACCCTGCGACATCGAAACCAGCGAGGCGATTTCTTCGGTGAGCAGGTCAAAGTACGCGGCCTGCACGTCCATCGGCGCGCCGTGTTCGGGAATCAGCAGATGTTCTGGCGCATAGAGCGCGGCGTGCTCGCGGTATTTGAACGGCGAGAAAAAAATATTGCAGTCAATGCTGCCTTCCTGCGCCATCGGCAGCGCGTCGGCGAGAAAGCGGCTGAAAAAACCGCGCTGTATGAGGTCGGATTTTTTTGCGGGAAATTCCGCGAATGGCCAGTAGCCGATCGTCGCCGAGGTATAGAGCCTGAGTTCGGGCATGAGATCCGCCAGAGTCTCGCCGAGGTTAAGCCTGCAGCCGTTCAGCAAAAATCTGTCATTACGTTTTTCAGACCAGTAGACAACACCTTCGGGGTCAAATTCCTGAAACAGGCGCGCAAAATCTGCCATCTTGCGTATCTGCTTGAACTGCGCGTTGATGCCGTTCAAAAGCTGCGCGTCGAGATCGTCGCCTTTGAGGTCTTCGAAGCGCGACGCAAGATCGCTCAGTACCGGGGCCAGCTCGGGCACGTCGCCGATATTCTGGCGGATGAGCGCCGTGCCCGAATCTTTGAACACCATGTCGGTTTCAACTTCCCAGCGCGAGAAGAAGGTCTCCCAGCGGGTCTGGCACAGGTGCGCGAGCTCGTCGATTTCCTGCCTGAGTTCACCCGTTACGCCGGTATGCGCGAGCAGGGTCTTGTCGATGCCCTTTTTGAGATCGGCAAATTCGTGGCGCCCGAAAGATGCGGTGAAGATGTTGTAACCTGTCTTAATGAGGCCATGCGCTTCGTCGATGACGACCGCGCCATAGTCAGGCAGCGTGTGCTTGTCGTTCAGCAAATGGTAGAGTAACAGGTGGTGGTTCGCCACCATCAGCTGTGCGTCGCCCCAGCGTTTGCGCTCGCGGTAATAGTTGCAGCCGGTATAGTGCTGGCAGCGCTGGCCGGGGCAACCGTCGCTGTCGCGCGTGACAAGGCCCCAGATCTGTTCGGGCAACTTCGGTGCCGGTTCGTAGCGGCTGCCCGATAGGGTATCGTCGGTCATGATGCCGTTCGCCCAGTCGCGCAGCTCGGGCAATTTGTCGCTGTCGAGAATATCACGGAACGTGCCGTCGTGCAGCATCTGTTCGTAGCGCAGGCGGCAGAAATAGTTTGCCGAGCCGAGGCAGAGAGCGAAGCGCAGTTCGTTATCGAGCGCCTTGTTGAGAAACGGCAGGTCTTTTTCAAAAAGCTGCCACTGCAGCGCCTTGGTTTCGGTCGCGATCAGCGCACGCTGTCCCGTCAGGTAGTTATAGGCAAGGCCGGCGACGAGGTATGCAAAAGACTTGCCCACGCCGGTCGCGGCTTCGATCACTGCGCTGCGCTCGCGGTAAAACGATCGCAGAATCTGCTGCGACATCTGCACCTGCGCGTCGCGCAGCTGGTAGTTTTCGAGCGCGGCACCGATGCGCTGAAAGGCCTGCGCGCAGATGAGGTTCAGCGCTTCGACACAGACGCTTTGCTCTTCGACTGCAACTTCAATCGCTTCGCCCTGCGCCGCGCTCAGCGCCGCGGCGTCGCACCACGGTGGCAAACGCCCCGGCAGCAGGTCTTCTGATTCTGTGTCGCCCATGGTTACGGCGCCGTGGTCTGGTCGAGCGCGCGGTTGGCGAGAAAATCGGCAATCTGGTTTTTTTCGCGTCGAACGTGCACGAGCCTGGGTTTCACCTTCATCGCGAGTTCGTGCGCACGCGCAAAGAGGCCTTTCAGATTTTCATTTTTGACTTTGTATTCGCCCTTCAGCTGCCTGATCACGAGTTCGCTGTCTGAGCAGATCGTCGGATGGAAAATTTCGAGCTCTGCGCATTTTTCGAGCGCGTCGATGATCGCCGCGTATTCGGCTTCATTGTTAGTGCGTTTGCCGATTCTCTGCGCTTTTATGTAGACGGCAGAATCTTCGCTGGCACGGAACGCATTCAGCGATATATTGCCGTCGCCTTCGAATGCCACGACACCGAACGAAGCGTCACCCGGGTTACCGCGGGATGCGCCGTCGCAAAAAAAAGTAATTTTATCTTCAGCCATAAATGTATTTGCTGTTTAAGAGCGAATGCAGCGCCAGAAGCGTTCTCCCGATTTCTGTACCGCAATTTTCTGCCCGCAGCGCTCTTCCGCATATGTGCAGCGCGGGGCAAAGGCACAACCTTCGGGAATCTGTGTCAGCGGTGGGGGGGCTCCCGCAATGGCAAAAAGTTTTTGCCCGCGCGGTGCATCGTTCACAGACGCGAGCAGCGCCTGCGTATAAGGATGTTTCGCGCCGGAAAAAATTTCCTCGACTGTGCCGCTTTCGACGATTTCTCCGGCGTACATGACCGCCACCCGGTGCGCGAGTTTGGCGACGATGCCGAGGTCGTGCGTGATGAAGATCATCGTCGTTTTTTCGGTTTCGTTGATCTCCCGGAGCAGGCGCAGAATCTGCGACTGTATCGTGACGTCGAGTGCGGTGGTCGGTTCGTCGGCGATGAGAATTTCAGGCGAAGCGGCGAGCGCCATCGCAATCAGAATGCGCTGGCGCATGCCGCCCGATAACTGGAATGGATAACTTTTGAGCCGCAGCTCCGGTTCGGGTATGCCGACTTTGGCCAGTAGTTCAACGGCACGCTGCTCTGCAACCTCGCCGGTCAGTCCGCCGTGCAGTTTGACCACTTCATTAATCTGGAATCCGACAGTGAACACGGGATTGAGAGCCGTCATTGGCTCCTGAAAGATCATTGCGATCTTGCCGCCGCGGTATTTGCGCATCTCGTCGTCTGAAAGCTGCAAAAGATCGGTGCCGAGGAAGTTTATTTCACCGGAGAGCGAGGCATTTTTGCCGTGCAGCCGCAGAAGACTTAAGCCCGTGACCGATTTGCCGCTGCCCGATTCGCCGACAATTGCGAGAATTTCACCGTGGTTGAGCGACAACTCGAGACCGCGCAGCGCCGTGACGGTTTTTTCCCCTGCGCGGAATTCGAGTTTGAGATTATGGATTGCCAGTACCTGGCTACTCAGGGTTTCAGCTTGCATGGGGTAGGTGAAAGCCTACCTGTTAATCCCATCTGCCTGTAAAACCCTTTAGGCGTTCTGCGGCCTGCTTTCTCTAATTCAGTTGACGCTATGTTTCGATCTCTAAATATGCAAGATTAGACCGAGAGGTCTTTTTTTATTGCCCAGACCCTCGGGCGGTAAATCAGGCTTTGTGCCCGTTGGGTGTGAAGAAATCCTGGAGGAGTGGCAGAGTGGTCGAATGCGGCGGTCTTGAAAACCGTTAGACCTTCACGGGTCTCGTGGGTTCGAATCCTACCTCCTCCGCAGAAGAGTAGATGCGCGCCTTTCCGCTGCGAGAGCAGCAGGAAGGCGCGCTTAGTTAATGGAGCGGTGGCTGAGTGGTCGAAAGCGGCAGTTTGCTAAACTGTTGTACTAGGTAACTGGTACCGAGGGTTCGAATCCCTCCTGCTCCGCAGAATTTTGCCTGACACATATGCGCGCTACGCGCGCATATGTGTCAGGCTTGAGTTCAGGCCCACATAGCTCAGTCGGTAGAGCGTTTCCATGGTAAGGAAGAGGTCACCGGTTCGATTCC
>CAYHJO010000095.1:0-15233 GCA_964356715.1 uncultured Turneriella sp. | reverse complement strand
CTTCTGACCCGCGAGATGCCAATCGACGATCGGGTAAAGTGTCGCAGTGTAGATATCAGAGGACTCCATAACAATAAACCAGCGCGTTTGTTGTTCATGCCGCGCGTAGACACGCAAAAAGCCATATTGCTGGCGCACAAAATGGAATACCGCAACGTAGGCCATCACGCGCCAGAACACCAGCGCGCCGAACGCGTAGAGCAAGATACAAACGATCAGCACGGCAAAGGGCAGCAACAGCAGAAACAGGCCATGCCGCTCCATTGTTTCGCGATCGAGGTACGTGCGATAGATCGTGCTGTAGACGTGAGAGACGTCGACGCCCATGACGAGAATCGCCCAGCTGATGAAGGTCATCGAATCGGGCTGACCAAAATAGCCGGCAAAGATCAGCGTGACTGCGACGACGATAAAAGGAGTTCCGATGATAAAAACGCCGTCAACGAAGGCGGAGTGGATCCAAGGTTGTTTCACCCCACCCCGCCTACGGCTGCCCCTCCCCACTCACGTGGAGAGGGGCCTGCGAAATTTTTCTCCCCCCTCTCCACTTGGTGGGGAGGGAGTTAGGGGGTGGGGTCACCCCAGCGTATCACACTTCGCGCCGCCGGTGAGGCGCACTTTCATCTTTTTCACGGCGCCGTCGGCGATCGCGCGCCACTGCGCTTCGGGCACCGCGCAATCGTGTTTCTTGTCCGATTTTTTGACCTCGGTCATGTGCAGAACATACGCTTCAGACCGTCCCGCTTCACGCTCGCAACCCATGCAGCTGCCGGTGCGGATATTGACCAGCGGCCATGCGGGTTGTTGCGTAAGGCCGCCCGTCGCCTTGATGTCGCGTTCATGACCCCAGCGGTTCACGCGGTAGTAACACTTGTCGCCATAGACTGGCTGGTCTTTGTATTTGGTTTTGCAGCGGCGTTCTTTTTTGAAGGTGCCGTTGCCTTTGTCGACGCGCGCCATTTCGCAGCTTTCACCGTCGGCCACTTTGGTCGTCGAGCGCACTTCCTGTTTGTGGATCACGAGGTATGCGTCGAATGGCATCGTATCGCACCAGCTAGTCTGAGTTCTGCCCTTATATGATTCTATCTTTACTGTCTTTTCCCAGACGTGACTGTCGATTTTGACCTCTATCGAACGCGACATGAAGAAGAGCGCGATCAGCGTAATCAGGCCGACGCCCACTGCGCCGCCGATATAGTACCATTTTTTGTTGGATTTTGGCGGTTCTACCTTCGCACCGACCTGTCCGGTTTTTTGCGCATCAAAATCGGTCTTGGCATTGGCCTTGGTTTCTGCGCCGAAGGCTCCGGCGGTGACCTGTTCGCTGCGCAGCGCCACTGTTTTGGCGTCTTTCATGGGCGAGCCGCACTGCGTGCAGAATTCGGCTTTGGCCGCATTGGCGGTGCCGCAGCTGCCGCATTTTTTATCCGCGCCGGTGTATTCGTGGTCTTGAACCGCAATCGCCTCTTCGTCAGAGGGAAAATACCGCGCATTCGGGTCTTGTGCCGCACCGCAGCTGGGGCAGAATTTATGATTCACGCCTAAAAGTTTTTTGGTATTGCAGTATTTGCAGTCCCACAGCATCTGAAAAGTGCCGGCGTCTTCGACTCTGTCGAAGCCGGGGTTTTGGGGTTCGTTGGCCATGGTTATGAATACGGCGCCCGAACGGCATGTCAATAAATAAGAGTAGGATTTATTCCGATTTCGTAGAGACGCGAGTAATCGCGTCTCTACATTGACACATGTTGAAATTCGTTTTTGTCCTGATTTTAACATCACCCGCGCTATTTGCCTGGGGTCTGCGCGGCCACCGCATTGTGGCGCGCATCGCCGAAAACCACCTCAGTGAAAATGCGCGCATTAAGGTGAAAGAGTTGCTGGGCGAAGATTCGCTCACCAAGGTGGCCAACGAGGCCGACGGCTATCGCTCCGACGCAAAATGGAAATGCGGCGCGCCGTTGCACTATGTCAGCATAGAAGACCAGGAAACGTATGTGAAATCAGAAAAAAGCCAGCAGGGCGATATCGTGCGCGCGCTCGTCTATTTCGAAGATGCGCTCCGGGACAAAAAAGCCGGCAAAGTTGCGCGCACGAATGCGCTCAAATGGCTGGTGCATCTCGTGGGGGACATCCACCAGCCGCTGCACGTCGGCAGATCATGCGACCGGGGCGGCAATTCGGTCAAAGTCAACTGGTTCAAAGCGAAATCCAACCTGCACAAAGTCTGGGATTCGCAGTTTATTAACCACGAAGATTTGAGCTTCAGCGAATATGCCGAGCAGCTCGACAAGATCGACGAGAAGGCCATAAACCGTCTCGAGGCTTCGACCTATGTCGATTGGGCCGCAGAGTCTCAGGCCCTGCGCATGCAACTGTATACCTGCCTCGCAAAAGACGGGTGCTGCGCCACGAAAGGAAAATGCAAAACAGAAACCAGCGTGTTCGGTGCATGCAGCCAGGATGCGCCGGATTTTTCCGTAAATCTCGAGTACGCGTATGTTGAACAGAACCGCGAATTGCTGAACCGGCAACTTTTACGCGCCGGCATTCGTCTCGCCGCTCTGCTCAATCGCATTTTCAGCGATGTACCTCTTTCCACTGCAGACGCTGCGCTGCGAAAAGATTTCGAGGCGTTAAAAACAGAGGACCCTAACCCTGTGCAACAGTGTGTCGAACGCGCATTAAGATGATAATCCACGGAATGCTTGCTGTCTGATGGCTGCAAAACTCGAAGTGCCGAATTTTCTTTCGCTGGGTGCCGACGTACCGATTATCGACGTGCGCTCCGAGGGCGAGTTTGCCGCGGGACATATTCCCGGCGCTGTGTCGATGCCGCTCTTCAACAACGCCGAACGCGCCGAAGTCGGCACACTGTATAAGCAGCAGGGCCAGCGCGTCGCGATTCTCAAAGGATTGCAATATGCCGGGGCGCGCATGAGCGAGATGGCGGCGCGGGCGATCGAGCTAGCAACGGCCGGTAAGATCGCGGTGCATTGCTGGCGCGGCGGTATGCGTTCGGGCTCTGTCGCCTGGCTGTTCGAACGTGTTGGCCTCGAGGTCTCAGTGCTCACCGGCGGCTACAAGGCCTTTCGCCGGCAATGCCGGGCAGCCTTCGCCGCACCGCGTAAGTTGATCGTGATCGGTGGCAAAACCGGTTCGCAGAAGACGAAGATACTGCTCGAAATCGCCGCAAAAGGCGCGCAGGTGATCGACCTCGAAGGCCTCGCGAACCATCGTGGTTCCGCATTCGGTTACGCGCCCTCTGCGTGGCAGCCCACGCAGGAGCAGTTCGAAAATGAATTGGGGATTCGCCTGACGCAGATGGCGGCAGATAAGCCACTTTTGGTTGAAGACGAGAGCCGGCTTATTGGCCGCATGCACATACCCGATAGTTTCTGGCTACAAATGCGTTCCAGCCCCGTCTACGTGCTCGACTGGCCGCTCGAAAGGCGTGTCGAATTTCTATGCAGTGAATATCAGGCGCCCGCAGAGGCAATCCGCGACAATCTGAACGCAATACGCAAGCGGCTGGGCCCTGAGCGGCATAAGCACGCGCTCGAGGCGCTCGACGCCGGTGACCGCGCCGAAATCTGTCGCATCATTCTCGACTATTATGACCGCGCATACGGGCATGGTCTGAGCCAGAGAAATCCGCAAACAATAAGTAATTTACCGGGTGAAACCGCCGTCAATGAGCTTTTGAAGCTCATTGGCGTTGATGAGTAGGGCTCCGCCTAATAGGCGGAGCGGCAATTCATCGCTAAAATTAGGATTTATATGCAAGTTAGACTTACGCAATTCAGCCACGGTGCGGGCTGCGGCTGTAAAATTTCACCCGCGTTGCTCGGTGACATCCTCAAAAATAATCTTGCGCACCCCGCGGCAAATCTGATTGTCGGCAACAACGACCGCGACGACAGCGCGGCGTACCTGCTCGACCAGAATCAGGTGCTGCTCTCCACCACGGATTTTTTTATGCCGGTCGTCGACGATGCCCGCGAGTTCGGACGCATTGCCGCGGCAAACGCGATATCCGACATCTATGCGATGGGTGGCCGGCCGATTCTCGCGCTCGCGATTTTAGGCTGGCCGATCGACAAGCTCGACGCCGCTCTTGCGAACCAGGTCATGCAGGGTGCCCGCGAAATCGCCTTCGAAGCGGGTATTAGCATCGCCGGCGGCCACAGCATCGATTCGCAGGAACCGATTTTCGGTCTGTCGGTGAACGGCCTCGTGTCGGCGCAGCATCTCAAACGCAATTCGACGCCCGAACCCGGCGATCTGCTGCTTCTCACCAAACCTTTGGGCATTGGCATTCACACAACCGCAATGAAAAAGTCTTTGTTCAAGAGCGAGCACGAGGGCATCGCCGTAAAAGAGATGACGACGCTCAACAAGATCGGTCGCTTCGCCGCAGAAATTCCCGGCGTGCACGCGATTACCGACGTCACAGGCTTCGGCCTCGGCGGGCATTTGCTTGAAATGGTCACGCCGCATAAGCTCACCGCTGAAATCGATTTTGCGCGCCTGCCTCTTTTGCCTGGCCTCGCCGACTACATCGCAGCAGGCGCCGTGCCAGGGGGCACGGGGCGCAACTTCAATAGTTTTGGTGCGCAGATTTCGGGCATCGATGAGCAGTTCAGCAGATCGATCGTCTGTGATCCGCAGACTTCAGGCGGATTGCTCATTGCCTTTCAACCGGCCGCACTCGATGCGCTGCAGGCAGTTTTTGCAGAACATGGCATGGCCGACAGAGTGCACGTCATCGGCCGTTTTACGAAAGGAGCAGGCAGTGAAGGGCGGATCAATATCCATTGAGAGGGGAGGTTTTTCTTTTAGCAAAAAGGGATCTATATCCCGTAAAGTATTGACAATTCGGGATATCTATCCATTTTTGTCATATGCGCTATTTGTCTGAGGTGCTTCAGGAGGATCTACTCACGCGCATGGTTTTTCTCGGTGGCCCGCGGCAATGTGGCAAAACCACGCTGGCGAAGACCTTGGTCGAAGAATCTGCTGCTGGCCATTATTATAACTGGGACAGCCGCGTTGACCGCAAGTTCATACTGAATGCAACCTGGCCGGCTGAAACGGATCTGCTTATCTTTGACCAGATACACAAATACCGGCAATGGAAATCGCTCATCAAGGGTTATTGGGACACGCGCCCCAGGAATCTGAAAATCTTTGCGACCGGCAGTGCGCGGCTCGACATTTATCGGCGTGGCGGAGATTCGCTGCTTGGCCGCTACCACTATTACCGATTGCATCCATTTTCTGCGGCAGAGCTTGCCGCGCAGAAAAATAAGTTTCCGCACGCAAAAAATCCGCCCCGCCTCGATTTCCCGAAAAAATCGAAAGACATAGCAAAGCTTCTCAAATTCGGCGGTTTTCCCGAGCCGCTGTTTCGCGGCGAAGAACGTTTTTTGAGTCGCTGGCAAAAAGAACGCTTCGAGCGGGTGTTTCGCGAAGACATTCGCTCGTGGGAGCTCGTGCAAGACCTTGCGCAGCTGGAACTTTTGGCCGACCTGTTGCCTGCGCGCGTCGGTTCACCGCTATCGATGGCGTCGCTCACCGAAGACATCGCGACGACACCCAAATCGATCAAGCTGTGGCTTGAGGTTTTGAGTCGCAACTATTTTGCGTTCAGCGTGATGCCGTGGCACGCGCGCCTCGAACGTGCGCTCAAAAAAGAGGCCAAGTTTTATCTGTGGGACTACAGCGTCATCGAAGACATTGGGCCGCGCTTTGAAAACATGGTCGCCAGTCATCTGCTGAAGTTCTGCCACTATTACCGCGATGTCAACGGCATTGATATAGACTTGCGTTACGTGCGCGACCGCGAGAAGCGCGAAGTCGATTTTTTGCTGGTGTTCGAAAAAAAACCATGGATGTTAATTGAAGCCAAAGCCGGCAAGCCCGATGCCTTCGGGCCACTACGCTATTTTGCAGAAAAGCTCGGCGTGAAAGAAAAGTACATGGTCTGTCTCGATGACAAGCACGACTACATCGATCGCGCGAGCGGCACGACTGTCATTCCCGCGGCGAAGTTCTTTGTGGCGTTAGTGTGAGCTATTGAGAGAGCTCAATCTCCGTCACAAATGCGCCGCGCAGGTCGCCGAGTTTGTAGCCCGTCGCTTTATCCTGCGGATAGAGTTTGCTGATTGCGGCTGCGGTTTTCCCATCCATATCCGTCGCGCTGCCGTGGCAGCCGAGGCAAAGCGGTTGTGAGATCTTAATCGGATGCATCGTGTAGAACTTACCGCCTTCTTCAAAGAAGGCTGCTTTACCTGAACCTTTCTCCCAGCTTTCGAGCACCCGTGCCTGCGCTTCGCTGGGTGCATTCTTCGGGTTGCGGTTGCGCCCAGAAACGCGCCGGAATTTAAAAGACTTGGCTCCCAGCTCTTCTGTAGCTTTCGGCGACCACCTGTCGATTTTCAGCTTACCGAATCTGGGCGCGAATTCGTTGCAGAACGGCACTGCCGCTGCCGTACCGGATTCGGTCACCTTCTGCTGCAGGGCCGTCACCATTTCAGGCAGCACCTCGCGCATCACGCTCTGCGCAAACTGCTGTGCTTTGGCTTCGGTGAGTTTGGGTTTGCCGC
Organism: uncultured Turneriella sp.; assembly: GCA_964356715.1. Lineage (GTDB taxonomy): Bacteria > Spirochaetota > Leptospiria > Turneriellales > Turneriellaceae > Turneriella. The sequence goes on along the minus strand of CAYHJO010000095.1, from coordinate 8,628 downwards.
AGGCGAGCAATGCCAGCGCCGAGATTAAATAGGTTATTTTCCTAGTGTGCATATCGCGCAGCTGAAAACGGTGCCGTTGGCCGTCAATGGTTTACAGATTAATTGTCATTGGCGCGGATTCGCTTGCAGACCCCATTGCGCAAAATAAAATGAACCTTATGAAGCCCGTTGCGTCGAATCTGCGTATGAAAGGTAAATCCTTCGGCCGTTTCGTAGGGGTAGACTTAAGTCTACCCCCACGCGCCATAATGCTGGTTGCCATCATTATGGTAACCAGCCTGCAGGCTCACATCGAGCTCGTCACCGTGCCCAAGAGCCAGGCGGTGCAGCTCACGATTTATAACAGCGCCGATCTGACGATGGTAAAAGAGTCGCGCGAACTCACTTTTAAGCCCGGTGTGAATACTATCCAGTTTTCGTGGGCGGGTACGCTGATCGATCCGACGTCGCTCAGGCTGACTTTTCTCAACCACAAAGACAAGCTGACGTTACGCGATACCTCTTTCCCGCCGGGGCGCACCGACGCGCTGCAGTGGAATATCGACAGCGAGATGTCGGGCTCTGCGCGCGTCGAGATCAACTATTTTACATCCGGCATTTCATGGAGTGCCGATTACACGGCGATCACCAACAGCAAAGAGAGCCAGATGAATGTCGACGGTTTCATTCGGGTCATCAATAACTCGGGCGAAGATTACCCCGCGGCCGAGGTGCGGCTGGTTGTCGGTACAGTGAACCTGGTCGAAGACATCGCGGGCTTAGCGCAGGGCAAGTGGCGCTACGCCGACCTCGACACCGAGAAACGCGACCGTGTGCGTAATGGCTTCAAAAAGAAAGTCAAGCGCGCCGAAGCCCCAAAACCCGCGGCGCCGATGATGGATGCAATGCCTTCAGCCACGATGGCGGGTTCGGCGCAACCGAAAGAAATCATCAAAGAAGGTTTGTCAGAATATTTTCTGTTTACCGTCGAAGGAAAAGAGCAGATTCCGAATGGCTGGCAAAAGCGCCTTAAGGCGTTCAGCGCCAAAGATGTGGATGTCAAAGTGATCTATCGCGCTTCGGACCGTCTGACGGGCGGCAATGTCCACAAGTTCTATGAATTTCGTAACGTGAAAAGCAAGGGGCAAGATCCGAAGACGAGTCTCGGTGTGTCGCCGCTGCCCGATGGTACCGTGCATATTTTCTCAGAAGATGCGAAAAACAACCTGTCTTACCAGGGTGGTATTTACATGAAATATGTCGCAACCGGAGATAAGGTAAAGCTCGATGCGGGCCAAACGCGCGAGGTGGTCCTTCGGACATTTGTGCGCGATTTCAAACGCTATGCATTCACCACCGACACTCGCTATGACAAATCACATTTTGTCAAAGAGTGGATGGATGAATATTTCTACGAGCACGAGCTCGAGAACACACTCAGCCGCGCGGTGAGCGTCGAAATCGAACGCACGTTTCCCGGCACTTTTGAGCCTGGCAAGGTGTCGTTCAAATACGAAAAGGTCGATTCGGCCACGATCAAGTTTTTTCCCGAAGCCGAGGCACGCGAAAAAAAGAAAATTCCGTATTCCATCAAGATTGAGCATAAGGAGTAACAGATGAAGAGAGTAATAATAGCCATAACCGCGTGCACGCTTTGTGCGGGCAGCGTAGCTGCGCGCACAAAGCTAGTCACGATGCCGCAGCGCGAATACACCCGCATCGATATGAAAAATCCCAACCAGACGATTGTCGAAGAAGAGCGCACCGTCAACCTGCAGCAGGGCACCAACCAGGTCGAGTATGCCTTCTCCGGAGTCTCGGTTGACATCAACAGCATCCAGTTTCGCCCGATCAAGACTCCCGGTTCGGTGCGTGTGATCAACGTCAATTATCCGCCGAACGAAAATGCGTTGTTCTGGGAGGTCTACTCGGAAAAAGCCGGCCCCGGTGTGTTCCGCATCTCTTACCTGATTTCAAACATCCACCGCTCGACCGCGTTCGAGGCCGTGGTCGCAAAAGACGAGAAGACCCTGAACCTCAAGGGCCATACGATGGTACAAAACGGTTCGGGTGAAAATTTCGCTTCCGCCGAGCTCATCAGCGTGATTGGCAGACCTTATAACGGTGGTTTGCAGCAGTCAGAATCGAAAAAGATTCAGGCTTTTTCTGCGGCGGATGTACGCTTTACGAAAAAATTCCATTTTGACCATAATCAATCCGATCAGGTAGCACTGCTCTATGAGGTCAAAAATGAAAAATCGTCGGGTATGCCTGAACTGATGCTGCCGCCGGGAAAGGCGCGGGTTTACCAGGAAGATTCGCAGGGCTCAGAGGCATTTCTCGGCGAAGACTGGACGCAGGAAACGGGTGCCGGGCAGAAACTCGAGCTGAAACTCGGCCAGGCGAAAGAAGTGAAGGTCAAGCGCAGTATAGTAAAGAAGAAAGAAGAAATTGTTAAACTGCCGATTAAGAACTACCACCAGACAATCCGTTACCAGATAGAGAATTTCAAAGATTCTGCGGTGGCGCTCACTATGGTTGAGCACCCAGGCGGCGAGTGGGTGATCGACGACATTGAAGTTAAGGAAGAGAGCGGCGAACGCGACGACATCCGCGAAAAGTCATACTCGACGGATGTCAAACAGGAACGCATCGACCTCGATAACGTCAAGCTGCATGTGCAGGTGCCTGCCAATGGCCGCGAAAAAAAGAAGCTGAACGTCTACGTGAAGCTGATTTTGAAGAATCGCTGGTAATCTTTCTGCTAGCCCGGGCCGCTCGTGGTGAGCCTGTCGAACCATAAGGCCCGGGCTAATAGAAGTTAGTTATACATTCCGTTAATCTGCTCTGCAAACTTTTCTTTAATTACAGTCCGCCGCAGTTTGAAGGTGCGCGTCAGTTCGACACCGGCTTCGAATGGTTTGGGTGAAATGTAGAAAGTATTTTTGGGTATGAGCTCGAAACTCTTAAATCCCGTTTTGCTCGAAATTCGCTTACCGATTTCTTCTTTAAACACCTCGCGGATTTTCGCGTTGCTGTTCCATTCTGCTTCGGGCAGATCCTTGAGTCCCGTGTGCGCGCGCACCTTATCGTAGTGCGGCACGATGATTGCGCCCAAAGTTTTTTTGTCGTCGCCCACCACCATCACCTGATCGATGAATTCAGACGCAAGCAGTTTGTCTTCGATCGGCACGGGTTCGATGTTCTCGCCACCGGCGAGTGCCAGCGTTTCTTTGCTGCGACCGGCAAACATCAGGTCGCCCTGCGAAGTGTAGATCATGATGTCGCCGGTGTCGATGAAGCCGTCTTTGTCGAAGACGACTTCATTCAGCTCGGGCCGTTTGTAATAACCCAGCAGCAGCTGGTTCGATTGTACCCACAGCGTGCCTTTGGCTCCCGGCGTGACCGGTACTTCGCGGCCCGCTTCGTCTTTCAGCCTGATTTTGTAGCCCGGAAAAGGCCGCCCGACGGTGCCGCTGACGGGTTTTGCGAGATCGCGCAAGCTAATGAGCGCAGAGGTTTCTGTCATGCCATAACCTTCGAGCACCTTGATACCGATCGCTGTGAGAAACCTGTCGACCATCTGCGGCAGCGCTGAACCGCCCGACACAGATTTAGTCACCCTGCCACCCATCGCCTGGTGAATCGGCGCAAAGATCGGACCCGAAGCGAGTTTCAGCGGAAACAGGAATGCCATAGCCCCCGCGGCGGTGATTTTTTCCCATGCCTCTTCGAACGGTGCTTTGGGTTTTACGTGCAGAGCATAGCCGTGGAGAATTGCATCGAACTTTGACCACTGCGCGCCGACTTCGAGAAAGAAATTGAAGATGGCTTTCTTTACCGGCGGTTCTTTTTCGAGTTTCTGTAAAATGCCGTTATAGAGCGATTCCCAGATGCGCGGCACCGACGGAAAACTTGTCGGTTTGAATTCGGCAAGATCTTGCCTGAGGTTGGTAATGCCGCTGATCATGAATTCGCATTGTGCCATGACAACGCCATATTCGACAGCGCGTTCGAACGCATGCCAGGGGGGCAGCAGCGACAGCGCGGTATCGCTTTTCACGATGATGTTCATCTTGAGCGCGCGATCGAGCGCGTTGAGCCAGCCCGTCTGGTTGAGCATGACGCCCTTGGGGGCGCCGGTGGTGCCGCTGGTATAGATAATCGTCGCCATGGCATCGGGATCTGCCTTGCGGGCAATTGCTTCCACGAGCCCCGCATCGGTCTTAAGGGCATGCGTGCCTGCGGCGAAAATTTCCGCAATCGTATCTTCGCCGGTAGCAAGGTTGAAATCCGCATCTTCGAGTATGAAGATTTTTTCGAGTTTGGGTAATTCTTTCTGGAATTTGAGCAGGCGATCGCGGTCTTTCTTCTGCTGCACGATGGCCCAACGGCTTTCGCTGTGGCCGATGATATAGAGAATGTCGTCGTCTGTCACATCGGTGCCGCGCGGTACGCTGACTGCACCGGCGGCGATGATGCCGGCATCGGCAATGATCCAGTTGGGCGAGCTGTCGCACAATAGCGTGATGCGCTCGCCGTTGCCGATGCCAGTGGCGCTGAGTCCGGCTGCGATAGTCGTCACCAACTGGTGAATTTCAGCGAAGGTGCGCCCCTCGATCTTCCCGTTTTTCTTGCGGATCTTAAAAGTTGACAGGTCAGGCCTTTCGGCGGCTGCCTTCAGGAATAAATCGTAGAATACGCGGCAGTTGCTCATATAAGGGCACGAAGTTAACGCAGCGGCCTACCGGGTCAACCGTAATGCCTGCAAGCAACGGGTCTATGCGAGGCCTGCTTGCATTCTGCGGTTGTTTTTCTCTTTCCGCCGAACCCGGCTTTTTAACATAGCACGCAATGGAGGAAATCAGCCTCAGGCAAACCCTCTTCTATTGCTTCGCTTTTGTGCTCACCGGCTCTGCGCTCGGTGTGGTCTTCCACCGCAATCCGGTTAAATCCGCGCTTTTTCTTATCAGCTTCTTCGTTGCCCTGGCTGCGACGTATGCCCTGGTCGGCGCCGAGGTGCTGGCTACGCTGCAGGTCTTAATCTACGTCGGCGCCATCATGGTGTTGTTTCTTTTTGTTATCATGCTCATCGCCGTGCGCGAAGAGAATTTCGAGAGCCCGCTTAGCAATATTGGCCGCACCGCAATCGTGGGTGCGCTCAGCCTCGCTTTTACGATTCAGGTTCTGCTGTTGCTGCAGGTGCGCAGCGGTAAAGGTGATCTGAACCCCGCGGCGACGCCGACAACGGCCGTGCAGGCAGGTAAGCAGCTGACAGAGGCATCGCAAGTGCTGTCGGTCAATCTGTTCCGCGATTACCTGTTGGCTTTTGAGCTGATCTCGCTTCTGCTGTTGGTCGCTGTCGTGGGCGCCGTGATGATCGCCAAACGCGATCGCCGCCAGATGGAATAGTATGCCCGATCTGTTATCCATCCGCGAAATTGTCATACTGGGCTTTGTGCTGTTTGCGATTGGTGCGCTGGGCGTCATCACCCGCCGCAACCTCATCGCCATTCTGATGTCCGTCGAAATTATGCTCAATGCAGTAAACCTGCTGTTCGTGACCTTTTCGCGCGGGTTTAACGACAGTACCGGACAGCTGATGGTTTTGTTTGTGATGGCGATTGCCGCCGCCGAAGCCGCGATCGGCCTGGCTTTGATCATTGCACTTTTCCGAAACACACACAGCGTCATGACCGACGACATGGATAAACTGAAGGATACATGAAGCAAGAGTGGATTCCGTATCTGGTAGTTGCGGTGCCGTTGTTGCCGCTTGTTGCGTCAGTTTTGAATGCTGCCATTTTTTCCGTAGCCTTGCGCCGCCCGTCGGCGCGCATGCAATACTGGACAATCTTGTTCTCAATTTCTGCGCTCGTGCTGGCGCTCGCGGCGCATTTTTCCCTGCTTCAGCTGCATCCGACGCTGGCGGGTGAGGGATCTGCCACGATCATCGCTCCGCAGACCTGGCTCACCCTCAACTATCCGCTGCGCCTTGACTGGGCGTTCCGTTTCGACGCGCTCACGAGCATTATGGTCGCCGTGGTGCTGTTTATCGGCCTCATGGTGCAGATTTTCAGCGTCGGTTATCTCAGCGATCGCCGCAACGACTATGCGCGCTACTTTGCGTGGCTCAGTTTCTTTATGTTCAGTATGCTGCTGCTCGTTGTGGCCGGTAATCTGTTTGTCTTCTTCCTGGGCTGGGAAGCAGTCGGATTGTCTTCGTACAAGCTGATTTCATTTTATGTGGAAAAGGACGCCGCCCAGCGCGCCGGCAAAAAGGCTTTTATCATCAACCGCATTGGCGACGCCGCTCTGCTCATTGGCATGTTTGCTATCTTTCGTGTGGCTAACACCGCGGATTTCCGCGAGATAGCCCTCGCGTTTTCCAAAGGCAGCATCGCGGCAAACCACGCGAATTTTATCGCGCTGATGGTCTTCATTGCCGCAGCCGCGAAATCCGCACAGCTGCCGCTCTACACCTGGTTGCCTGATGCGATGACTGGTCCCACACCGGTTTCCGCGCTTATCCACGCCGCGACGATGGTGACCGCCGGCATATTTCTGATGCTTCGCCTCGAACCCGTGTTTGTCATGGCGCCTCTGGCCTCTACGATCGTCGCCTGGACCGGTGCGCTGACTGCGCTGGTCGCCGCCTTTATCGCCGTGGCGCAGACTGATATAAAGAAGGTTTTGGCGTTTTCTACTGTATCGCAACTGGGACTCATGGTATTGGCCGTCGGCAGCGGCGCTTACGCAGCCGCTTTTTTTCATCTTTTTACGCATGCCTTTTTCAAGGCAATGCTGTTCCTTTCTGCCGGCGCGGTGATCACCTTCAGGCACCATGAGCAAAATATCCGCCGCATGGGCGGCATGGTGCGTTCGCGGCCGATGCTGGCGTTGCTGTTCTGGCTGGCACTCGCGGCGCTCGCAGGTCTGCCAGGTCTGTCGGGCTTTTTTTCGAAGGATCATATTCTCGGCGCCGCTTTTGCCCTCAAGAGCGGTGGCCTGGTCATCGGCTCGATTGCCCTGCTGGTTTCCCTGCTGACGGCGTTCTATAGTTTCCGCCTTGGCATTATCGTCTTCCACGGTTCGGCTCCGCTCTTGAAGCGAGAGACCGAAGACGGCCGCACCGCAGGCAGCACGGCATCCGACTCACCTGAGCACCATGCAGAGGAACATACAACAGAACCTTCCGTAAGCTTTTATCTGCCGCTGATTCTGCTCGCAGCTCCCGCGGTGGCTGCTGGCTGGTTTGGTCTGCCGGCATTGTTCACTGGTTATGAATCGCGGTTTTTCTCTTATTTTAATCATAATCTGCCCGTTGCGCCATATGATTTTGTATCGCAGATGCAGTGGCACCTTGCGCACCACTCGGAACTTCTGGTCGTCGTGGCCGGTACCTCCGCCGCGCTTATCGGCGTGACCGGCGCAATTGTCTGGTATGGTATCTTGCGCCGCCGTCCGGTTGCCGAGGGTGCATATCATGGTATTCTCAGCCGGCTCAGCCTCAACAAGCTCTATGTTGACGAAATTTACCAGGCTGTGTTTGTGAATACCTATCGCAAAATTGCCGACAAAGTCAGCGACACCGATTTCCGCATTATTCCAGCGATGTCTGACGGTATGGGACAGTTTGTGCAGGCGGTCGGCGGAATTATCGCCCGGTTGCAGACGGGCGCGCTGGCGCATTATGCCGCGTATTCTTTTGCAGGCATTCTGCTTCTGTTGCTGATACTTCTGGGTACGGTGTAAAATGATCAGCGTTTCCATACTTGCTCCTCTTTGCGCCGCGCTGATTATCTTTCTGTTGCGCGACGGCGGCAAAGGATCTCCGGCGGCTAAACGCAATGCCGCGCTGGCGGTTATGGCGACACTCGTCTCTTTCATCTCGGCGATTGTAATGCAGCGGCGCTTTGCCGCGAACTATGCAGAGAGCCAGCTGCGCGAAGTATTGTGGACCAGCGGCGGTTCTGGTATTAATCTTTCGTTTGCCGTCGACGGCATTTCGATGCCGCTGTTTCTTACGGCCTGCCTGTTGTTTTTTGTGGCGGCACTGTTCTCTTTAAATACCATGCGCCTGCAGCAGGCTGGAAATGCTGAAGAAGGGTCGCGCCTGTTCTGGAGTATGTTCCTGGTGCTCGAAGCGATCGTTCTGGGTGTTTTTTCTGCGTACAGTTTCATTACGTTCTTTGCACTCTGGGAACTTTTCCTGGTTCCTTTAGTGATTCTGCTGTGGCGCTACGGCCTCGAAGAGCGGCAGAAAGCTGCTGTAAATTTCTTCATTTATACATTTGCTTCTTCGGCCTTCATGATCGCGGCCTTTGTAGCCATAGTGTACCACGTGCCGCGCGTGGGTGGCGATTTTGATTTCAAATCGGTCTTTAATACAGAGATGGCGAATATGCCCGCCGACAAACAACGCCTGCTGTTTCTGTTCTTCATGGTCGCATTTTTGGTCAAGATGCCGGTATTCCCGTTCCACGCATGGCTGCCGCTGACGCACACGCAGGCACCGATCGGTACGCTGCTGCTCTCAGGCCTTTTTCTCAAGCTCGGCTCGTACGGCGTGCTGCGTATTGTCACCCCGATCTTTTCCGGCGTGCTGCGCGAATGGGGCTGTGTCTTTATGTGGCTCGGCGTCTTTTC
>CAYHJO010000094.1:0-15350 GCA_964356715.1 uncultured Turneriella sp. | reverse complement strand
TACATCGTACGTACCGGCATTGATCATCGGTTCAATCGCGATAACCATCCCGGCGCGTATTTTTATTCCATCTTTGCGGCGGCCGAAATTCGGCACCTGCGGTTCTTCATGGATCGCCTTTCCGATGCCATGACCCACCAGCTGGCGTACGACGCCGTAACCGTGGTTCTCGGCATGCTTCTGCACGGCTTCGCCGATCGCGCCGATGCGATTGTCGACCTGCGCCTCAGCGATGCCCTTGTACAGACACTGCTGTGTGACTGTCACCAGCTCGCGCGCTTCGTCCGAAACCTCGCCCACGGGCCACGTCCACGCCGTATCCGAAAAATAACCATTGTAGCCGACGCCGAGGTCGATGCTCACTACATCCCCCTCTCTGATGATGGTTTTCTTATCGGGAATACCATGCACCACACTGTCGTTCAGGCACGCGCAAATGCACGCGGGAAAACCATACAGCCCCAGAAAAGCGGGTTTTGCCTTTTTGGAGTATATGAACTCGCGCGCCACTTCATCCAACTCGGCGGTGGAAACGCCGGGGCGGATGCGCTCACGGATGCGCATATGGGCTTCATAGGCGATCATGCCCGATTCCATGATCTGCGAAACCTCTTTGCTCGTATAAATCTTGACCGCCACGTCATACTCCGACAACGGTCTTGACTTTTTCGGCGATCTCTGCCGTCGAACCTGTGCCGTTAATATGGCGGAGGATTTTCTTGCTTTCGTAATAGCGTATCAGGGGCTGTGTCTTATCTTTAAAAATTTGCAAGCGATTTTTTATGGATTCAGGATTATCGTCTGAGCGGCCTTCCTGCGCGGCACGGCCCAGCAGGCGCTGCACCAGCTCTTCGTCGGCCACTTCGAAATTCACGACGTGGTTGAGCGCAATATTGAGTTTGGCGAGAATTGCATCCAGAGCCTCTGCCTGCTCAATCGTACGCGGAAAACCATCGAGCACAAATCCCTTTTTGCAGTCGGCTTCCTGAATACGCTGCTCTATGATACCAATAACAACAGAATCGGGGACCAGTTCGCCCTTATCCATGAAGGCTTTGGCCTGTTTGCCGAGGTCTGTGCCTCTGCTGACAGCTGCACGCAGGATGTCTCCCGTCGAAATCTGTACGATTCCTGAACGGTCTAGGAAAATCTTTGCCTGCGTGCCCTTGCCTGCCCCCGGCGGTCCCAAAAAGATCAACTGCATGGTTCGACTCCGCTCACCACAAGTTCTTACCTTACCGCCCGTGCACGGCCCGCACCTTTTTTGGAGCGATCCATAAATCCGTCATAGTGGCGCATGATGAGCTGGCTTTCGATCTGCTTCAGCGTATCGAGGGCAACACCTACGGTAATCAGCAGCGATGTGCCGCCGAACAGGTGAATGAGCTGTGAATATTTCTCGAGGCTCCAGAGTTTGATGAATATATCAGGTGCAATCGCCACAAAAGCGAGAAAGATCGCACCCGAGAGTGTGATTCTGTTCAAAATGCGCTCGAGCGTTTCTTCCGTATGCGCGCCCGGACGTACACCGGGTATATATCCGCCGTTCTTCTTGAGCGCCTCAGCAATTTCTTTCGGATTGTACTGGATCGTGGTATAGAAATAAGCGAAGAAGAGAATCAACATGATATAGATGATAAAATAGGTCAGCGTACCCGGGGCCAGATATTTCTGGATGGTTTCGGCAAAGCCCTGGTAGCGCGAACCAAAGTAACTCGCGATCTGTGAGGGAAAGATCATGAGCGACGATGCGAAGATGATCGGCATCACGTTTGCAGCGTTCACTTTGATGGGCAGCGTCTGGCTGGCACCCTGTACCATACGGCGACCGACGATGCGCTTACCGTATTGCAAAGGTATCTTGCGCTGGCCTTCGCTCAACAGAATCGACATGCCTATCATCGCAATAAAGAGAATCAGCAGAATGAGTGCGAGAATCGCATCGGCCTGGTTGCTGCGGATGTCACCCAGGAATTGACCCAGCGCCGCAGGTGCACCTGCGATAATACCGGCAAAAATGATCAGCGATGTACCGTTGCCGATACCGCGTTCAGTGATGAGTTCGCCCATCCACATCAGCAGAATCGTGCCCGCCGTAATAGTGAGCATTGTCATCGCAGTAAAGCTGAAGCCGGGGCCACCCGCAATGAGCAAACCCTTACCACCCTGCTGCGCTTCGAAGTGCAGAGAAGTGATATAGACCGTGATACCGTATGCCTGCAATGCGCAGAGCAGAACTGTGCCGTAGCGCGTGTACTGGTTGATCTTCTTGCGGCCGAAATCGCCTTCTTTCGCAAGGCGCTGCAGCGACGGCACCGCAACCATCATGATCTGCATGATGATCGAAGCGGAAATATATGGCATAATGCCGAGCGCAAAAACCGAAAGGCGCTTGAAGGCACCGCCGGCAAAGAGGTCGATATAATCTGTCAGGTTGCCGCTCTGGCCACCCGCGGCTTTACTGAAATAGTCGTGCAATACTTTAAAATCCAGTCCCGGTACCGTGATGTGCGCGCCGACGCGGAACAGCAGCAGCATACCCAGAGTGAACAGGATCTTCTTGCGAAGATCGGGGACAGTAAAGATGGTGACTATTGCACGGACCATTTATTTTTTTACCGGCAGCGATCCCGAGCGGCTGGCTTTCCTGCCTTTTTCCAGAACTTTTGACTTTGGCACGATTACTTCGACTTTTGCGCCTGCGCCTTCGGCAATTTTGCGCGCCGCTTCGCTCACCGCATCCGCTTTGATGTTCTTGCCCGAAAGCGAAACCTGTTTGCCGTCGACTTTGCCCAAGAGCTTCCAGGCTTCTGAGCTTTTGGGCACGAGACCCGCTTTTTTCAGCGCTGCCAAGTCGATACCCGCGTCGCTGAGTTTGCCTTCGGCAATATACTTCGCGAGCACGAGAATATTCACAGGAGTAAATTCTTTACGGAATGCATTCTGGAAACCGCGTTTTGGAATGCGGCGATACAGTGGCCACTGACCACCTTCAAAACGCGCGGGGATATTGCCGCCATTGCGCGCTGTCTGGCCTTTGCCACCGCGACCTGAAGTTTTACCGTGACCGCTCGATGTACCGCGGCCCACAATTTTCGGCCGCTTGTTGGCGCCGGCGTTGGGTTTGAGTTCGTTCATCAGATTGCCTCTACCTTGATGAGAAAGTCCACTTTTTTGATCATGCCGTTAAGCTGCGGAGTTACCACGTGCTCACGCGACATTCCGACACGGCGCAGACCGAGTGCCATCAGCGTCGCTTTCTGCTTGTCTGACTTGCGGATGTTGCTGCGTGTTTGTGTGATGCGAACTTTTTTCATTTATTTACCCTCAGGTCGTTGGTACAACCGGCGCTGCGATCACCGGCGCAGCCACTGCCGGCGCCACTGGCGCTGCCGGTATTGCGGCTCCGCTCGCCTTACGCTTCTCATCACGGCGCATTTTTGCATAATTTCCGAATAACACCGGCAGCGGAATTCCGCGCCGTGCTTTCATTTCCTCAATACTGCCCAATTGACGCAAACCGTCGAGCGTCGCCTTCACAATATTCAGTGGGTTCGAAGAACCCAGGCATTTTGTCAGAATATCATGAATACCTGCGAGCTCCACAATCGCGCGCACAGATGCACCCGCAATAATACCCGTACCCGGAGACCCCGGCTTCAGCAGCACGCGCGCAGATTTAAAGCGCCCCACCACCTCGTGGGGAATACTGCTGCCTTTGCGGCGAATGCGCATGACGTTCTTCTTAGCGTCTTCGATCGATTTACGGATCGCCTCGGGAACTTCTTTTGCTTTGCCGAAGCCGAGGCCCACATACGACTGGCCATCACCGACAACGGTAAGCGCATTGAAAGAGAAGCGCCTTCCGCCTTTCACGACTTTCGCCACTCGCGCCATGCTGACGACGCGCTCGGTGAGCTCAATTGTTTGTCCGTCGATTTCCAGAAGGTTCTTTTTTATTCCTTCTTTCGGACCGCCTTTCTTGCGACCACCCGGTTTTCTGCCTTGCTTTGATTCTTCCATAATTTACCGTCAGATCTTGACGCCCTTTTCGCGGAGTGCATCCGCAAAGCTCTTCACGCGACCATGATACAGTTTTGCACCGCGGTCAAAAATATACCCTTCATCGAGTTTCAGCTTAGCAGATTCCATCTTCGCCACCAGCGTCTGCGCCAGTTTAGCTGAATAAACTTTGCTTTTGAATGATTTTGTCTCGCTGCTCTGCACTGCTTTATCCAGCGTTGAGCAGGAAAGCAGAGTTTTGCCCGCTGCATCATCAAACACCTGCGCATACAGATGCTTTCCTGAAACGTGGAAATAGATACGGCGCTTGCCGGCGCGGTTTCCACGGCGCAGCGAAGCACGTACACGTGCTACTCGCTTTGCTTTTTGTCGATTAAGTCTTGCTACCGATGGCATCTATTATCCCCTGTTATTTCTTGCTACCGGCTTTGCCGGCCTTGCGACGAACATGCTCATTTTCGTAACGGATACCTTTGCCTTTGTAAGGTTCCGGCTCCTTAAATCCGCGTATCTGAGCCGCAACCTGACCAACGCGCTGCTTATCAACACCCGAGACTTTGAGCTTGGTGTTTTCCAGCACGTCGACCACTACATCCGCTGGCTCTTTGAATATTACATCGTGAGAAAAACCGAGGCTGAAAACGACGTCTTTGCCCTTTTTTTGCGCGCGGTACCCAACACCCTGGAGAATCAGAATCTGTGAATAACCGGTTGTTGTCCCGGTGACACAATTCTGCAACAACGAACGAACCAGGCCGTGCTTCGCGCGCAGATCCTTCTCATCATTTTCGCGGGTAACGCGCGCTATGTTACCTGCAACGTCGACTTTCAAACCCGGAAAAATCGGGGTCTGCAGCGAACCTTTCGGTCCTTTGACAGTCACCTGATCTGCAGCCGCAGTGATTGTAACTCCCGCAGGCAGATCGATGGGTTTATTTCCGATACGTGACATATTACCTCAATAAATGCGGCAGAGATATTCCCCGCCGACATGCTGGAACTTCGCTTCTTTTTCCGAAAGAACACCCTTTGGCGTCGAATAAATACTCAGACCCATGTTGTTTCGCGTCGGGCGAATTTCTTTCCACGGCAGATAGATACGGCGACCAGGTTTTGACACCCTTTCAATCGCAGAGAATACAGGCTTGCTCTGGTAATAGCGCAGATCAATTTTCGCCATGCGCGCTGCGGAGCTCTTAAAGACGACGTAACTGTCTATAAAACCTTCGGTTTTCATGATGCCGAGGATTTTCTCGCATACGTTGTTTATGCGTACTTCGACGTTTTCGTGCCCTGCGCGACCCGCGTTGCGGATGCGCGTCAACATATCAGCTATAAGATCGTTTGTCATATTTTTCTCACCAGGAAGATTTGCTAACGCCCGGGATTAAGCCCCGTGACGCGTTTTCGCGAAAACAGATACGGCACATTTCAAAACGGCGCATGTAACCATGCGCACGGCCGCAAAGCGGGCAACGGTTGTATCCGCGTGCTGAATATTTCGGCTTACGCGCCGCCTTGATCAGCATTGATTTCTTTGCCATACTCTGTTCCGTTCCTTATTTATTTTCCGACTTGGTATTCTTGCGCAGCGGGAAATTGAATTTCTCCAGCAGCTTCGCTGAGTGTTCAGGCCCTGCGGACTGCATTACCAGCGTGACGTCCATACCATGGATCTGGTCAACATCATCAAAAGAGATTTCAGGGAAGATAATCTGCTCTTTGATGCCCAGGCTGTAATTGCCACGGGCATCAAAAGATTTCGGGCTCAGGCCGGCAAAGTCGCGCACGCGCGGCAATGCAATGCTGACCAGACGGTCGAGAAATTCATACATGCGGTCACCGCGCAGCGTTACCATGACACCGATCGCGAGATTCTCACGCAGCTTAAAGTTTGAAATTGCCTCTTTGGCGCGGGTTTTTACGGGAGCTTGTCCCGTGATCGCCGCAATTTCGCTGACGACCGAGTCGAGCGATTTGGGGTTCGCTACCGCAAAGCCTGCACCCACATTCAGAACGATCTTCTTCAGTACGGGTACCTGCATGATGGAAGATACGCCGAGCTCCTGCTTCAGCTCACCGCGGATTTTTTCGTTGTAGAGCTTACGCAGACGCGGGGGGTTTGATTTTACCGTTGCCGTTGCCATAAATTAATCCAATGTCCTTTTGCGGTCAGAGGCGATCGACAGACGCGCCTTTTTTCCGCCTTTGTCCTGACCATATGCAATGCGCGTGGCCTTTTTTTCTTTAGAATCGTAATACTGAACGTTTGACAGCGCAATCGGCATTTCGATTTCGATGATGCCCCCCTTCGGGTTTTCCTGCGTCGGCCGCGCAAAGCGTTTTCTCAGGTTTACACCCTTGACAACGACCTGCAGTTTTTCGCGATCGATGCGCAGCACTTCGCCGCGGGATTTCTTATGTTTGCCGGCAACGACGATCACTTCGTCTTTGACTTTGAGGCGTGTCTTGGTTTTTTCAGGCGCAGCTTTCATAGATCCTCACAATACTTCGGGCGCCAGAGAAATGATCTTCATGAACTGGCGGTCGCGCAGCTCGCGAGCCACTGGTCCGAAGATACGCGTTCCCTTGGGATTATTCTGGTTATCGATCAGCGCACAGGCGTTTTCGTCAAAGCGGATGTACGAACCGTCAGCGCGGCGCAGCTCTTTTTTGGTGCGCACGATCACGGCGCGCTGGACTTGCTTCTTATGGTCCTTTTTGCCCATCGAGTCTTTAATGCCGTATGCGGGTGTCGCAGATTTCACCGCGACGACGATAACGTCGCCCACGCCGGCATAGCGCTTCTTAGAACCGCCGAGAACCTTAATCAGCTGAACCTGACGCGCTCCGGTGTTATCCGCAACCTTCAGCCATGAAAGCATTTGTAACATATCTGCCTCTTATCCTACTGCAGGCACTTCGTCGGCCTTGCGTGTCACAATCTTCTGCAGCGCATAGCGCTTGTTTTTTGAGTGCGGGCGCGACTCTTCAATAATCACTGTGTCGCCTTCGCGTGCCTCTGTCTTCTCGTCGTGCGCCATCACTTTCTTGGTCTGGTGGATGGTCTTTTTGAAATGTGCATCCTGTTTACGGTATGCAATCTTTACCACGATTGTCTTGGGGGTCTTGGCTGAAACGACAAGCCCCTGAACGGTTTTTTTCGCCTTTTTCTGCTCGCTCATGCCTTAACCGCCTGTGTTTTGCGCTGGTTCTGCACTGTCAGAATGCGGGCAATATCTTTTTTAAGAGTGCCGACGCGCGCGTTGTTTGTGTAAGATGATGTCACGAGACTGAAACGGATTTCCTGCAATTCCTTGCGAAAATCGCCGTGGTATCGGCTCAATTCTGCGTCTGTGAGCTCCGCAAAATTCACCTTTTTTGTTGCTTTTTTCTTATCCGCTTTAGCCATGGGAGAAGTCCATATTTTGATTTTGAAACATACCGTCAAACAACATCATTTACTTGGCCCGCTTGACGATTTTGCTCTTAATGGGGAGCTTTGACGCGGCGCGCGTCAGTGCTTCCGTCATCACTTTTTCGTCCGCCCCGCCCATTTCGAACATCACTTTGCCGGGTTTAACGATTGCGACGTAATATTCCACACTGCCCTTGCCTTTGCCCTGGCGGGTTTCAGCGGGTTTTTTTGTGACAGGGCGATCGGGGAAAATACGGATCCACACTTTGGCGCCGCGGCGCACATGCCGCATCATCGCCACACGCGCAGCTTCGATCTGACGTGAGGTGATGCGTTCGCCCGACACGGCCTTAAGGCCCAGGTCGCCGAAAGCAACCGTATTACCACCCTTGGAGAACCCTCGCAGGTTCAGGGTGTGCGGCTTACGCCATTTCAGTCTTTTTGGTGCCAACATATTTTAGCCTCAAGCCTCGCGGCGTTTTACCGTGTATTTGTCTTCGTCTGTCTCTTTTGCTTCCAGATAATCGCCGTTATAAATCCATACTTTGACGCCGATCTTGCCGAAAGTGGTATCGGCTTCAGCCGTGCCATAGTCGATAATCGCGCGCAGCGTGTGCAGTGGTACGCGGCCTTCGAGATACTGCTCGCGGCGCGCCATATCGGCACCGTTCAAACGGCCAGACACCATCACGCGCACACCCAGCGCGCCGGCGCGGATTGCCGAACGCAGCGCCATCTTCATCGCGCGGCGGAATGCCATACGGTCTTCGAGCTGCAGCGCCACCGACTCGGCCAGCGCCTGCGCAGAGCCGTCGGGCTTTGCGACTTCGATGATCTTGACTTCGAGCGGCTTCGTCACCATGGTACGCAGTGAAGCTTTGAGCGCCTCGATTTTTTTCCCCTGCTGACCGATAACAAGACCCGGCTTCGTGCTGTGCAGCTTCACGTGCACCTTCTCAGGAAAACGCTCGATGCCGACCTTAACGATGCCGCTCTTGTTGAAGCGGTCTTTGATATGTTTACGGATTTTGAGGTCTTCGTGCAGGATTGCCGCGTAGGATTCTTTTTTGTGGTACCAGACGCTGTCCCATGTGCGCGTGATTTTGAGGCGTAAGCCGATCGGATTTGTTTTTTGTCCCATTTTTTAACCTTCGTCTGACAGCACGATTGTCAGTTTTGATGTCTTCTTCTGAATGCGATCTGCGCGACCACGCGCGCGCGGCATGAAGCGCTTCATCAGCGGGCCGCCGTCGACGAATATCTTTTTGATGAAGAGCGCCCGCTCGTCGACACCCGGGTTAATCACCCGTGCGTTTGCTGCGGCGCTGACCAGTGCTTTCAGAATGACACGAGAACTTTTGCGCGGAATGTGTTTCAGAATATCCACTGCTTCCGGATATTCGTAGCCACGGATTTCATTGGCAACAAGGCGCATTTTGCGCGCCGACATTCTCACCTGATCAACTGATGCTTTGGATTCCATGTTGAGTCCTATTTAGACGGCGCCGGAGCTGTCTTTTTCTTATCGAGGCTTGTATGCCCCTTGTATGTGCGCGTGGGAGCGAATTCGCCGAGTTTGTGGCCAACGATGTTTTCATTCACAAAAACAGGAATGAACTTGCTGCCGTTGTGCACAAGAAACGTCATGCCGATCATTTCGGGAAAAATGGTCGAGCGGCGTGACCAGGTTTTAATTGGCTTTTTGTCGCTGGTTGCCTTGGCTTTTTCCACCTTTTTGAACAAGTGCTGGTCAATAAAAGGACCTTTTTTGAGAGAACGGGACATTATTCACCACCTCGGGTACGTACTTTGCGTGAAACGATAAAACGTTCAGATGCCTTGCGCTTATTGCGTGTTTTTTTGCCGCGTGTTGGCTTACCCCATGGAGTCACCGGATGGCGACCACCTGAAGTTTTACCCTCACCACCACCCAGCGGGTGGTCGACAGGGTTCATGGCCACACCACGTACGCGCGGGCGTTTGCCGAGCCAGCGTGAGCGGCCGGCTTTACCGATCGTGACGAGTTCGTGTTCGTGGTTGCCCACGATGCCGATTGTCGCCATGCAGCGGCTGTGGATCTTGCGGGTTTCTCCCGATGGCAGCTTGACGATTGTGTATTCGCCGTCGCGGCCAGTGATAATCGCAAATGACCCCGCTGAACGTGCCAGCTGGCCACCACGACCCAAGGTCAGTTCGACGTTGTGCACGTTGGCACCGATGGGCAAAGTGCCGATCGGAGCTGCATTGCCGATTTCGATTTCAACTTTTTCGCCGGAAACGATCTTCTGGCCCACTTTGAGGCCCTGCGGAGCGATGATATATGCACGCGCACCGTCTGCATAGCAGACAAGAGCAATGTTCGCGGAGCGGTTCGGATCGTACTCGACAGTTTCGACGACCGCTGGAATATTCAGCTTATTGCGGCGGAAATCCACAATGCGGAACCGGCGTTTGTGACCGCCGCCGCGGCGACGCACAGTGATGCGGCCTGCGTTATTGCGGCCGGCCGTCTCTTTCAGATAGACCAGCAGCGGTTTGTGCGGCTGGGATTCTGTGACTTCATTCGACTGAAGAACAGTTTTGTAGCGGAGTGTCGGAGTTCTCGGAGTAAATCTTTTAATTGGCATAAACTTCTTTATACTCCTTCAAAGAGTGCGATCTTGTCGTTTTTGCCAAGATACACATACGCTTTTTTACGCCGCGGCGTATGGCCGATATTGTAGCGCGTGGCTTTTGCGTCCGAGCGGCTCACCAGCGTATTCACCTTGAGCGGCGTCACACCGAAAATTTTGCGGATCGCCTGCTTCACAAGAGTCTTGTTTGCATTAATGTCCACTTCGAACACGTAGCAGTTCTGCGCCCGCAGGCCTTCGGCCTTTTCAGACACCAGAGGTTTCTTAATTACATCGTACAGGTTCATATTTCCTCTATAGTAAAGCAGAGAACTTCTTATCGAGTTCCTGCAGGGCTGCCTTGCTGATCACCAGACCTTCATTGTAAAAGAGAGAGGTAGCAGCAATGCGCGACGAATTCAGTGGTTTCACCCACGGAATATTGCGCAGCGACTTTGCGTCTTTGGTTTCTGACGAAGACATGATCACTGCGATCGAGTGGCGTGCTTTGTTGCTGTTTTGGCGCAGCTTCTTTTTCTCGCGGCCTTCTGTCTGCAATTTCGCACCCTGAGTAATTTTGCTGATGGTCTCGAACGCTGTCTTTGCAGATGGCTTGTCGAGATTCAAACCGTCATACACGACGACTTTTTTATCCTGAACTTTCTGCGCGAGAATATGCGCCACACCGACCTGCTTCTTCTGGCGTGAGATACCGTCTGTATAGTCGCGCGGCAGCGGACCAAAAACGATACCGCCGTGGCGCCACTGCGGCGAGCGGGTTGAGCCCTGACGCGCGTTACCGGTGCCTTTTTGTTTCCATGGCTTTTTACCGCCACCGGACACCTCGGCCTTGGTTTTTGTTTTGTGCGTGCCCTGGCGCGCGTTGGCCTGCTCTGCTTTGATCACTTCCCAGATCAGGTGCTTGTTCACCTTCAGGGAGGCAATCTTGTCAGAGATCGCCGCTTCTCCTGAACTGGAGCCGGTGTTTGAATATACTTTGAGGGATGCCATTGCTAATCCTTAATTTTGATACAGGAAGACCGTTGCGCCTTTGACGCCCGGTATTGCTCCCTTGAGCAATACTACATTCTGATCAGGTAGAATGCGGAACACTTCGACGTTTTTCACCGTCGCGCTGCGCGCGCCCTTATGGCCCGGCATTCTCTTGCCTTTCTGGACTTCACCGGGAATTTTGCGGTTACCGATAGATCCTGGTGCGCGGTGAAATTTTGAGCCGTGCGACATTTTGCCGCCGTGGAAGTTGTAACGTTTCACAACACCGGCAAAACCTTTGCCTTTGCTGGTGCCCGTAACGTAGATTTTTTCACCGGGCTGAAACTGGTCGCAGGTGAGCGCATCGCCCGCCTGCTTATCAGTCGCATAGTCGCGCAGCTCAATCGCCTCGCGAACATACTTTCCGGCCTTTTCTTTTGCCACTTTCTGGTGGCCTTTTGCAGCTTTTGCCACGGCCTTTTCAGCAATGTCGCCGAAACCGATCTGGATGGAGGAATAACCATCTTTCTCTTTCGTTTTCACCTGGAGAACCGGGCATGGACCTGCCTGCACCGCGGTGACCGCGACCTGCTCACCCGCATCGTTCCAGACGCTGAGCATTCCGATTTTTTTTGCAAGCAAGCCTTTTTGCATTTTGAAATCCCTTTATCTTAATCTATCAAGATTTGATGTAAACCATAACGCCCGCTGGAAGCTGTAACTTCATCAGCGCGTCGATGGTATCTTCTGTTGGTTCGAGAATGTCGATCAGCCGTGAATGCGTGCGCATTTCGTACTGATCGCGTGCGTCTTTGTAGACGAACGTCGACCGGAGAACTGTGAATTTTTCGATCTTCGTCGGCAGCGGCACGGGACCCGCGATTTTCGCGCGGGTACGCTGCACAGTGCCTACGATGTCACCGGTCGACTGATCGAGCAGCCGCTGGTCGAACGACTTGAGTTTAACGCGTATCTTCTGAGCGGCCATATTTTCTCTTATTCCAGAATCTTGCCGACAACGCCGGCGCCGATTGTACGGCCACCTTCGCGAATCGCGAAGCGTAAGCCCTCTTCCATCGCGATCGGGCTGATCAGTTCAGCCGTGATCGTCACGTTGTCACCGGGGTTAACCATTTCAACACCCGTTGGCAGGTTGATTGTACCTGTTACGTCAGTAGTTCTGAAGTAGAACTGCGGACGGTATTTGTCAAAGAACGGAGTGTGGCGGCCACCTTCGTCCTTTGTCAAAACAAGCACTTCACCCGAAAATTTCTTGTGTGGCTTCACCGAGCCTGGCTTCACGATTACCTGACCACGCTCAACGTCTTCTTTCTTTGTACCACGGAGCAGCAGGCCCACGTTGTCGCCGGCCTGACCGAAGTCGAGCAGCTTGCGGAACATTTCGATACCTGTGACGATGGTTTTCTGCGTTTCGCGCAGGCCGACGATTTCAATCTCTTCGTTCACGTTCACTTTACCGCGCTCTACACGGCCAGTACATACGGTACCGCGGCCAGTGATCGAGAATACGTCTTCGACAGGCATCAGGAACGGTTTGTCCACAACGCGCACCGGATCTTTCACGTATGAGTCGAGAGTTTCCGCGAGTTTCAGAATCGCGCCTTCGCCGAGCTCGCCTGCGTCGCCCTCGACAGCCTTGAGGCCTGAACCGGCAACAAATGGAACTTCACCGCCCGGAAAGCCGTATTTTGTCAGCAGGTCGCGGACTTCCATCTCAACGAGCTCCTGCATTTCTTTACGATCGCCTTCTGGCAGCATGTCGACTTTATTAAGGAATACAACGATCTGAGGAACACCGACTTGCTTTGCGAGCAGAATGTGCTCACGAGTCTGTGGCATTGGACCGTCGACAGCGGATACAACGAGAATCGCTGCGTCCATCTGTGCCGCACCAGTGATCATGTTCTTCACATAGTCAGCGTGGCCCGGGCAGTCAACGTGTGCATAGTGGCGGTTTGCTGTTTCGTATTCCTGGTGCGATGTTGCGATGGTAATACCGCGCGCGCGCTCTTCTGGAGCGTTATCGATCTCAGCGTAGGATACCGCTTTGTTTTTGCCGCCGAATTTACGCGCGAGCACAGTTGTGATCGCCGCTGTCAGCGTGGTTTTACCGTGGTCAACGTGGCCGATTGTACCTACGTTTACGTGTGTTTTACTTCTGTCAAATTTCTCTTTTGCCATTTACGTTCTCCTCAATATAGTTGGCTCTGCCGCACACTGCACCCCATAGATTTGCAAGCAAATCTTTGGGACCGTCTGCGCGACAAAGCCTCAAATAATAAAAGTTCGCACTGGTTTTGTAATCCATGCTTCTCAGACGGATTTTCGTCTGAGTTTCAGCCACCAAGTACAGGAAGTCAGTTTTTGAATTTGCGTCAGGGTGACAATAAAAATAGGTTTTTTGGGGCAGGTGCTGTTCTCGGCGTATCTTGCGGAAGGGATCGGAGCCGTGCCCGAGGCTCTGCGAGGGAGGCGCCCTCCACTACTTTTTCTGACAAACCTGTCAGAAATTGCAGTATTTTTGGCACTGCATAGTGAACTGATGGCATTTAACTGTAGGTTCGCGGAAAATCCGCAAAGGCTTTAGTAACTACTAAAGCGAGCCAGATAAGCGCAGGGTGCCACGGGTGCCCGTAAGCGTACATGTGTTGGGAGTCAAAATGAAATCTCTTTATATAGGTGTTTTGCTGCTGTTTTCAGCGTCGTTTCTGCATGCAGGTTCTGGCAGTACAACCAAGCCACTCGCGGGTTCATACCCGATCGTGCTCTCGCACGGTATTCTGGGTTTTGACGACACCGTGGGCCTGTTCGGCGGTGCGATCAAATATTGGGGCGGCATGGACACGCACCTGCGCAATCAGGGCGCTGCGGTTCTGACCCCGGGCACGAACCCAATTCAATCTGTGGCCAACCGCGCGAACGACCAGCGCAACCAGATCAACACATGGATGGCCGCCAATGGATTTACAAAAGTGCATATTCTCGCACACTCGCAAGGCGCCTTGGTTTCACGCTATATGGTGAGCTCGCTCGGCATGGCTTCAAAAGTCTCAACAATCACCTCGGTCAACGGCGTAAACCGCGGTACGCCGGTCGCCGATATCACTCTGGCCGCGATACCTTCGTGGCTGCAGCCTTCGGTCAACACGCTGGTGAATCTGCTTTCGCAGCTGATCTATGGTAAGACCAAACAAGATCTCATTGCGATGACAGCCTCGCTGACGGTGTCGAATGTCAACGCACTCAACTCAGCGAACCCAAATATCGCGGGCGTGAAGTATTATTCGTACGGTTCGAAGATCACGCTGCCAGATCTGATTCAGCACCCTTTAATGGGCCTCGTTTACCCGATTACCTGGGCGGGCGGCGTGTTTAACGGCCAGGGTGGCGACAACGACGGTGTTGTGCCTTTGTCTTCGCACAAATGGGGCACGTGGATGGGCGGACCTTCTTACGGCCTGCTCACCACCGGCGTCGACCACATCGAAGCGATCAACTTTGCGGGCACCGGCCAGACATGGTATGACGTGAAGGGTTATTACCTGAAGATGGCGTCGAACGCGAAAGCGAATCAATAATAATTTTTTTAGCCCGGGGCTAAAAAAATCAAAAATAAAAATAATACCCACCCTGCGCTCTCACACCCCCTGACTGATCGGGATAAAATTCATAGCGCGGGCCTGACTGCGTGCGCGCTTCGTCAGCGAGCGACCATGAGTGCCACGCGCTGAAGGCGCGCAGCGCGATGTTCGCTACTACCGAAACGGCGAAAAACAGCTGCCCGCGCTCCGCACGGTTTTTGATATCCTGCAGCGAATAGAAATCGGTCCCTCCTGCGGGATCCTGAAAGTACAGCTTATCGGGTTCGATCGCCTGGCGCACTGCGGCGGCCTCATACGCCGATTCATAGAAGCGCCAGTTGCGCCACGCTACGTAGATGGCAGCGAGACTCGCGAGATTTGCGCCGAAATAGATAGCCGCGTAACCGGTCTTGTTTTGCATATACGTGCCATAACCGGGCAGCAGAAAATCGATGCCGGCGATCTGCAACGGGGATGCGACCGGCCCGCTCTCGCGCGGCAAAAACCGCGCGCTCTGCCTGCTCTCATTACCGGCAAAAAGCGCGCTCGACGCCGCAGACAGCAGAAGGGCTGATATGAACCGGCTGCTGCGTGTCATAAGTAGAACAGCACCGAAAGAAACGCATTGAGAATAAACACGATAAACAACGAGCGGATCACCGCTTTCGAGACATAGATGGGAATCTGGAACAGCGATTCGGG
>CAYHJO010000093.1:0-15357 GCA_964356715.1 uncultured Turneriella sp. | reverse complement strand
TAATGGCTCTCGCAGTAACGCGATAAATCCGCCATGGTCTTCAGAGATGCGTCGCGCACCATCAGTGCCGACAAACCCCAAACGTAAGTGCATAGCAATTGCGAACGATCGAGTTCGGTAAAACCGGTACACAACAAGTCAAAACTCCCGTCGTGCAGGCCACGCACAGCATCGGCATGATCGCTAAAAAAATGGATTTCATATGCGGCAGTGTT
Source organism: uncultured Turneriella sp. (assembly GCA_964356715.1). Taxonomy (GTDB): domain Bacteria; phylum Spirochaetota; class Leptospiria; order Turneriellales; family Turneriellaceae; genus Turneriella. Next base: position 15,142 of record CAYHJO010000093.1, on the reverse strand, counting down.
TGCCTCGGCAAGAAGCAGCAGCGGCACAGCAGCCAATGAACGGGGTGCGGCAATCTTCAGCATCATTTCTGGTACACCGGCCGCGCGTGGTATGTGGTGTGCAGCAGGTGGTGTGCTTTTTCTGACAACGGCTCGCCGAGAAATTCGCTGTAGACCTGCTGCACCTCGCCGTTGTCATGCGAGCAGCGGATTGCCTTGTCGCGGTCTTCGGTGAACAGCCCCTGCATGCGCTTCCTGCGTATCGCGTCGGTGACACCGTAGGGTTGCCCGCCGCCGCCGATGCAGCCGCCGGGGCAGGCCATAACTTCGATGAAGTGATAAAGAGGGGGCTCGTTCGCGGCTTTCGAGCGCCGTACGCGCTCGAGCACTTCGCCGACGTGGCCCAGGCCGTGCGCGACGGCGATGCGGATTTCATTGCCTGCGATCATCACTGTCGTTTCTTTGATGCCCTCGAGTCCGCGAATTTCCTCATAGACGAGTTTCGGTAATTTTTCCCCGGTGAGGACAAATTGCGCCGTGCGCAGCGCGGCTTCCATGACGCCGCCGGTCGTGCCGAACATCGTGCCCGCGCCCGAGTAGGCGCCGAGAAAATTGTCGGCCTTTTCCGGCGCGAGGTTTCTGAAATCGATGCCCGCCTGTCTGATCATGCGCGCAAGTTCACGTGTTGTCAATACCACATCGACGTCTTTATAGCCCGAAGCGAACATCTCATGGTCGCGCGTGATCTCGTACTTCTTTGCGGTGCACGGCATGATCGACACCATTTTCATCTTCGCAGGGTCGATCTGCATTTTTTTTGCATAATAGGTTTTGGCCAGCACACCCATGATTTGCTGCGGTGATTTGGTAGTAGAAAAATTCGGAATAAAATCGCTGTGCAGCTTTTCCATGTAGTCGGTCCACGACGGGCAGCACGAGGTGATGAGCGGCAACTCGCCCTTGCCGTCTTTGAAGCGCGCGACAAATTCATTCGCCTCTTCCATGATCGTGACGTCGGCGGAGAAATTGGTGTCGAACACTGCGTCGAAACCGAGGCGGCGCAGTGCCGCATAGAGCTGGCCCGTCAGGTTGGTGCCGGGTTCATAGCCGAACTCTTCGCCGATCGCCACGCGCACTGAAGGCGCAATCTGTGCGACCGCATAAGTGTCTTTGTTGCGCAGAATCTGCCAGACCGGCTCGGTTTCGTCGTTCTCGACCAAAGCCCCTGTCGGGCAGTGCGCCGAACACTGGCCGCACATCACGCAGGGCGATTCGGCGAGCAGGATGTCGCCTGCCGGCGCCATGCGCGTGTGCATGCCGCGGCCCAAAAAAGACAGCGCATGCACGTTCTGAATATTCTGGCAGACATCGACGCAGCGCCCGCATTTGATACACTTGTCGAAGTCGATCACGAGCGAACCCGTCGACGTGTCTTTCGGTAACCCCGGCACAAAATGCCCCCACGCGTCGTCGCGAATGCCAAAATCGGCGGCGAGCGTCTGCAGTTCACAGCTCTGGTTGCGCGCACAGGTTAAGCAAGCATTGGGGTGTGTCGACAGAATCAGCTCGAGCACTGTTTTGCGGATTTCGACTAGTTCTGCGTCATGCGTCGTGATGCGCATGCCCTCTTCGACCGGCGTCGTGCACGCGCGCGGCAAATTCGCCGAACCTTCGACGCGCACGATGCACAAACCGCAGGCACCGTTCGCCACGAGATCGGGATGTTTGCACAGCGTCGGTATCTTCACCTGCACTGCCTGCGCTGCGTCGAGCAGCGAACTGCCGGCTTTCACAGAGACGGCGATACCGTTGACTTCGACTTTGGTTTCTAACATGATATTGTACTTAGCACATTTCTAAGCGCTCTGCGCTTGGAAATGTGCTAAGCCTTCACCTCCTGGCAAAGCGCGTCATATTCGGGACGAAAATATTTTAGCGTCGCAAACAGCGGCGACGGCGCTGCCTTGCCCAAACCGCAGAGCGACGCGCTCTGCATCGCATGCGCGATGCGTTCGATTTGTTTGAGGTCGGCCTGAGTGCCCTGCCTTGCGAGCAGTTTGTCATAATAGCGTTGCAGTTGAAATCCGCCGATGCGGCAGGGCGCGCACTTGCCGCACGACTCGTCGACATTGAAGCCGAGGTAAAAGTGCATGAGTTCGACCATGTCCACATCTTCGTCGAGCACAATCATACCGCCGGAACCGATGATCGAGCCCAGGGCAGCCATGTCTTCGTAAGTCAGATGCGTTTCAAGCAGGTCTGCCGGCACCAGCCCACCCGACGGCCCGCCGGTCTGCACCGCCTTAATTTTTTTCCCGGATTTTAGGCCGCCGCAGAGATCTTCGACGACGTGCCGCACACTTACGCCAAGCGGCACTTCAACGAGTTGTGTGCGGCGGATTTTCCCCGACACGGCAAACACTTTCGTACCCTTCGACTTGCCCTCGCCGATCGCCGCATACCATGCTCCGCCCCGCGCGATGATTTCGGGCACACTCGCCAGTGTTTCGACGTTATTGATACAGGTGGGCGCGTCGTGCAGGCCCTTTACCGATGGATAAGGCGGGCGCGCATGCGGGCTGCCGCGTTTGCCTTCGATCGAGGCGATGAGCGCAGTCTCTTCGCCGCACACATACGCGCCGGCGCCGAGCCGAACGCGCGCTTCGAAAGAAAAACCGCTGCCGAGAATATTTTTTCCGAGATAACCCGCAGCTTCGGCTGCGGCAATCGCTTTCTGCACCCGCGCCGTTGCCAGCGGATATTCTGCGCGAATGTAGAAATAGCCGACGCTCGCCCCGGTGGCAAAACCGGCGAGAATCAAACCCTCTAGCACCGTGTGCGGATCACTCTCGAGCAGGCTGCGATCCATGAAAGCGCCGGGATCACCCTCGTCGCCGTTGCAGATGACATATTTTATTTCACCGGGCTGTGCGGCGGTGAGCTGCCATTTTTTTCCGGTGGGATATCCTGCGCCGCCGCGGCCCCTGAGCCCGCTCGCCAGAACTTCACTCACAATCTCTGCGGGAGACAGCTGAATTGCGCGGCGCAGCGCCGCATAGCCGCCCGTTGCTTCATAGGCTGCGATGCTTTCAGGATCAATCACTCCGCAATTGCGGCTGGCAATGCGCATTTGCGGCCCGTGTGTTAAAACCGTGCCGGCGCCGGGCATTCGCCCTGCAGATACATTATGCAAAACCCCCGCGACCATGTCACGCGTGAGGTCGGCAACGGTGAGCCCGCCTGGGAAAAATTGCAGCGCATAACCGCGGTTGTAAAATCCGAAATCGGCAGCTTCAATCACTTCCATTTCCGGTGGCACGCCGGCCTTGATCAGCGACAGAAGATCTTCGTCGCCGCGTTGTGCGCTGTCGGCACAAACAATGGATGTGAGTTCACCGGGAAGCTCGCTGCCGACGCTGCGCGCCGCAAGCACGAGATAGTCGTGGGGAAAATTCTGCGACGGCATGCGGCCCTGAACAACAAATTCGGTGAAAAAACCGCGCACACTTTCGCGCGTCAGACGGCCGATGTGCAGGCGCGGCCGTCCTGCGACAATGAACTCCGCCTGCGCATCGGCGTAGCACATGCCGGGCGTGCCGACAGGAATCACTTTCAATTGCGGAAAGTCATGCGTGAGCGCGCATAATTCTTCAAACACGCTGGCAGCGCCGGCGGCGACGCCACCCGAATCCATCGCGACACGAATCTCGCCGGCGATATTCATCATCGATCCGCCTCGGTTTTACCTATTTCATTCAACATCGCCATAACCCGTGCGTCTGTCAGGTGCGTGTGGATTTTTTTGTCGGCAAAGGCCAGCGGTGCCAGACCACAGCAACCGACGCAGCGCACCTGTTCGACTTTGACTTCGGGGTGTACCTCGGCGTACCGCCGGGTTTGTTCAAGCACGTTGCCGCTGCCGGCAAGCCAGCAGCTCGTGCCATGGCAGACCACAACGGTGTGCTCGCCGGGTGGTGCTGTGCGAAAATAATGATAGAATGTCAGGACTTCGTAGATGCGTGCGAGCGGAATCGACAGGCGCTCAGACAGCAGCAGCGCCGACTCGCGCGGCACGCAGCCATGCGCATCCTGGATTGCGTGCAGAATGAGAATCAGGTTGTCTTCGTGCGCAGAAAAACGCGAAATCGTGGCATCGATTTCAACCGAAAGATCGGTGCCTCCGCCGGTCATCGGACAGTATCAACGGGTGGGCTCTATTCGGTAAAGCTTCTTTAGGAGCTTCATTGACGGCATGTCTAAAATCCCCTTTTTGCCGAAATGCCATCCATATCCATCAGCCGCGAGTCAGAAACCCGCGTGAAGGCTGAATTAACCGTAAATCCCGAAGAAATCAAACCCGCCGAGGAGCAGGCGCTCAAGAAGGTCGGCGCACAGGCCGAAATCAAGGGCTTCCGCAAGGGCAAGGCCCCTGCGCACCTGATTCGCCAGAAATTCGGCTCCGACATCCGCCTCGAGACGCTATTTGCGCTCGTCGACCAGCACCTTGCCGACGTCGAAAAGAAAATCGAAGAGCGCGTCTATCGCCTCGTGCGCATTGAAGACGTGCAGGAAAAAGGCGAAAAGATGTCTTTCGCGGTGAAGCTCGATCTTTTTCCATTTGTCAAAATCGGTAAACTCAAGGCCGCGCAAATCACGCGCCACCAGCCGGCGATCGACGACGCCGACGTGAATGCCGAAATCAACGACCGCCTGCTGAAATTTGCCGAATACCAGGTTGCCGAATCGGCAGACGCCATCTCTGAGAAGAACGACAAACTCACCGTCGATTTTGAAATCTGGATCGACGACGCGCCGTCGGGCGAAGTGAATAAAGATTTTGAATTTGTACTGGGCTCGGGCACGCTCAGCCGCGAACTCGAAGATCAGATCGCCGCGGGCAAAGGTAAGGTCGGCCAGGAATTCAAACTGCGCAAAGACCTCAAAGCGCAGGAAGACGGAAAGAACCGCACGTACGAAATTATTGCCACGCTCAAAAAAATCGCGAAACCGAAGTTGCCTGAACTCAACGACGCATTCATCGCTGAGAAATTCAAGGGTTCAAACACTGTAGCTGAATTCAAAACCCGCGTCAAAGACGAACTCGAACGCCGCTTCAACGTTGCGCTCATCCGTTCTGAAACCGACAAGGCGCTCAAAGCCCTCGAAGGCAGCGCACAGTTCTTTTTGTCTGAAAGCTTTATCGACCAGAAGGTGGATGACTTTCTGAAATCGCGCAATATCGATAAAGCAGAACTGAATGCCCCGCAGATTACCAACATCCGCAACGCGCTGTCTGAGCAGGAAAAACCGAACCTGCTGATGCGCCAGCTGATCAACGACGCGGAAAAGTTCCACCAGAAAAAAACCAAAACCGAAGAGACTTACATTCAGGCGTTCAAGCGCTTTGTACGCGAAGAGATTCTGCGCTTTGAAACCGAAACCGAACGCGCCGAAGCGCTGCTTACCGAACTCGACCGCGCGATCGATGCGATGGTCGAAGGCGCCAGCAACCAGTCGCCGTGGGAATCGCTAATTTCCTCGTATCTGACCGTATTCAGCCGGGATTTCCTCTTTAACTACTTCGACGATGAGGGCATTGTCAAAAAAGGCAAGAAAATGACCTATAAAGAGCTTGCAGGCACGCTGGCGCAATCGCCAGTTGACCTCGGAGCCAATGGTTAAATCCGGTTCATCACGGTCAGTTCGCTTTTTTTTCTCCGGTTTTCCGCTCAGCGCGCTGCTTTTTGCCATCGCTCTGAGTTCAGCAATTTTAGCAGACTCTGGCTCGCAGTCGAGCTGGCAGGTAATGGCCGAGCGCGCGCAGACGATGCTCGAGCCGACGCAGGTCGACATCGACAATAAGCTGCTGCAGACCTATCAAGGTTATGCCGGCGTCTGGGCCAATGTCGGCGCAAACGTCGCAATCCGCAAAATCTGCCGCGACGAAGCATGCGACGGCCACCTGTTTCGCACCGTGAATGAGCTCGCCGCTGACCAGAAATACATCCGCAAATCGGGTCTCTACTTTGTACCGTTCACACCCAGGCATCTCGAATACCTTAAAGGTGCCGGCATTGAACGCCAGCGCGTGACGCTGAAAAAAGGCCAGTATTTGTGGCCGGTCATGGGGTTACGCATCACCAGTCGCGTCGGTAACCGCTGGGGTAAAGTGCATGGCGGCATCGACGTTGCGGCGGCGCGCGGCAGCATCGTCGTGGGTGCTACAGAAGGCACGGTCATGATCGTCGGCGACCAGGGTGCTTACGGTCACTGTGTGTTTGTCGAAAACCACGACGGCACCGTCGCCTGGTACGCACACCTGACAGAATCGTTTGTCAAAGTCGGCGACAAAATCGTGCGCGGCCAGATCGTCGGTAGCTCAGGCAATACCGGCCGTTCAACCGGCCCGCATCTGCACTTTGAGATGCGCACGCAGCAGGGCATTATTCTCGATCCCGAGCATTTTTTCTTTTTGCCTTACGAAGAACACCTGAAGCAGGCAACGGATTTTGAAAACGAGCAGGCGACAAAAAACAAACTCGCCGGCAAACCTTCCACGAAACTCTGATATGGCTTCGACCCCGTTTTCCCGGTCTTATCTGAACGAAAGGCCACGGCGCAACCGCGTCTCACCAGGTGTGCGCGCTCTGGTGCGCGAGACGCAGATCAGCGTCGATAAACTCATCGAACCGTTATTCCTCATTGATGGCGCGAATAAATCGGAAGAGATCAAATCGATGCCGGGCATTTCACGCCTGAGCGAAGACCGCGCCCTTGCGCACATGGAAAAATCGCTGTCTTTGGGCATCACCAGCTTCATTCTTTTCCCGGCAGTTGAAGATACGCTCAAAGATTCTACGGGCAGCTATTCGTGGTCAGAAACAAATTTCTATCTGCGTATTATCCGCGCGATGAAGCAGCGTTTTCCACAGGCAGTCTTAATTTCCGATGTTGCGCTCGACCCCTACTCATCTGACGGCCACGACGGTTTTGTCGAGAATGGCCAAATCGTCAACGACTACACGCTCGAACTTTTGGCGAAGATGTCGCTCGCGCAGGCCGAAGCAGGCATAGACATTCTCGGCCCCTCTGACATGATGGATGGCCGCGTGGGCTTTCTGCGCGAAACTCTCGACAAAGCCGGTTTCACAAAGACCGGCATCATGTCTTATACGGCAAAATACGCGAGCGCGTTCTACGGCCCGTTTCGCGATGCGCTGGCATCGGCGCCGAAGTTCGGCGACAAAAAGACCTACCAGATGAACCCGGCGAACACGACCGAAGCGCTGCGCGAGGCACGCCTCGATGCTGCCGAAGGTGCGGATTTCTTAATGGTGAAGCCTGCTCTGGCCTACCTCGACATCATCCACCGCCTGAAAAACGCGTCAGACCTGCCGATTGTCTGCTACAATGTCAGCGGCGAATACGCGATGGTAAAGGCCGCGGCGGCGAATGGCTGGCTCGACGGCGCACGCGCACGCGACGAAATGCTGCTATCGTTCTTTCGCGCCGGCGCGGACGCGGTCATAACGTACTTTGCTCACGAGTTTGCCGCTGCGCATCCACCCTCACCCCTCGTCGGGCTTGCGCCAGACCGCAAGCGCCCTCTCCCGGAGGGAGAGGGGAATGCTCCCCCTTCTCCCTCCGGGAGAAGGGGGCTGGGGGGTTGAGGGTGCAATACATCAAGGCCATTTTCTGGCAGGTCGAAGTTACCGTACCCAAAGACCGCGCGCATGAAGTGGAAGAATTCTTTCTGCGCTCGGGCGCGCAGAGCACGTTCGAGCTGCTCTACGCCGAAGGCAGAACCTCAAACCTCGTCGCCGACGACACGCAGCTGTATTTCTTTTTTCCCGAGGATTTTCCTGCGCGCGCGTTTGTGCCGATGGCGCTGGCGACTCTCGAGCTGCCCGATGCGCCATTCAGCGTGAGCCAGGTTCAGTATGCCGATTATCTGAAAGAATTCGAACGCACTTTTAAAGCATTTCCGTTAACCGCAAAGACCGCGCTCGTGCCCCCGTGGGACAGAGAGAACCCCGATGTTGCAGGACTTAGGCCCCTTTATCTCGTGCCCGGCATGGCATTCGGTACCGGCAAACATGCGACCACACAACTGATGGTCGAATTTCTCGAAGAGATTATTCGCCCCACCGACGTCGTTGTAGACATGGGCACGGGTTCGGGTATTCTCGCGATTGCGGCACTGCTCTGCGGTGCGCACGAAGCATGGGGCTATGACGTCGAAACGCTGGCAATCGAGTCTGCCAACACCAACCTCGAACTCAACGCAGCAGAGCACAAACTGGCGCTCAATGCGCACTTTGCCGTCGGGGATTTTTCATCGCTGGCAGATCTGCAAACAGACGCGGCCAATACCGCAAGAGACGCCATCCATGGCGGCGGTAAAATTTCCGACCTCGTGTCGGCTAATACTGTCTTTATCGCGAATATCTTACCGAATATTTTTGAAGCCAATGCCGCCCCGCTGAAGCGCGCGCTCACGCACTGCCGCGCATGGGCGCTGTCGGGAATTCCTTCGGCTCAGGGTGAGGCCTTCAGCGCCTTTTTGCGCATGCAGGGTTTCAGTAATTTTTCTCAGCGTGAAAAAGAAGAGTGGCTGATACTCTTTAGCAAGTAATCAATCCGCCGCTTGCTTTTTCTTATACCGCCGGTAGAAGAACCACGTCGCGGCAGCTAATACCATCAGACTGACGATGACGGTGTTATAGAGCTGCATGTACTCGATCACCTTGCGCCAGTTTTCGCCCAGCACATAGCCGCCATAGACGAGCAGTGAATTCCACAAAAGCGTCGCGATCGAAAAGCACACCAGAAACACAACGATGTTCATGCGAAACATGCCCGCGACAATCGCCACGAAAAAACGGATGCCCGCCGAGAAGCGGCTCAGGATCACTGCGGTGACGCCCCATTTGGCGAACCAGAGTTCTGTTTTTTTCAGCCTGTCGGCGTCGAGAATTTCCTGTGTCCATTTGTGGCTGAAACGTTTACGGAAAAAATCGAGCACGTGTTCGCCAAAGTAATACATAGTGAGCGCACCGGCGATGTTGCCCGCATAGACGGCCGAAGCGAGGCTGACAAACCCCATTTTTCCCGCACCCCACAGGTAACCACCGAGCACAATGACGCTGTCGCCGGGATACGGTGGAAACAGGTTCTCCATGAAAGCGCTGAAAAAGACAAAGAACCACCAGGCGTTCTGCGGTATATGTCTGAGAAACTGTTCTACATCCATTTCAGGCCACGAGTTTCGCCATACCGGGAAAGGGCGCTTTGTCGCTGCTGTAACCGAGAACTTCAGCGAGCGTCTTAGACCGGTTCATGCCCTGGCTAATTTCGATATCATCGCCGGTGAATTGCGCCGGATGCTCATAGCCCGCGGCGTGCGCAAGGGATATGAGTTCTTTGCGGAAGCCCCTGATAAAGCGGGACATGCGTCCCGCTTTATCTTCGACATCGAGGCCCCGCTGCAACCACCAGTGGTTCGTCGCTACACCTGTCGGGCAATGGCCGGTATGGCATTTTTGTGCCTGGATACAGCCAATCGCCATCATCGCCTCGCGCGCGATGCTGATCAGATCGCACCCCATCGCGAGAGCCACCACAGTGCGATCGGGGAAACCCAGCTTGCCCGAGCCAATAAACGCAATACGGTCGGTGAGTTTTTGTTTCTGGAATGCCTGATAGACGCGCGAAAAGCCCACCTTGAACGGCAGCGAAACGTGGTCGGCAAAGGTCAGTGGTGCCGCACCCGTGCCGCCTTCGCCGCCATCGATGGTGATGAAGTCCGGCCCCCGATTGGTCTGCCGCATTCGCTCCGCCAGTTCTTCCCAGAACGCATTGCCGCCGATGGCACTCTTGATGCCGACCGGTAGCCCGGTCGCTGCGGCGAGGCGCTCGATAAAATCTATCATTTCGTTTACGTTCGAAAACTCACTGTGAAAATTCGGCGAGACGCAATCTTTGCCTTTTTGCACGCCGCGGATCGCCGCAATCTCGGCGGTGACTTTTGCACCCGGCAGAATTCCGCCCTTACCGGGTTTTGCGCCCTGCGACAGTTTGATTTCGATCAGGCGTATATGCGGACTCTCGCTCGTACAGGCGACCACTTTTTCGAGCGAGAATCCCTTTTCGTCGCGGGCACCGAAATAACCCGTGCCAATCTGCCAGACGACGTCGCAGCCATGATGGTGGTAGGGAGAGACGCCCCCCTCGCCCGTGTTATGCCAGCAGTGCGCGTTTTTTGCGCCGAGGTTCAACGCCGAAATTGCGCGCTGGCCCAGCGCGCCAAAGGACATCGCGGAGATATTGATGATCGAGGGTGGCCGCCAGGCCCTGGCGCGGTTATGAGATTCGCCGAGCAATTTCAGGCACGGAATAGCGGAGGGGTCGTCGCCTATGATCGTCGCTTTCGATTCGGGGAACGGAAAAATTGCGTGCTTAATAATCGGGTATCCCGGGTCGTATAGCAGCTCCGTTGTCCCGAAGCCGAAATTATTGTTTTGGCCCTTAGCAGTCGCGTAAACCCAGCGCCGTTCCGATCGGTTGAACGGCATTTCTTCTTTGTCATCGGCGACCCAGTACTGCCTCAGCTCCGGCCCGATAACTTCGAGCATATAACGCAGGTGGCCGACGAGCGGAAAATTATGCTGGATTGTACGTTTTTTCTGCCGTATATCGCGCAGCGCCACGAGGAGCAAAAACACGCCAAGCGCAATGAATACCGTTGCTATGGGATGATCGGAAACGTACTCGATAACCGGCATAACGACAATCTGCCGCGGCACCGAGCGGGAGCAAGTGATTTTATGGTTTTTTCAGTTTTCCCGCGTGGTGGCTGTCAAGGCTCTTGCGCAGCTCCGCCGAGAGCTCTGCGATGGCGTCTTTGATCTCAAGATTGCGCGTCAGATTGGCCGTGATGACCACCGAACCCGATTTCAGATCGATGACCTTGATCGTGAAATATTTCAGCACGTCGCGCTGTTTGTCCTCGAGCGCACCCGAGCCGATCACGATTGAATCGGCCCCCGCGAGTTTGCCGATCGCCACCGCCTGGTTCGGGTCGACGAACCCCGAAACCCCCAGCTTCTGCTCTTTTATCAGGCGCTCAATTTCCGTGCGCTCGACCACATCGTAACCCAGGCGCAGAAATTCATGGATCAACAGATCGGAGACCTTGTCGTTCTCCCGGTAGCTCAACCGGTCCATTTTGAAAATCGCAACGCGTTTGATGTCGTCAGGGTCGACGTGCCGCGAAATAACAATGTCTATGCTGCTGCGGCACGACGAGGTGAAGACCAGCACACCGGCAAGCAGCATGCCGCGCAGCGCATGCGCCCCCATAATCGTAATTTTACTCACTTTGCCTCCGCCTGAAACCTCATCCTGTGCCGCGACGCACCCACGAGCTGCAGCCGAAATCCCGGAAACGCGAGCGCGTGAATGCGATCGGCAAGCGTGTCGGTCGCAGCACTGCTGACATCCGCCTCAAGCACCAGCATATCGGGAGAAAATTCTTCGCGAATCACACGACCGACACCCTTAAGATTTCCAACAGCTTTTTCAAATTCGCGCGCACGTTCGGGTGAACCCAAACCGTGCACAACGATCGTCTTTGGACGCGAAAGCGACGCCAGTCTCGTCACGAGTTTCAACAGAAATTTCTGCGCGAGTTCGTGCGCCGCTGCCTGAATGGCTTTTTTGCCCGCGACGATTTCCGATGTGTGCAGCGTCGGCACAGCACTGTTTTGCCCGTCGGCGTAGAAAATTTCGCCGGTATCGACCGCGATCGCCTTCGCCTCGATGCGCGCATTACAGCCGACGAGGCCGTTCATCATGCCGCCCGAAGCATCCTGCGTGCGTTCGCTGAACGCTTCGCCAATGATCATGATGTCGGCACCGGTTTGTTTTGCGAGTTTTTTCCGCGCAACCGCGGATTTAAAAATTTCCGCATCGGCGCGCCTGACTGCGGCGTAGGCCGACGGGTCGACGGTTTTGAACCCCGCGTCGGAAAACTGCCGCAAAAATTCGGTTTCGCCCGCCGGGTCGGGCGCTGCGCTGCGAATGTGAATTTCGGGAATCACGACCATGACGCGCCACTGCCTGAGTATGCCGTTCTGCCGTATGATATTCAGCAACGGAATGGGGCTGACTGCGACGACAAGCGTGACGCGGTAACGGCCCTGATCCTGCTCTTCTTTGACTGTCTGCTTAATGACCGCCAGACCCCCGGCCTGTTCGACAACCTGGCTGTGTATCAGCGCAAAATTTTCGATCTGCGAGCGCGCGGTGATATAATAGCCGACACCTTCTTCGACCGCCGTGCGCATCGCCGCCAGGCGCGCCTTCTCTTTCGCGCGCGCGACATCGCCGCCGGTAATTTCAGCAGAGCCCGATGCCGTGATCAGAATCTGCGCCTCTGCAGACGGCGCTGCGTCTTTCGCAGCGAGTGCCACGAGGGAAAAGCAGAGCGCACTTGAAAAAATGAGAATATTTCGGCGGCGCATATCGGTGTATCAGTTCAGGAACCGAAACCGCCCCTGCAAACCGTTTTTCCGGAATTTCCCGGTTCTGATCAGCCTAGAACCGGCAGATAGATGTGGTGCAAAATCATCGATTTGAGGCCCTGGATGTCTTTGAGCGCTTTGTAAAACCGGCTGCGCTTCTGCGCATGCGTGTGTATCACGATATCGACTTCGCCCTGCGCGACTGCAGAGTGGTCCTGATGCACCGAAGCGATCGACAGCGCGTTATTGCCCAAAATCTGCGCGATGGCCGCGAGCACGCCCGGCTGGTCCTTGACGCGCAGGCGCAGATAAAACGCGGAAGAAGTATCGGCAATGTTGCCGATCGGCAGATACCCCTGTCCCTGCCGGTGGCTCCATCTGGCGCCGCCATTCTGCAGATGAATCAGATCCGAGTAGACCGAAAAAGCAGTCGGGAATTTCCCCGCGCCCTTGCCCATAAACAGGTGCTCACCCGAAAATTCGCCATGGAACAGGATAGCATTGTTCTCGTATTCGATGTCAAACAGCACGTTCTGCTCGCCCACGAGCGCGGGCGTCACATGCATGTAGTGATTGCCGTCGATCAGCGAATAATCCGCAACGAGGCGAATGCGATTCTGGAAACGATCGGCCCACAATACATCCTGGCTCGAAATTTCGGTGATGCCGCGCACGGGAATATTTTTCGCCTCAACCCATTTGCCGGTAATGAGAGAGAGCAGCAGCGCAAGCTTCTGCTGCGCATCGTAGCCACCGACGTCTAAAGTAGGATCAGCTTCGGCGAGACCGGCCTTTTGCGCCGCCTCGAGCACTTCGCCATAGTTCAGCCGCTCTTTGCGCATGCGTGTGAGAATATAATTCGTGGTACCGTTGACAATGCCCATCAGGCGCGTGATCTTTTCGTTGCGGAAAATCGTTTCAATATTGCGGACAATCGGAATCGCACCCGCGATCGCCGCTTCAAAGCAGATAAAAGGGCCCGGTGCGGAGTTTGCGCCTCCATGCGCTTGGCTCCGCACCGAAGAGGGCATCGTGCCCGGTGCGGAGTTTGCGCCTCCATGCGCTTCAGCAAACTGGAAAAGTGCGTAGCCGTGTTCGGCGAGGAGCGCCTTGTTCGCCGTGACGACATTCTTGCCCTGCGCGAGCGCCGTGCGCACGACGTAGAGCGCATCGTCGATGCCGCCCATCAGCTCGACGACGGTGTCGATCGAGTCGTCTTTCAAAATCAGATCGCGGTCGGCCGAGGCGGGAATACCCGCAAGAATTTCTGCCTTTTTGGCAAAGCTGCGATCCACCACCGCGCCGATAACGATGTCGCTCTGCTGCTGGCGCAGAATTTCGACGAGCCCCTGCCCGACTGTACCCAAGCCAAAAATACCGATCTTCATGGTTCGATACGCCCTACCGGGCTACTCACCACAGGCCCTTCGACTACCAATGCCATATTACCTTCCGCGCATGCCGCGGCCCGAACCCCCGCCACCCCCCCCACCGCCCCCCATTTGCGGAGGCAATGGACTGACTTTCTGCACAACTGAAACCGCAAAACAACCACCCGCAGCCGCGTCGAGCCTGCCTTTGTGCTCTTCGAGCAAAGCGGCTATCCGCTCGCGGAGCACCTGTTCGCTGAATTTTTTATTAGGAAAATCCGCTTCGAATAACTGCAGAATGCACTTGCCCTGCGCTTCTTCGCGCGGCTGCGAATAGGGGTATGCATATACAGAAACGTATTCACCGGTGGCTTTGAAGTAGATACGCATCTTCGCACCCTTATTCAGGCTCTCAAAATTGCCGATATCGATGCGCTCTTTCAGCACATAAACCTTCTCATAGTCTTTGCTGATTTTGACGACCTCATCTTTTTTGACGAAACGGCTGCCGCAAGCGATGCCCACAGTCAATGAGATAAGAATAAGGGAGATAAATAACTGCTTGCGGTGCATTTTTTTCGATTGGAGATTGTTTTCACACCGTAAACAGATTTTCACCACAAAGAATTGGCAATGCCTGGGAGGTGCTTCGCACCTCCCCGGCATTGCCCAAGAAAGAAATATGGTTGTCTGCGCGATAGCCCAGTCGCGACTGTACTACAGTGAGACTCATTCTCTGAGGAGCAAAACATGAAAAAGCAGATTTTAATCATTCTGACTGCCATTGCAGCAGCAACGTCGCTTGCGGCCGCCGACGCCGGCAAACTGACTTTCGTAACGGGCAGCGTAGAGGTAAATTCCGGCAAAGGCTGGCAAAAGGCTTCGCTCGGCGCAATGGTCAACGAAGCGGACAAGGTCCGCACGGGCAGCAAGGGCACGGTGATCATCAGCCTGAAATCCGGGGCGACGCTGAAACTCAAATCCGATTCGCAGATTTCGCTGAGCGCGGTCGGCACGGCAACAACCATCGATGTCGAAGGCGGCTCAGTGTTCTCGAAAGTCGACAGGCGCACCGCGGGGCAAACCTACAAGATCCGCGCGCAGACGATGGTTGCGGCTGTGCGGGGCACCGAATTCTACTTTGCATATGGCCGAAAGAAAAAAGACAAATCTGACCTCTGGCTATGCGTAAATGAAGGCCAGGTCAACGTCACCGATTCTTCGACCAAGAGCGAAGTGAACGTCAATGCCGGCGAAGGCATCGTGATT
>CAYHJO010000092.1:0-15363 GCA_964356715.1 uncultured Turneriella sp. | reverse complement strand
ACGACACCAGTATTTTCATATTTGTGCCCCCCTGTAAGGTCAACGGGGCCCAAATAATCGGAAGTTTGAACGTATCCGGTATAGTAATCAGGTCGATTGGGCGAGACAGTGCCGGCAATTGTAGAATCGATTTTTCCCTCACCAAGTGCGATGCCGGCACCCGCTGTGCTATATCGCGGCACAGGCTTACCGTTAATATCTGAACCTGTGGTCGCTGCCGAATAGTTGGTCACTTTTACCCCCATATCCTGCAGGATATTATACTGGCCATTATTCATCACCATCTCATAGCCGCTCATTTTTTCCACATCAAACCCGACGTTGTTCAAGGCAATTGCAGATAAGGTGCCTGACACACCGCCAGCACTGTGCCCTGCGATGACAACGTCTTGTCCCATGCCGTTACATTTTTTGCCGCCGCATGCCTGCGTCACAGCAGAAGCCATCATTTGATCAATTGACATGTAAGTTTGGTCGTCTTTTTTTGAAAATGGATTTAAGCCAAAAGATACGACAGCCTCATTTCTGTATTGCCAGTCATTAACCTTTTTACCTGATGGTGTGGTGATTAGGCATTGTCCCCCCTCGACGATACCAAGGCATATCTTGTCGGGAATTATAACTTTTTTAGTTTTTTCATCATACGTTGCCGCATCAACAAATTTCTGATAAATATCATGGCATGCTTGTCCATTAGAAAATCTGTGGCCATGTCCGGGCGATAACTTCCCGTCGCTGAATCACCATATACGTTTAAATACCCGCCCTGTTTGCAGACATTTGTATTCCCTGGCGGACACACCATATCGAGGTAACCCTTTCCATCGGGATCCGTAAGGCCGACAGTGCCAAATACGACTGTCGTATTTTTGTTGCCATAATCGCTCAGTAAATCCCTAGTTTCCTGCGGTGACAATTTACGCTCACGCGCCCATTTTTCAATTTCCTGCAGCGTCATGCCAGCCAATGGATCAGCTTTCGTCGAAGGCGTGGGGCCAGTTGGCCGCGCATAGTCTTTCAGCAAATCCCGCGTCTCTGCCATGGATAATCCTCGTGCCTTGGCCCAAGCCTGAATCTCGGCGGGAGTTTTCCCTGCCAGAGGATCTCGTACAGGCAGTTTCGGCACATAGTCTTTTTCACCTAACAACTGTTGCAATCTAGCAGCCTGCGAAGCTGACGGATTGGGCGGAATATATCCTTTTTCACCCGCATTGTGCAGTTGCGCGGCGGTCTGCGATGGCGAGTATGATCTTTCGCCTGCTGCGTGTTGCTGCCTTGCGAGTTCGCGCTCAGCCGCCTGCTTGTTCTGCATTGCCATATTCTGGATATTTCCGTTGCTATTGGCTATTGCGGGCGCAATCGTGCCCCCTGCGCGAATATCCGCTTTGAGTTGTGCCTGCATCTGTGCGATCTGTGCAGGTGAAAGTCCCTGCGCTGCGCCCATTGCTGCTGCGTTCTGTTGTGCAACATTGATCGACGCCTGAAATTTCTGGTTTACGTCATTATACAACTGCGCCCCTTCAGACTTCTGCGCCCATTTGGGGGCCTGGCCGCCATTGGCTTCAACGGCGCCGACGTACTTATTGATCGCCTGTTGGCGCTCTTCCCTGTCTCTCGCCTCGCGCTTGTTTTCGATTTGCTCCCTTATGCGTTGTTGGCGCTCACGCTGGGCGCGCTCCTCGGCAGCATCGTCACCGCCGCGCTTCGCGGCTATGGGTAGTACCGGAATAAGGGTTGCGGCCAGCAAAATCCTGAATATCGTTGAGTTCATTTTTTCCTCCAATTCATTCTCTTCTTGTTACGTAAACCCCATTGGTGCAAACAAGCGGACATTCTACTGCAAAAAAATGACAGCGGCTTTGATGAGACGCACGATCTGATAGGTTTCATTTTTTGGACATTGCCTCAGTGCAGGAAGCTGCGGCGGCCCTTGGGCCGACCTAGCATCTACTATGCCCAAGGTAAATGCGCGAAAAACTGGACCAGAGAGGTCTTTCGCTCGACTCTTAGACCACCGCCCACGAAACCCGGCATGCAGGCGACACGAAATCAGACCGCCAGCGCGACGACTTTGACATCAGCCATACGCTTCGCGTAAGCTTCGGGCATCTGTGTGACAACGGGAATTTTAACATAGCTGGCGCAACGCAGGAGACCAAATATTGAAATCAGCAGGGTGCAAATTAACCGCTTAGTCATTTCTCATGCTCAGGCACCACGCGGTTGAGTCAATAAAATATTCCCTATCGTTGCTGGCAAAAAAAAACGGGGCGTCGCCCCGTTTTCCCAAATCAATGTGGATTGATTAAGCAGCGCAAGCTGTTTTAGCAGCTTTGAAATCTTCGTCAGCTTTTTTCAAGCAGTCTTTCTTTTCTGCTTTCTTCATTTTGTTGCAGGCTTTTACCGCTGCACCTTTTTTGCCTGAAGCAGAAGCTACGCATTTTTTTGCATCTTTCTTTTCTGCTTTTTCAGCCGCAGAAACAGTTGATACTGCAAATACCGCAGCCAGTGCCATCAGTACAGTCAAAGTCATTTTTTTCATTGGATTCTCCATAACAGGCCGTTTCTACGGCCTGACGCAGTGCACAAACTGCGGTTGAAACAGCGGGTCAATCTCAATTGAGCAAAGCGCTGGACGTCAGCGAATCTTAAGAGTGCCCATCAGTTTGAGCGCCACGTCGCGGTCTGAAAAATGGAGTGTCCTGTTGCCGATAATCTGGTAATCCTCATGACCTTTGCCGGCAATCACCAATACCTGCCGCGGCCCCAGTATCTGCAGACCGGCACGAATCGCTTTTTCGCGGTCTGAGATTACAAGATAGCGCGCGGTTTTCAGCCCCGGGCGCATGTCTTCGATGATGTCTTTAGGGTCTTCGGTGCGCGGATTGTCGTTGGTGAGAATACAGAGGTCCGCGTGCAGACTGGCAATCTCAGCCATCAGCGGGCGTTTTTCTTTGTCGCGGTCTCCGCCGCAACCGAAGAGACCGATGACGCGCGCGGGTGTCAGTTCCTGCGCGGTTTCGAGCACCTTCGCAAGCGCGTCGGGTGAATGCGCATAGTCGATGATTACGGTGCGCTGCTCTTTGCCGCGCAGAACTTCGAAGCGGCCCGGCACCGGTTCGACCTGGTGTATCGCGGCGAGCGCTTCTTCGGTGCCGAAGCCGAGGCAGAGCAAAGCGAGAAAACTCGAACTCAGATTCATCAGATTGAATCTGCCGAGTAATTTTGTTTTGATGAAATAACTTTTTTGCGCGAAAAGCAGTACGCAGCTGTAACCATCGAATGTCGCTTCGACATCGGTGACCAGTGCATCGGCGGATTTTTCGCGCAGACTCAGCGAAATCACCGGAAACGAAGGAGACTGCCCTTTGAGCCATGCGTAGAGGCGCTTGCCGTAATCGTCGTCGATGCAGATGACGGCACCCTTTGCCGACTCGGGATGTTTGCGCGAAGAAAACAGCATGTATTCAAACAGGCGGCGCTTTGCCCGGTAATACGCATCCATATTGCGATGGTAGTCGAGATGATCTTGCGTGAGGTTGGTGAAAATGCCGATCTGGAAGTTAATGCCCTCGAGGCGACCCTGCGCGAGACCGTGCGAACTCGTTTCGAGACAGGCAAAAAGTGCCTTCTGTTTGTGCCCCTGTTGCAGCACATTCTGCAGCGTCACGGTGTCGGGAGTCGTCATGCCGGTATGGATCTTATGGCGCGTGACCTCCATGCCCAGCGTGCCGACATACATCGCGGGTTTTTTGAGATGGCTCAGCGCCTGGTATATCGAATGCGCCACGGTGGTTTTGCCGTTGGTGCCCGTTACACCGATTGAGGCCATGTAGCGCGCGGGTTCACCGAACAGGAAAGCAATCGTACGGCCTGCGCCGCGCAGGAAATCGTGGCTGAAGAAAATGGGTAGAGAGTTGTGGTAGCGCGCGTCGGCGAGAATTTCGCCCATGTGTTCGCGATCGACGAAGACAGCAATCGCATGTTTATCAAACGCCTCCCAGATGAAATCCTTCCCCTTGACTTTGAGGCCATCGTAGGCAAAAAATGCCGACCCCTTTTTCACCTCGCGGCTATCTTGCGTGACGTGCTTGATTTCGAGCCGGTCTTCGACGCCAAAAGCTTCCCAGCCGAGAGACTCCCAGATAGCGCGCGTGAAATCTGTCGTAACGGTTTTCATCAGAAAAACTGGCCACGGGCTATGCTTCGACTACGCTCGCTAAGGCGAGACTCCGTCGCAGCACAGGTAGCCGTGGCTCGAATATCGTCTCTCAAAAATCGGACTCAGCGAAAACTGAAAATCAGGGGGATTTATAACATGGTGGCAAATTCGGCCTCGCTGATTATTGGCACTCCCAGTTCTTTGGCCTTCTGTGCCTTACTGCCGGCATCGGCCCCCACTACCACAAAGTCGGTTTTTTTGCTGACCGACGAAGAGGCCCGGCCGCCACGCGCCTTCACCTCGGCCTCGGCGCCTTCGCGTGTGAATTGCGTCAAAGCTCCCGTAAAAACAAAGGTTTTTCCGGCGAATACATCCGACACTTTTTTACGCTCTTCGCGTATGACCTCAACGCCGTTTTTGACGAGCTTCTTCAGGCGCCCCGTGTTGGTTTTATCGGCGAACCATTGCTGAACCGACGCCGCCGTACCGGGGCCAATCTCGTGAATGGCAGTGAGTTCTTCTTCGCTGGCGCGGGCCAGCGCCTCGGGGCTCTCGAAATGTTCCGCGAGAATCGAGGCGACATGCTCACCCACGTTGGGAATACCCACGGCGGTTAACAGTTTAGTGAAAGACACCTTGCGCCGGCCGTCGATCGATTGCAGAATTTTGCTAGCGAGAATTTCGCCCATGCCTTCGAACTGCAAAAGTTCTTCTTTGGTGACGGCGAACAGATCCGCATAGTCGGATATCACCTTGTTCTCGTAGAGCTTGGCGACCCATTCGGCACCGAGCGACTCGATATCGAGGCCGTTCTTCGACACAAAGAACTGCAGAAATGCCTCGTTCATTTCGGGGCAGGATACATTGACACAGCGGAAGAAAACGTCTTCGCGGACGAGCGGTTTTCCGCACGAGGGGCATTTTTTGAGGAACACAATCTTCTTCGCCTTCTTCGCACGTTTTTCCGGCTTGGCCCCGACGACCTTGGGTATCACATCGCCCGAACGCACGACCTCGACATAATCGCCTGCGTGCAGATCGAGGCGTTCGATCTCGTCGGCATTATGCAGCGACGCGCGCGCCACCATCACCCCACCGAGGTTGATGGGGGTAAGTTCGGCGACGGGAGTAATGACACCGGTGCGGCCCACCTGGTAGACTACGCGCTCGAGGCAGGTCACGCCCGAGCGCGCGGGAAATTTCAGTGCGATTGCCCAACGCGGTGCCTTCGTGGTTGCGCCAAAATTTTCCCATTCGGTCGTGTCGTTGAGTTTGATGACCAGCCCGTCGAGATCGTACTCGACATTCGCGCGGTTCGCGGTCATTTCTTCATAATACTTTTCGACGCCTTCGATGCCGGTAGTCAGGTGATAGGCGGATGTCTGAAAGCCGAGAGCGGGGAACACCGACTGCCAGATCGCGTCTTGTTTGCGCATGTCTTTCACAAAACGCTTTTTGGCGTCATCTATCTTAGCCAGCGTGTAAGGGAAAAAAGACAGCATCTTGTCCTTCGCCTGCGCGGAATCCTGTTGCCTGAGCGCGCCGGCTGCAGTGTTGCGCGGGTTGGCAAAGAGTTTTTTGCCTTCTTTCGCCTGCCGGTCGTTTAACTTCTGGAAATCCGACAGCTTGATAATCACTTCGCCACGAATCGTGAGCTGTTTCGGTGGGCTGTCGAGCATCAGCCGCAGCGGAATATTCGCAACAGTGCGCACATTGTGCGTGATGTCTTCGCCGATTTCTCCATCGCCGCGTGTCGAGCCGACCACGAGTTTGCCGTTTTCATACACCAGATCAATGGCCAGGCCGTCGAACTTGGGTTCCACATGGTAAACCGGATCTTTGAGGCCGGCCTTGGCGAGCCGGTCATGAAAGACTCTGAGCTCCTCGATATTCATCGCATTGTCGAGGCTCATCATCGGCGGGTCGTGCTTCACCTCGGCAAAATCGTCGCGCACCTCGCCGCCGACCTTGAGCGACGGTGAATCGCTTCTCAGCCAATCGGGGTGCAGCGCTTCGACAGCCTTGAGTAGCCGCATCTTGTCGTCATACTCTGCGTCGGAAATTTCGGGTTCGTCTTCGAGGTAATATTTGCGGTTATGGTAATAGAGTTCGTCGATCAGCTGCGCATAGTCGCCGGCAGAAAAATCCGGGGGCTTTGTCGGGAATTTTGTTTTTTTTGCCTTAGCCATTGCCTTTGAGCTTCTGTCCGGAATACACTTTAACCTCGGAGCCTTCGGCAAGCAGCACAGAATGCGGCTTCATACCCGTAAGGTTCGCCCACTCACTGCCATACGCCGCGGCGAAATCAACTTCGATCATATAGTCCTGAATCTGGTACGTACGCCACGAAGGGTGCTCAACCTGATACTCCATGGTGCGGCGACCTTTGGTGTAACCGTAATAGTGCTCGGTAATGAAGTCCTCGAGGCTGCCGGCCTTAAGCGGCTGAGGATTGATACCCGCGACGGCGCTGATTTTCTGCGTGCGGCCTTTTTCGACGAAGCCGTACTCGGCTTTCAGCCGATCGTCGCTGACGCGAACACGCTGCGTCATCTTGCGCGTCTTGTAATGCTCGTTGAACAGCGTGTTCGCGACAAGCGTAATCATGCGCCGCGGCACGATTTCTGAAATGAAAGCAACTCCGCGGCGCGTTTCCCCCGCTACAGTTCTCTTCAGATAGAAACGCAGATTGATTTCGGGAAAATTAATGTGCCACGGAATGCGAACGCCTTTCACACGGGTATTCAAAAACTGGAAAGCGACGAACGACACCAGCGCGCGGCCCTGAAACAGGTCGAGTTCGGTGCCTGCGGGAACCAGGGAGGCAAGTTTTGCCGGGTCAACTTCATAGTTGGCCATGAACAGATTTTTCCAGCGCGCGGTTAAGAATGGTTTGTTTTGCATGCGAAAATCATCCTACGGGCTTTGCCCCCAGGATGATTTTCATTTTTCAAAACAGGGTGTATAGTAGAGCTTCGATCTCTTTGATATCTTTGCTGTTCTGCGGCAGCACGTACTCTTTGAAGTCGTCTTTTACGAGCTTAATGATGAGTGCCGTACCCCGGTCACGGCTCGAAGCGAGCCTTTTCTTCTTTATGACCTCATCCATGCGCGCCTGGACCGCATCGAATTTCTCTTTGCTGACGCGGCGCGTCGCCGGTTCGCCGCCGTCATACTTACGCGATTTCATGTCTTTCTTTACCGGCGCGAAATCGAGCACATAGGTGCTGCCGTCCGCCGTAAATTCGTACGAATTTCCGTTGCCATCGACGTACTGCAGCACGGGCAGGGCCTTTTCCTGCGCCGCTGCGGCCGCAACGATGAGGACAAAAAACATCAGGGTCAGTCTGGATTTGATAGGTGTCATATTTCCCTCCGAAGCCGTATTTACATATTGCCCTGAGAAACCACAGCGGGTCAATTTATCGGAGATGATATTTGCAGAATAGCTAAACTACAGCACCTGATCGGCCGATGTACCGGGCCGCACAGAACATGTCAATGCCCAGGAGCTTAACTGCCCGAAGATACGCAGCGCAATCCGCGTTCGTAATCCGGTGATTAGCGTACGCTGATTGTATCTTGTTTTTTGGGCGGCCGCGTAAATCGTTTCAGACGGATGGTCTTACCGGCAGGCTGAAATAAAAAGTCGCGCCCTTGCCAGGCTCAGCCTCGGCCCATACCTCACCGCCATGTTTGTGAATAATGCGCTGGACGATTGCCAAACCGACCCCGGTACCCTCAAAATCGCTGGTTTTGTGCATTCTCTGGAAAACGCCAAAGAGTTTGTCCGCATACGCCATATCAAACCCAACACCATTATCGCGGATACTGAAGACGATCTGGTCCTGGCACAAATTCGATGCTATGCTAATAAGCGCCTTCTTTTGTTTTGCGGAATACTTGACTGCATTCGAAAGCAGATTCGTCAGTACCTGCCTGAGCAGCGCGTAATCAGCCTCAACCATATGCAGATCTGCCACCTGAATCTCCGCAACATGTTTTGCGGAGTCAGGCAATTCGTAGATGACTTCGGCGACAAGTTTGTTCATATCGACGGGTCTGCGCCGAACATCCTGTGCACCCAGTTGCGACAGATTCAGAATATCATCGATCAGCGCGTTCATGCGTGCTGTGCCCGCCTGTATTTCCTGCACCATTCTTTCACCCTCTGCATCGAGCGACGGGCATGCGCGTTCGCGCAGCAAATGCGCATAGCCTTCCACTATGCGCAGCGGCGCACGCAAATCGTGCGAAACCGAATAACTGAAAGATTCGAGCTCCTGGTTCAGCGTCTGCAACTGCTGGGTACGTTCTTCCACTTTCTTTTCCAGCTCAAGATTTTCCCTGCGCACCCGTTCTTCGGCATTCTTTCGCTCAGTGGTCTCCATACTCAATACAAACACGCCTTCAGGAACAGGCAGCATGCTCAGTTCAAACCAACCCGATTTGCCGTTCTGAAAAGTCAGATGATCTTCGGTGTGCTGGGGTACCCGGTCTTGCATACAAAGATTCAGCGTTTCAAAAAAATCTGCGTTCTGTATTGCGGGGAGAATATTTCGGATAGTCATGTCGCGCAGATCTTCACGCGGAATTCCCACCTGTTTTGCAAGGGCATCGTTAACATAGATATAGTTCCCTTTGAATCCAATGATTTGCGCACCTTCCAGCATTTTATCCATGATACGCTGCTGCCGCAACAGGGTATTCAATGCCAGAATCGTGCGTTCTTCAACGCGGGCCTCCAGTTCGCGGTTCAGCTTTTCCAGATTTGCCTGCGTCTCGTATTGCAGTGCATCTTTCGCATTCAGCGTTAAGGCGTTATAGGCGACCAGTGCAAGCAAAACTGCAATGATACCCGTCACAAGGATCGTCACGCCAAACCCGACGGGATAATGCAGATACCAGTCTGCGAAGAGCCGCAGATAGCCCAGCACCGCCGGCACGATAATGACCGCGGGAATCAGGTAGCGCCCTCCGTGGCTGCCCGAAAATACCGTAGTGAAGACTTTCATGATTCCGCGATCGGGTTGGGATGCAAGCATGGCCAGCGCGCCGAGCAAAAGGCATAAAGCAGTATGCAATGCCATGGGTATGTAATTCAAAACCCCGTAGAAAACCGGCACACGGTAGAGATAGCCTAATAATCCCAGAAAGGCGATCAAGGTCACGGGAATCAACGCATACTGAGCCGGCATTTTGCGCCGCGCGCGACCGGCTGGAAACAACAGCAAGGCTATGGCGAGAAAGAAGAAACCGATTGCCGTGTTGGGCGCCATACTATTCGGCTGTCCGGCGAACAGCTCCTGAGCTATTGCCTGCGCGAACATTATCTGGTCGATGCGCGCATTTGTTCCGGCAAAAACATCGGCCAATTTGCCGAGCGCCGCGCAAAGAATAATCAGCGCGAAGGTCAGCGCGGCATATTTTCGGCATCGGCTATTGCCGTTGGACAGCAGATACAGCGAGAGCGCGAACAGCATGAACAATACCGCCGTCAGCGGATTCATCGCAACGAAATGCGGTACGGGCCTGCGGAAAAACTCAATGCCTAACGCCCAATCCAACAATACGAGAGAACCGATGAGAGCCACGGTGCCAGAAAGGACGATTGCCTGGCGCCGCAGTCGACCTTGAAGTTTGCTGTCGTATCGATAGGCTGTCATGGCAGGTCGTATACTGCCGGGTATGATTCCACACTGCGGAAAGCTTTATTTTCCGCCAGTGACAAATAGAATTATTTGGCGTGAGCCACGCCGTGCGCGCAGATGCGCCGCTCGGTATCCGCTTTTGCTTGACAATCGAGTGATATTATTTTGCCAATGCGGATGCCCGTAAAACAGATCTTTTATCTAATCGCGCTATCGATCGGCGCCATGGCCTGCAGGAAACCGCAGGCACCCGCTAACACCAGCGAACGCTACACATACTTCAAAGTCATTGCGCGCGACGGTTTGAATCTACGCGAGCACGCCACGGTTGATTCAAAGCGGCTGCTGACTCTGCCGTTCAACACCACGGCCGAAATTCTGCAGATGACGAAAGGCAGTCAGAAGATCCAGGGCCGCAGCGGTTATTGGCTGCAGACAAAGTATAACGATAAACCCGGCTGGGTGTTTTCGGGTTTTGTGCTCGTCGGCAAGACAAAAGCAGAACTTTTTCCGGAAAAAGCGCAACGCTCCGCCGGTGGCGTTGAAGAAATACCGAGGGCAACGTGGTCAGAGGCCGGGCAGGCCGTGAGCAAGATCAGCTTCAAGAGCCACAGCGTTATGCTCAGTAATATCAGCGGCGTACCGCTCAAAGACGCGAGCGACTACGACCTCTATTGCGGTGCTCCGCCGCGTCGCCTGGTGGTGCAAAGCCGCAATGACGGCTTCAACTACATATACGAACCACCGCGTGGCAGTGACGGTGCATATAACCCCGAACTGATGGGAGTCAAAGAAGTCATGGAGAACGTCATTGCCCTCCAGGAATTCAACGGCCGCTGTTCTTGTTCGGGCGCAGAATGGACAAAATTGTTTTTTATCACGGCCGGCGGCGTATCGGCGGTGCAACAGGAAATTCACAGCAGTCCCGCTGCCTGTTCAATAGAGCGCAACAGCACGTTCCGTGGCGTAAAAATCGATCCGGCAAACCGCAGGATTTACGTGGTCGAGCGCGAACCGAAATGTTCTAACGAAATTAATTCTGACGGTTCGCAGCAACTGATCGGTTTGGAAGAAGCGAACTTCGTCGTATTGACCTTGAACGCCGATCGGCTCGCACGCGAAGAATTCAAGGGCAATGCGGTGAAGGCAGAATACCAGCCGGTCTTTAACGAACTGGATGCCGGTAAATAGACTGCGGTGAGCATTGGCGTAACCGCTTTTTTGTAAGCCTGCGGCCCCGCTGCCGACGTATGCACATGACGGCAATTCTACGGCACATTCTACCCTGGTACACCGCGGGCTATTTCATCATACTTTACTATGGCGGCAGCGTCTGCCCGTATATCGACGGTCTCGGCATTCGCGATTTTGCCGTGGAACTCTCTGCGGTGTTTGCGGTTGGCTTTTGCGCCCGTGTCCTGATGGAGCGAAAAGGCAAAGCAGAACTGTGGCCCGACCTGACGGCCTTTGCGGTCATGGCGGCGGCTTTGACAATCTTCAATCGCAGTTATTACTACTTCCCTGTGGCCAGCGGCTTGAAAGTCACCGTGGGCTTCATGGCACTCGGATTTTTTCTGGCAGTGCACACCTACCTGCGCGGGCAGCGCGCTTATCTCCGCTCGGGAAAATTCAGCCGCGCGGTGAATGCTGTGCGGTCGTCGATCATTACCAAAATATCTTTGATTACGGTGCTCTCGGTAGTGCTATCGACCGCAGTGATTTTTCTGGTGGTGAACAAAGATCTCAAATGGCTGGCAGCGCAACCCCCGGGCAGTATAGAATTTTACCGGCCTTCGGTGCTGCGCGAAATCGTATTCGTTATGCTGGTACTGCTGGCGCTCCTTGTGACCGTCATCTGGGGTTATTCGCGCAATCTGAAACTCTTGTTTCTCAACCAGACACGCACTCTCGAGCAAGTTTCGGCCGGCGAGCTCGATACGTTTGTCCCGGTTATCAGTAACGATGAATTCGGCAACATTGCGATCCACACGAATACGATGATCGACGGGCTGCGCGAGAAGAGGAAAATTCAGGCGGTCTTCGGCAAGATGGTCAGCCCGCGCATCGCCGCGCGCCTGCTCGGCAGCGATCATAAGGGCCTCGGGGGCGAAAAACTGAATGTGACCGTCCTGATGTCCGATGTACGGAATTTCACGACTCTCTCCGAAAGCATCACGCCCGAAGAATTGGTTTCCATCATGAACCGCTACTTCACGGCCATGGTCGAGATTATCCACCGGCATGGAGGCGAGGTCGATAAATTTATCGGTGACGGTATTCTCGCAATCTTCGGCCTCGATGATAAAGAGCAGGGGCCGCAAAACGCCGTCTCGGCGGCGACCGAAATGGCGGCGGCCGCGGCAAAACTGTCTGCCGAACTCGCCCATACGATCAAAGTAGGTCTCGGCATCCACTACGGTGAAGTCATCGCGGGCCGCATCGGCTCACCCGACCGTCAGGAATTCACGTTTCTTGGGGACACGGTGAACACCGCGGCACGGCTCGAATCGGCCAGCAAAGATCTCGGCAAAGAAATTGTTGTCTCAAAAACTGTATTTGACGCGCTTAATCCACCTTCGCGGAGCGCTGCCTGGCAAGCCGTGGGAATGTTGAGTCTGAAGGGCAAAAAGCAGCAGATTGAGACATTTGCTTTGAATATCATTTGAGTTTGCGCCTGATTAGCACCGCGCGGTGCAGCCGCGTGATGCTAATCAGGCATACTCAATTTAGGCGGCGCAGGCTGCCTATGTTAATGACACTAATGTCATTTTTTATTGACGGTCTGTTCGCCTTTGTATAGGTTAGGCTTATGAAAGACCTCAGAAACAAAGTCGTGCTCATTACCGGCGCCGCCGGTGGTATCGGCCTCAATACCGCCGGATTTTTTGCAGAAGCCGGCAGCCGTCTGGTGCTCACCGATATTAACGAACTCGCGCTTGAAAACGCAAAGCAGCGCCTCGCCAAACACGGCGTCGAAATTCTGGCCAAGGTCGTCGATGTCACCGATCTCAAAGCGGTTGAAAAACTGCGCGACGACGTAGTGCAGAAATTCGGCGGGCTGGATGTGCTGATCAACAACGCAGGCATCGGCTACAATGCAGAGATTGCCGATACGCCACTGAGCAAATGGCAGCAGCTGATGAACATCAACTTCTGGGCTCCACTGTATCATATACAGACTTTTTTGCCGCTGATGAAAGAGAAAAAATCCGGCCACATTGTGAATGTATCGAGCGGCCAGGCATACTTTCGCGCACCGACGTGGGGTGCCTATTCGGTTACCAAACTTGCGGTGGGCGCGATGTCAGAAATTATGAACGTCGAAGTCGCGCGCGACAACGTTAAGGTCACGACGGTTTATCCGTTTCTGGTCAATACCGGCTTTTACGACACGGCGACGGCGCACTCGATCGGCGAACAACTCTTCTTTATGTTTATGCCGCTCTACTCAGACAAACCCGAAACAGTGGCGCGCATGATCTTCGATTCGGTGCGCGAAGAGAAGGATGTAGAAATGGTCAGTGTACTGAACCAGTTCTTCAAGTATATCCGTGTGATGCCGGCCGCGGCAGGCATTATGGACAAGACTACGCACACGTTCATGTCAAAGCAGCAACAGGAGACGCTGGGGCTCGGTGGTGTGGCCGACAAAGTGGGATCTATACTCAGTTCAATTTTCGACACAGCGAAAAAAGGCGTTCCTGAGAAGGGATTTGTCATTCACGAAGTGATGTCGGGTGAGCACGAATTTGTCGACGGCGCTGGCCCCGCGGGCAAACACAAGTTCGAATTCAAAGCCGATTGGGGCCCGAAAAACCTCGTCGATTTCATGAACCCCGGTCAGGATAAATTCATGCTGAGCGAACTCGCCGGCACCGTCACGATCGGCGGCATGTGCGAAAATATGCCGGTCAACGGCACGCTGCAGCTGCGCTATTTCCAGGATCAGAAAATCCGCTACACTTTCGATTTTTCAGTCGACGGCGAACCCTACCAGTATGTCGGCGAAAAGCAGCAGATCTATCCGTGGAACCTGCAGTATTCGCACACGACATGCTTCGGTGAAGTGAAGAATCTGCGTACCGGCAAAGTGATCTCTAAGTCAATTACGCACTTCGATCTGAATGATTTGCCTGAATTCCTCGGCACCTTCAAGCTGACAGGCTAAGAATAGTTAGTCGGGACGCGCAAAATCGCGTTGCGACTGGACATCAAAGCAGCTCGTACGCCAAATCGTGGCCGATTTTGGCAGAGAACCTGCGGATCGATTGCGCGGTCATCAGTTCACCCAGCGCCGATGGCAACAATGTCAACAGCCAGCCGCCGACAGGCAACTCTTCATTTTTCACTGTGGCAAAAAATGGCGGTGGTTGGTAGCCGATCTTCGCCTCAAGTTTGCCGCACTCTGTCAGAAATTTGTGCAGCCTGCGAAAAAGAATAAACGACGAGTCGTTCGAATGCGCCGACCAGTTGCTGACGGGAATAAAATCCGTCAGGTGTATAATCTGGTAATTGAGCTGAATCCAGAAATCTTCGGCCGAGAGGGTAATGGGTACGTTGTCAATGACGCGGTGAAATTTCACTTCTTTCAGGTTGTTTCTTTTGTCGGGATTTTTTTCCAGCTCCTTCAGAATATCCGTACCATAAAGCAGGCGCAGCACCGAAGGAAACGCCTCGACATGCTTCCATTCGAATTCGCTCATCAGCGGTTTGAGCTGCGGAATTTTTTCCTTCGGCATCGCAAAGGTGTTGGTACCGGTTCCCAGAATCGAGTGCAAAAGCATCACCAGCGCGGAATGTTTCGGGAAATAGTGGTGCGTGTATTCGTAGCAGAAAAACAGATGGTCGAGAAACGAGCCATCCGCATGTTCTACGTCGAAATCGCATTCGTCTTTCATGAACTGCAGCAGTTTTTCATCGATCGGCGGCAGGTCCTTCATTGCGGATTTTTTCATGTAATGCGCGTCGATTTCGCGTGACGCCCCGGTATCCCAGGTGACCTCTTTGGCAATGCGCGTTTGAATCACCGCGCGCGGCAGGCTGCCTTCGAGAGTGTTAAAAATCGTGCGGTTCAGGTCAAAATCTTTAATCGGCCGCACATGCGCTTTCTCGGCATGATCGGCTATGCCGCCGGAGACAATGGCAGCTTTTCTTTGGTAACTATGGACGGGAATATCGGCGGCTGTCTGCTTCATAGTCCATCGCGCTGGGCAACGCCGATCGGCCCGTCAAGGCGAATAACCGGCCTTACAATAGTATCCAATACGTCCCCGGGCGTAATTATGTCGCATGGCCGGTGAGGAAAGTCGAACTGTGTATTCACGTTTTAAGGCGTTCCTGTTTCTTTCCGGCTTTATTTTTCTCGTGGTGGGATTGATTGCGTATTTTCAGGGTCGTCCGACTGCCGGACAGGGCCCGCAGACTGTTATGGGTCCGGTCGCCGTCATCGAAGAGGCTCCGAAAAAAAATTTTGCCAAAGCCAGTGCAGCTCAGCCGGCGAAAGATCTCTCCGCAATTCCGGAAAACTGCCGGGAGGATATCGGCGTCCCG
>CAYHJO010000091.1:9067-15423 GCA_964356715.1 uncultured Turneriella sp. | reverse complement strand
TCAGGAACCGAGAAGTCGAACCATGTCCTCTTACACACTGAAGATCGGCAACGAGTTGAAAGAGCAGCGCCTCGACAAAGTCGTGCACGCACTGCTCAATGAAAAAGTGTCCGGTGGCATTTCCAAATCGATGGCGCGCAAACTTGTCATGGTGGGTGCCGCGTACCTCAACGGCAGTCGCTGCCGCATTGCATCCAAACCCGTATTTAAGGGCAGCGAGGTGCGCGTCGAATATAGTCCTGAAAAACTGCGACCGATACAACTCGAGTTTCCGAGTCTGACACAAAAAGACATTCTGTACAACGAAGGCGGATTGATCGTCGTCAACAAACCAGCCAACATGCCGACGGTGGCGACGCTCGATAACGCACGGGACAATCTGGTCGCAGCGCTGAAAACATTACTGGGTCGCCCAAAAGATCTGCCCGTCTCGCCTTCGCTCGACCCGGCGGCGCGCACGACGCGCTCTTCGCCGTCGGCCGTGTACATTGGAATCCACCACCGCCTCGACGCGCCGACGTCCGGCTGCATTCTGTTCACACTCGACGAGAAAATGAATGTTTTTGTGGCGGAACTTTTCCGCGAGAGCCTGATCCAGAAAGAATACATGGCCGTATGCAAAATGATCAATCCCCCCCCGGCACAAAAGTGGGAAATCAAAAACCAGCTCGAACGCGCCGAAAAAAAACGCAATATCTACCGCTCAACCAAAGGTGAGGGAGATTTTGCCTACAGCCGCTTTGAGTTGCTGAAGACAAAAGGTGATATTGCGCTCATCAAAGCGATGCCGATCACGGGCCGAACACACCAGTTGCGTGTGCATCTGTCGGAGCAAGGGCTTCCCATATTGGGTGATAAGGCATACGGGGGGCCACAGGCACAGCGTTTGATGCTGCACGCGCATATACTCAGCTTCCGTCTGCGCGACGGGCGTGATGTGGTCGTCGAAGCGCCCATACCCGAAGAATTCAAAAGACTGTTCGGGTTGTGAGAATTTTGTTAAGTTGTATATGATGAAAGATTATATCCGCAACCAGATCAGAGATTCGATTGACGTAAAGCAGAAGTATCTCGCCGACGAGAAGAATATCGAACTTCTGGACCGCGTTGCGGCAGATCTGATTGCCGCGTACCGCGCCGGCAAAAAAACACTGATCGCCGGTAACGGTGGCAGCGCCGCCGACGCGCAGCACATTGCCGCAGAGTTTGTCAGCCGTTTTTATTTCGATCGTCCGGCGCTGGCGTCGATAGCGTTGACTACCGATACCTCGGCGCTCACAGCGATTGGCAACGATTACGGTTACGAACTCCTGTTTTCCCGCCAGCTCGAGGCAAACGGCCAGGGCGGCGATATATACATCGCCATTTCTACGTCCGGCAACTCTAAGAATGTGCTGAAATCGCTCGAAGCGGCGAAAAAGCTGGGTATCAAGACCGTGGGGCTTACCGGCGCCAGCGGCGGTAAGATGAAAGACCTCGTCGACTACTGTATTACAGTGCCCTCAGATGAAACCCCGCGCATTCAGGAATGCCACATTCTCATCGGGCATATTCTCTGCGCGGCGGTTGAAAAAGTCCTGTTTGAGAAAGAATACAGAAATCGTCCTTAGCCCTGCTTTCGGTTCGACTGCTCGCGCAGGCAAAGGCGTGGCTAACGAACATCTTGACTCACTATGTCGCTTTGCGGCAGGGTCGCCCTGCATGCTGGATAAAAGCAAAGGCCTCACGTATACGATCGCGGACGAGAAAGGTGTCGCCATCGTAAACCTCGCGGGAGATCTGAACATGTTCTCCGCCCCCGATCTGAGATCGAATCTTATGAAGAAATTCGAAAGCGGGGTAAGCCTGTTCATTTTCGATCTCACCGATCTGGCATTTGTCGATTCCTCGGGCATCGGCGTATTGGTCAGTTTTGTCAGCCTCACAAGAAAGCGTCCCGGAGCAAAGGTCGTGCTCTGCGGTCTCAACGCGCAGATCCGCAATATTTTTGAAGTGACGCGCCTGTTGTCCGTGTTCGGCGTGGTAGACGACCTTGCTGCGGCGCATGAAGCCGTACATGCCTGACGTGGAACAAAAGCCTATACGTGAAATGCAGGTCACATTTTTTGCCGCCATGGAAGAAACGCTGAAAAAAGCCCTGCGCACCGGAATAGAAACCCTGGTTTCCGTGACCGAAGAGGTGCGCCATGGCCTGACGGTGCTTGACCGCGACATACAGGCTTTAAACCGCCGCATTTCCGAATCCAGAACGGCAGAGACCACCAATCAGAAGGTGGATGAGCTCATTGACAAGGCTGTTGTCGCCATCAAAGACTATGAAATTCGCGCAACCGAACTCAGCCGGGCGATTCAGGGTCATCTCGAACAGGTCGACCCCATGGCGAGGCAAAGCGTACAGGAACTTGCTGATAAGCTCAACGCGCTGGCAAAAAGCCTCAAAAACCGGGACTGAACGGTCGATATTGTCCCAGATAGGGGCGTCTAATCGAATATGAAAATCAGGCAGTGCATGCGCGCAATAGGCGTGTTTTCGACCATTTTTGCCTTAGCGGGCCTTTCGGCGCAGAACCAGAAGGCCAGCAGCAAGGAACTTGCCGCCGAAGTCGACAAGCTGAACTGGGAGGGCATCGATCTCTCCAACGATGCGCGCTATCTCGACGCTGCCGATAAATTTCAGCGCGCGATCACGCTCGACGACACGCGCGCCGCACGCTCTTACCATAACATCGCATATACGTACGAACTCGCGGGAGATAAGAATAAAGCCCTCGAGAATTACGATAAAGCGGTCAGACGCAATCCGCGGCAGGTGATTTCGTGGGCCAGCCTCGGCAAAACGCAATATTCCATGGGGCTTTATAAAGATGCCGTCATTTCCGGTGAAACAGTGCTGAAACTGGATTCGCGCAATTCTTCGGTGCAGAAATGGTTACCCGATGCGTACGCTAAACTCGCCGAACAGAAAATGTACGATGCACGCAACGATTACAGCGGTAATGCGGCCACGAACCCGAACTGCGAGGCGCGCCCCGATACCATCGCCGAAGTGGGCGTGTGGGCGTCGGTTATCGGTGCGATCGACAAGCAATCTACGGCATTCAATATGTATAAACCCGCCGGTATTCTTCAGACCCCGGCCGGCGCTTATGCCGAGTTTAATCCGCTGCGCGAACTGACATTCCGTCTCAACGGTAAAACGCCGTATTACGGTATTCTGCAGCCGACATTTTATGCCGGCTCTGAAAATATTGAAATGCAGTATAATTTCAAATATTTCTTTTTTGGCGGTGGCATCCTGTTTAGTCAGCTGAATGTTTCCAACAGTACAGTACCGCCATCGACAGCGACCTACATCCAGAATACGGATTTTACTTTGATCTCAGATACCAAATTCGGTGTATTCATGGGTGGCCGCGACGAACTGAATTATTTCCGGCTCAGGATATATCCGCGCTATTTGTTTCGCGACGAACTCTCGGGGCCGAAAAGTATTTCTTTTGACGCGGTCAAAATGGATTTAGAATACCGCAGAAATCTGCGGCTCAGCCTGGGGGCAGTCAGCGACGAGAAACAACCCGCAAGCAAAGGTCCGTTTACTGACCTCATCGTCAAAGTAGATATCGACGAAGTCTACATTACCGAATACAAACCCGTCACGGGCACGGATGCCTCGGGCCACTATTTCGGCACCTACGATTTTTCCATCGGCATGGAATTCGGCCGCTTGCAGAAGGAGTTCGACAAGATCGGTTTTACGTACGGCTTTTTGCTCACCGAACGCCTCTATTTCCAGGATACCAATAACACGAACCTGACCGCGTTCGGCAACGGGCAGGGCTATTTTGGTTTTAACACGACAGGCGCCACAACAGGAAATGCATTCTCATCTTACCGCAATAACTCGTTTATTGTAACGTTGTTTTCGGCGCAGATGTTTAAGAACCGTTACGTTCTGCGCGAACGCCTGTTCTTCGAAGCCACGCCGGGTTCAGAGCGGAACCATGCGATCGGTCTGCAGGTGTCTTTCGGCGTGAGATTCTGATGTCCAGGGTTATGGCATGAAGCATAGCCGAACGCTGGGCGTTTGGATATGCTTCATGGTAATCCCGTTAGAGATCCCGGCGCAGCCGGTCTCAGCGGAAGATTTTCTCGAACGCGCGCGGGACCATTTTGAACGCCGCCGTTTTTTCAATGCGCTCGAGTCGCTGCGCGTCACACTGCAGATGACAGAAGGACGCGATGCGCGCGAATATCGTCCCAGACTCGAAGCCGAAATTCTTGCGGCCGAATCTCTCGTGGCGCTTGGACGCAACGAAGAAGCCGCAAATATGTACGAACGTGCGCTGCTGCACGGCTATAGAGATAAAAAGGTACTGGCGTATCTTGCTCAGCATTTTGATTCGCGGAAATTATGGGACAGGGCTGCACCTTATTTCGAGCAATATTACGCGGTCGATAAAAGCGACGCAGTGGTACATATCCGCTTTGCGCGAATGCTGGGACGGCAGAAAAACCGCGACAGGGCAAGGCAGATACTGGAATCTCTCGAGCCGCAAGCGGCAAAGGTGAAATCCGCGGATTGCGAACGCGACGAGCGGCGGGGCAAACTGCGCGACGCATATGCCTGTGCGACCGCGCTGCGCAATGCCCGGCCAGACAAAGAGCAGCACTACCTCGCGCGCTACCGTTTGGCCGTAGCGCAGAAACAACCGCAGCTCGTGACCGAGTGCGCAGAAGATCTGTATTTTCTTTTCGGCGGCGATACGCGCTATATCTGGCCGCTGGTTGAAGCGCGCATTGCGGCGCGAAAATTTTATGACGCGCGCATTCTGCTCGAAGAAGTCATCGCCATGAACGGCAACGATTCAGAGGCGAAACGGCTGCTGGCAAATCTTATCAACGACGCACCGCGTGCAGTGGAAAAACCATTCAGGGCTACCGCAAAAGAAATGCAGATGCTGGGGACTGAAAAATAGCCCTGGACGCGCCGGGATTTTTCCCCGTCCGTCAGACTTCCTGTTGCCTGTCGCTAAAAGGATTCTGTTTGCTGCGTTCTGCAAACAACAGGTAAAAGCGCGCGCCGCCTTCATGGGGGAATGCCGCGAGATGTATCGCAAAGGGCTGTATCGTCACCATCTGCCCGGGATAAACATCGACAATGTCTTCTTCGATGATCAGGCGTACGGTGCCTTCGAGCACGAGTATGGTTTCGGCGTGTGCGTGCGCGTGGTAGGGTACCAGCGTGCCCTGCTCGTTCTGCATCTCGTAAATCTTGTAGTCCTTGATCAGCAGCGATTTCAGGAACTTCATCAGCTCCACTTCGCTGCCGAAGATGCGCCTGGAATCCTGTATGTCGTAATATTGCGGGGCCATCGTTGATGCCTTTACCGAGCCATCACTCTACGATTATTGGACGATTTTTTTCCTCAATTAACGCCATTTTTTCGCGAATTTCTGCACGCCGCTCTTCGATAGTCTGAGTGCGCAATTTCTGCTGAAGCTGCATCAGCGCCTCCAGTATTGCTTCAGGGCGGGGCGGGCAACCGGGTACGTATACGTCTACCGGCATTATACGATCGATTCCCTGCAACACCGCATAGGTGTGGAACATACCTCCCGACGATGCGCAGGCGCCGACAGAGACGACGTAGCGCGGATCGGCGAGTTGCTCGTAAATATTGCGCAACACGGGCGCCATTTTGTACGTGATAGTGCCGAGCACGAGAATCATATCTGCCTGACGCGGGGAAAACGAAGGCCGTTCTGCGCCAAAGCGCGCAATATCAAAGTCCGAAGCGCTGACCGCCATGTACTCGATGCCGCAGCAGGCAGTGGCAAAAGGAAACGGCCACAGCGAATAAGACTGGCCCCAGGTGACGAAGTCATCGAGCGCAGCGACAATGAAGCTTTGGTCAAACTGGCCTTTTTCGGGGCCCGTGTGCAAGGATGCACCGGGTAACCGCTCAACAGGATGTTGATCCTTGCGGTTACCGTACGCCGGATTGGTAAAACGATTGGGAATTTTTTCAGTGATCAATTCGGATCCTCCCAGTTCAGGGCACCTTTACGTAAAATGTAATAATAGCCGATGAAGAGTACCACTAAAAACACGGCCAGTTCGCCCAGCATAATGAGGCCAAAGCCGGCATCGCGGAATGAGCGGAAAGACACTGCCCATGGCAGGAGGAAGACGGCTTCGACGTCAAAAATGATGAAGACCATCGCCACAAGGTAGAATTTCACGTTAAACAGGCCGCGCGCGTCGTCTGCGTAAGGAATACCGCACTCGAAAGTGTCAGGGTGCGCTTCGGCAGGTTTCGCCATACGCGGGCGGATTTTGTGCGCGAGCAGCAGAA
>CAYHJO010000091.1:0-9057 GCA_964356715.1 uncultured Turneriella sp. | reverse complement strand
GAACCGCATCGTGACCGAAACGCTCGCGGGCCAGATTGAGGCCGGAACGGCCGAATTGTGCATATAATCGCATTGGCAATGCTCAATCCGGCGGGAAGTAAAAAACCGCATTCGCCTTCGGGACGGCCACGCCGCATATTCGCTGATAGGCCGGTATCTGGCGACACGACGCCCGCAGAGCTCGCATACGAAATTTGCCAAAGCACGAGTGCGGCAATCTGTAATACCTTTGCCGCTTTGTACACATCCGCGGCGGGTGCGACGTCGGCGCCGGGCACGGTCAATAGCCCCGTCTTTGCGCCCGTCGCGGGTACCTACGCTTTCGCCCGCGGTCGGAACTGCGATCAGTTTCAGCGGCGTCGGGGTCAGCTTGCCACCTTTACCGTCGTACTCTCTGCACAGCCGACGGCGAACGTTGTGTTGACCATGAACAGCAATTTAGAAGCGGAGGGCCGCATCAGGATGACGGGCGGCTATGGCGGTACAGGGCTCGACTATTCGGGAGCCATGCTCGGCAATGATGCCACCTGCAAGAACCTCAGGCGTCTGGTTTGCGTCGAACAATAAACTGCGCGACCAGGTTTTCAATCTTTTCTTTACATTTTAATCCCTCGCCGCATAATTGAGAATGCCGGTTTTTTACCCCAACTATTTTTTCATAGGTTCGTTGCTTGCTTCGCTGTTCTGTATTTACATTGCAACGTTTTTGTACCGCATCAAAGACCGCTCTGCCGCGTCGTTTCATCTCGCGATGACGATGGTTTTTATGGCTTTGTTTAATCTTAGTTACGTGGTGGCGCAGGGTTTTTATCCCTTACCAACTTTTATACCCCGCTGGCTGAACATATACACCGCGCTCGGCGGGGCGGTGCATGGCACGCTGTTTTTCAGGCATTTTCCGACAACCGTCAATCCGAAAGCGACAAGACGCGTCGCGTTTATCGCGCATGCCGTGGTTACGCTGGCTTCTTTTTATCTTGCCTATGGTATGTACCAGGCGCCCGTGTATTTTCTGTTCAACAGCCATTTCTGGGATTCCGCAACTCTGCCCTTGCAGAAATCGTTTGGTATCCTGATTATGGTGAATTTTCTCGTTTTCATTACCACGGGCACCTGGCGGGGGTTCCGTGAGCGCGGCATCGAACGCACGACGGTATGGTTGCTGACATTTGCTTTTGCCGTCGTTACGGTTGTTCCAGGAATACTCAATATACTCAGTCGCGACAACCTGATACCGCGTTCAGCCTACCAGACGACGATAACGACATTCAATCTCGTGGGCTTCTTTTTTGCGATTGTGCTGTATATCAACGTGACGCGCGACCGCACCTCGGTGCACAACCGCATTGTCAGCATCAGCCTGGTGACAGTGCTGTTAATCTTACAGGTGGTATCTTTTTACTGGCTCAGGGACGCGGAACAAAATTTCGATGCGGTGATGTACGGGCGCGCGCGCGAAGGTTATGTTCTTGGCCGCCTGCCGCAACAGGCATCGGGTGTTTATGTTTACGATTACGGAAGGGAAAAACTGTTCACTCCGGTTCCCGAGGATTATGCGCGCAACAGCGATTTTGCGCAACAGGGGCAGGCGACACACCTGCTGAGCGAAATCATGGTGTTGCCCTCCGGAGGTAAGGATCTCGCCGCGGCCGCGCAAAAGCTGATCGCCGAAGCAGCAACCTATTCTCCGCTGCAGGTGGCGTACCTGAGCGAATTTGTCAAGGCGAAGGATTACCGTTCCGGCGCGGAACTTGCGGCCGCAGTGCTGGCTTTGCGCAACCAGCAACTTTACCAGATCGCCAAGCTGCGCCAGATGAGCAATGCCGACGTCAGCCATAAACTCGGCGATATGGTTGCCGCGATCGAAAAGAAATTTCCGGGAGTTAGCCGGTTTCTGGCCACGCTGCCGCCAACGGTGACCAATCAGGAAAAACGTGACATGCTCGTTGCCGGACTCACGCCATGGAGAACGCAGGGTGACCGTCTCTATCGTGGGAATCTGTTCTACGAAGACAAAGCGCCGGATCATTTCGTGGCGTACCAGTTTGTGGATCCGGGCAATAAACGCGTCATCGAAGTGGCTTTTCCCTACAAGACTTACCGCGAAGCTATCGCGACGGCCGCATGGCCGTTAGTCGTGATTATTATTTCCGCATTTCTGCTCATCGTCTTCGGTTTTGCGTTCTTTTTCCGCGGGGCGCTCATGAAGCCTATCAATGCGCTCGTCGACGGGCTCAAGGCCGTGCACAACGATAACTTCGACGCGCGCGTGAAAATTCACGTGGAAGACGAGATCGGCTTCATGGCAAAAAGTTTCAACCGCATGACACGCTCGATCAAAGCGGGCCGTATGCGGTTGCAGCAATATGCGGAACAACTCGAGCAAAAGGTGAAGGAGCGCACACAGGAACTGCAGACTACGTTGCAGGATGTGCAGGCGCTCAAGTCGCAGCAGGATGGAGATTACTTTCTCACGACGCTGCTCCTGAAGCCGCTCGGTGTGAACGAAGTGAACAGCGACCTGATCGGCATCGAATCCTTTGTCCGGCAGAAAAAGAAATTTGAATTCCGGCACTGGAACAAGGATATCGGCGGAGATATCAATATATCGCATATCATCGAGCTGGAAAATAAGCGCTATATAGCCTTCATCAACGCGGACGCGATGGGGAAATCGATCCAGGGGGCGGGCGGCGCGTTGGTGCTCGGTTCTGTATTCCACACGATCATCGAGCGCACGCAGGCGACAAGGGCAATGCAGCAACTCGCACCCGAGCGCTGGCTGAAAAACGCCTTCATAGAGCTGCACCGCGTCTTTGAAAGTTTCGATGGTTCGATGCTCGTATCGGGTTTTTTTGGCCTCATCGACGAGCGCACGGGCCTGATGTACCACATTCTTGCGGAACACCCGCAGGCGGTGCTGCTGCGCGACGGCGGGGCCAGGTTTGTCGATAACGACAAGATGCTGCGCAAGCTCGGGACATCGGGTGTCGAAGGAACCCTGCAGATCGCCACTACGCAGCTGGAGCCGGGCGATATACTCATCGTCGGTTCCGACGGTCGCGACGACTTGATTCTCGGTTACGATCAGCACGGCGACCGCATCATCAATGAAGACGAGACGCTGTTTCTCAGGTCGGTCGAAGACGCGCAGGGTGACCTCGCGACGCTCGTTGAAAAACTCGAGGCGAAAGGCGAAATCATGGATGATTTGTCGATTATGCGCATCGAACGCTTCAAAGAGGCCCACCCCACACGCGTGGCCTATGACTACAGCGGCGTGCTCGATGGCGTCAAACGCGATCTCAAATCGGGCGAAACCGATAAGGCGATTGCGCGCATCGAAGCATACCTGCAGCAAGATGCGTTCTATCCCGAAGCCGTAAAAAATCTTGCACAGATCTATTACCAGGCTAAAAATTACGAGAAGGCGGCGAGCTATGCGCAGGATTATCTCTGGCTTAAGCCTTCAGACGCACACTTTGTCTATTTC
The DNA here is from genome assembly GCA_964356715.1 of uncultured Turneriella sp. Classification (GTDB taxonomy): domain Bacteria; phylum Spirochaetota; class Leptospiria; order Turneriellales; family Turneriellaceae; genus Turneriella. Next base: position 5,564 of record CAYHJO010000091.1, on the reverse strand, counting down.
GCGAGTCTCTGCTTCAGGCGCATCAAAGATTTCCGCAAATCGATCGATCTGTCTGAGCGCCTGCGGCTGCGTGAAATACCCCTGGCGAAGAACCTTGCCTTGCTGACCGATCTGCATGTTCGCATGGGAAATCTGAAACGTGCCGAATCGATGCTGGCCGAGCTCGTCGAGCTCGAACCCGATTTTGGCAGTATCGCGCTATTGCGCAAGAAAATCGAAGAACTGCGGGTTAAACAGCCGGTGTGAGCTACCCGTAGCTTCTGACGATCTCGTAGGTGAGCAAAGTCCAGCCGTCGACGAGGACAAACAGAATTATTTTAAAGGGCAGGGAAATCATCACGGGCGGCAGCATCATCATACCCATCGACATGAGCACGCTGGCGACTACCATGTCGATGATCAGAAACGGAATAAACAGATAGATGCCGATAATGAATGCCTTTTTGATTTCCGTGAGCATGAATGCGGGAATCAGCACCTGCATCGACACGTCGTTTATACTTTTGGGGCGCTCTGACTTGCTGAGGCGGACAAACAGGGCAATTTCCTTCACGCCTTCGCGGCCGATCTGCCGGATCATAAATTTGCGCAGCGGGGCCGCCGCTTCTTTAAAGAAATTGGTGTTGCTGATTTTGCCGTCCAGATAGGGCGTGATCGCCTTCTTGTTCATCTCGTCGAAGGTCGGCGCCATAATGAAAAATGTGACAAAGAGCGCGAGAGACACCATCACCTGATTCGGTGGCATATTCTGCAGGCTGAGCGCACGCTTCATGAAGTCGAACACGATGATGATTTTGGTGAATGAAGTCAGCATCAGTATGATTGCCGGCGCCAGCGAAAGTATAGTGAGCAGCAGCAAAATCTGCAGAGACAGCGCTACCTGTTGCGGATTTTTGGCCTGCGTGATATTAAAATCCACGCGCGGAATCGGCACCTGCTGCGCGTACAGCGAGTGCGCGATCAACAGCACACCCAGCACAACGGTAATGCGAACCAGGAATTTCACAGTTTGTCGCGCCAGTCCATTTTTTCCGATTTCAGGCGGCGCAGGCGTTGCATCGAGTTTTCGCGCTGCGCCTCGAGTGTGTCGGCAGATTTTTCGTCCACTGCGCTGAATTTGCTGCCGCTGTTTTTCTTACCGAGGCGCTCCGCGATGTTGGTTTTGATAGAGCGCGAAAGTTCGGTGAGAAAGTCCGCGCGCGGCTGCTTTTGGTCTTCGGCACAATCGAGTTTGATACGATCGACAGTGTACTTGTCTGAAATTTCGCTGATCAGCTGAATCGAATTTTCGCTCACACCGAGCAGCATCAGTTTACCTGCGATTTCGATTATCTGCAATCGCTGGTTCGTGCCGAGCGGATATTCGTAGATACTGCTCACGGCGCTAAAATTCTGAGCTGGCAGTTCGCGTTTGAACCTGTATAATCGGAAAATGCCGTAGAAGATACCCAGTAACACGGCAAGCGTCAGCAGCGTACGGACGAACTGCCATAACACGGAAGGTTGTTCGGCCGGAGTCGCTGAACGGTCGGGCGTGGTTTCGAGCTCTTTTTGCAGTTGTTTTTCAAAATCTTCCAGTTGGGCCGCTCCGCGGTCGAGCGAGTCGGCTTTTTTGGGGACTGAATCCGATTTGCTTTCCACAGCTTTTTCCGCCGGGGTTTTTGCTTCCGTTGTTTGATCTTTTTTTTCGGTTTTTTCCGCGGCGTTATTCTGTGAAAACGCCGCAGGCGTCAGCACGAACAGAGTAAAAAATATGGTGCAGGTACCCTTGTGCATGACGGGTCTTTTGCGATGTGACATAATTCAGAATAGGGCGGCAAGTACAAAATCGATTGCGCCTGCGAGGCGCAGAATGTGAATTAAAATTTGCCGCCGACGATTCCTTCGATAACGTTATTCCAGCCGAGGCCGATGTTCGTGAGATTGTAGCCCCCGCCGCCGAGTGCCAGTAATCTGCCGTTCGCGTGTTGCTGCGCGAGCGCGGCAAGATCTCTGCCTGCGCGCAAAAAAGAAGCGGGGGAATATTCCATGCCGGTCAACGGGTCGCCGGCGATTGAGTCAGCGCCGCACTGCAGAATAATGAATTCGGGTTTCGCCGCGCTGATATGACTGAGCACATCCGCCCACGCGCGCTCAAAATCGCGGTCGTTGGAACCCGCACGCATCGGTATGTTGAGCTTGGCGCCGACTGCTTCACCCACGCCCGTTTCATCGGCGTCGCCCGTGCCGGGGTAGATGTATTGCTGGTGCATGTCGGCAAAGACGACGTGAGGATTTTCTTCGAACTCATAATAGACACCGTCGCCATGGTGCGCATCGATGTCGACGTACGCGATGCGGCTGAGCCGGTGTTTTTTCTGCAGTCGCTCGATGACGATACCGGCGTCGTTAAAAATGCAGAACCCCCCGGCGGTGCCTCGCCGCGCATGGTGCAGGCCGGCAATCGGCACAAACGCCGCGTCGGTGTCGCCCGCCATAATCGCTTCGCCCGCCGTCAGCACGGTCGCGCAGACGGTGAGTGCAGCTTCAAAGCAGCCGGGAAAGGCCGGTGTATCGCCGCGATCGAGCAGACCTCGTCCCGCGCGCGACGAGCGCTCAACGAGGTCAATATAAGCCTGCGTATGAAAATAGCGCAGAATTTCGGGGTCACCCACAGTCGGATCGATAAGGCGTGTGCGCTCCGGCAATTCGCGCCTGAGAAATTCGTCGTAGAACGCGGCGAAGCGATGCGTGCTGAAAGGGTGGCCTCCCGGAAAACCGTAACGGGCGAGGGCTTCGCCGGCATAGACTTGCGTGCGCATAGAGTATGCGGCCTCAATTTGTCGTTGCCGCAGGCAATGACAAATTAGAAACCCGGCTATGTACCCCGTTCTCATCATCCAGGGCTTTCTGGCCCCGACATTGACTAACTATTTGCTCAAAAACCGCCTGCAGCGTGCCGGCTTCACCGCTGAAGATGTACCGATTGAAGGACTCAATGCCGGTGATATCCGCGATTCTGCGCGCGTGGTCGAGATGGCAGTCAATGCGATGCGCGTACGCACCGGGGCAAAACAGGTTGATCTGATCGGCATCAGCATGGGCGGGTTGATCGGTCTGCATTACCTGCGCAAGCTGGGCGGCGATGAATTTGTACGCCGGTTTATTGCGATCGGTACGCCGTTTCACGGCACGCACTTTGCCCGATTGATGAATGCCATCACGTTCGGTCGCGCGCCTGGCGCCGGGCAAATGATTCCGGGCTCCGATTTTTTACGCGATCTGCACGACCATACAGACGAACACAAGGCCGAAATTTACAGTCTGCATACTTCGGCGGATGCATTCGTTTCGGAAACGGCGGCTACTATGGAAAGGGTTGAGCTCGTGAAATCTCCGCACGGCGCGTGGCCGATGGGGCATTATACGCCGCTTTTTCTGAAAGAAGATTTTGCCATTATCAGGGGAATTCTGCTGCGTTAAGGCAGAACTGAAAAACATGAAAATAATCAAAATCGGCGATGCACGCAAGGAACCCGCGGTTTTTTTGCACGGTTACGGAGCACATCCCGATCTGTACCATGCCTTTGTCGACCGGTTGGCCCGCGAGTACTACGTTTATATTCCGGAAATTTTTGGCCTCAACGGTGTCTGCCGGCGCGACTTTGATCAAAATCTTGCGCTGCTTGCGAAATTCATACATGCGCATAATCTGACCGAAAGCACCGTGATAGGGCATTCATACGGAGCACTGGCCGCGATGCATCTCGCGTCTGAATTCCCGCGGTTAAAACGCGCGATTGCGGTGAATCCGCTGTTGCCAGAGTTGTTTAACGGCAACAAGCTGCGGCTGCAGCTGGCAAATTTACAGCGCGATCTCAAGTATGCGACCGGAGAACTCTTCGGTATGTTGGCGAATCCGCACGTCGGCATCAACTACGGCCTGAACGTGCTTTCCGATCCTCTCGGTTATGTCGCGGGTGCGGTAAAAGCCGTGCTCAGCGAGCTGCCGCAGAAGCGCTCAGAAGTGCCCGTCGAAATTCTTTACGCAGACCTCGATACGCTTTTCCATATCGAAGATGCGGATCTCGGCAAGTGGCGCAAGGTTCTGCCGCAGCTTAAATTTCGTCCGTTTCCCGATTACAGCCATAACTGGCTCATCTACCACGGCGCGTATGCTTATGAAGTTATGTCCCTCAGCCCCGGACTTTCTCCCTCTCGGAAGGGATCCGGGTGAAGCTATGAAAAAATTCCTGCATAAAGTCCGCGGAGGCCTGCCTTTGCGCTCCCGCGTGGCTGGGGCGATACAGGGCGTTATCGGTGATAAGCTGCCGAAGAGCATGCAGATTGAAATGCAGTTTGTCGATGCGGATAGGCCATCGCCCGATGTGGTCATCAGCCGGCAGCACGTCTGCATTTTTGTGCACGGCAGCGCCGACACCGAGGCCGGCTGGTCGGTCAAAGCGCCGCAGCTCAATTTTGGCCAGCAGTTACTCATGGAGTTCGGCGCTGCACCGCTCTACGTGCGCTATAATTCGGGGCTTGCCGTCAGCGAAAATGGAGAAAATCTCGCAAAGCTATTGCAGGCATTGCTCGTGAGGCATAAGTCTGTGCGCAAGCTGACGCTCATCGGGCACAGTATGGGTGGACTTGTGATCCATTCGGCGATATACCACGCGAGGGCGCAGAATCTAGCATGGATCAAAAAAGTAAGGCAGGTCTTTCTGCTCGGTACCCCGCACGCAGGCGCGCCGCTCGCGAAACTCGCGGAGAAAGGCGAGCAGATACTGCAGTTCATACCGAACCCTGTGACGCTGATCGCGGCTTCGGTGATCGGCCTGAGAAGCCGCGGCCTCAAGGATCTAAGCCATGGCCAGCGAGGTCTGCCCGCCGAGGGCAAGATACTGCTACCCAAAACCCGGTATGTATTCATCGCGGGCGGCCTGCAGAAGAAGCCCAAAGGCATTTTTAACAAGTTGATGGGTGACGGCATGGTGCGGCATCGCAGCGCACACGCAAATGCGGAGCCTGCGACTAGTTCTGCGGTAGCCTGGCTGAAGAAAGCGATTCCCTTGCTTAGCCGCGCCGCACGCGTGCACGTCGAAATTGTTCCGGGGGCAAACCATTTGGCGCTGCGCACATCCCCCCAGGTCTACGCTGTCATCCGGCGCTATTTCTCCGCTTGAAGAGCTTTTCTGCGCTGCCGCTTTGCGTCGGCCCCCGATGGGAATCTGAGCGGCGTTTTTTAATTGACGCGACTGCGCTCGGCTCCGCTATACGGTATGCTTATTGTCGATAAGCCTTTCGAAAAAGGCATCATTCTGGCCGTTAAAGAAACGCGTATCGACATGTCGATTTCACGTAAGTTCCGCGAGCAGGTGACGAAATACCTCGAAAAAAAACCCGCGATTGTTGTATTTGATATGCACGAAACCGAGTACCTCGATTCTTCAGCCCTGGGTGCACTCGTGACGATTCTGCGGGACGTGAAAAATTACGGCGGAGAAATTCGCCTCGCAAACCTTAACCAGACCTTAAAGACCCTTTTTAAGCTATCCAAACTCGAATCGATGTTCAAGATCTTC
>CAYHJO010000090.1:0-15685 GCA_964356715.1 uncultured Turneriella sp. | reverse complement strand
CACCTTCTCGGCAGATACGTCGGTGCAGACTCTCGCCGGGCTGGGTTACGGCGATTTCATTTTTCTGGGCGGCGGCCATTATCAGACACGGGCCGATCAACCGCTCGAACCGATCATTTTTCCGTCAGAATGGTACTCTTCAGTACTTCTGCAATCCACCGCTATGCGCATCAAAGACACGGGCTTTAAGATGCTGGCTCTGGTGAACACGGAGGTCGTGAAAGGCTTTGTTGCGGTCACGTACGCCGAAGATTTTCGGCGGCGCGAGCAGTTTGGTTTTTTTATGCGGCTTAGCGGGCATGTGGAGTTTTAGCGAATGAAGATCACCACGAGTGTCAGCTTGTCGAAATCGATGGCCACGCACTGGCGGCAGCACCGCAAGGAGATACTTTTTCTGGGACAGCGCTGCCTGCGCATTCTGCTGCGGACTAACTATTCGCGCCGCGGTGTGGCGCGGCTGTATAACCGGCAGTTGGTGGATAAATGCATTGTCACGACGCGTTTCAGTGCGGCGGAGTATGACGCGTTACACTACGTCGCGTCTACACTCCGCCTGAGTGTTTCGTCGATAGTCAGCATGATGATTGCATTCTGGCTTAAACCCTCCCGTCGCAGCCATCCATTCGCCTATGCGACTAACTATTGGTTAGAAGAGGGAATCTGGGGACCCTTTGCTGGCACAACCGAGGAATTTATCCAATTCTTGAAAGTCCGGATCTGTCACGGCCTGCCAAAGCCTGAAATATCGGCGTAAAAGGCGAAAAAACTTGACTTCACGTTCGCGAACTCCGAGAATATATTAATGGATTGGTCGCAATTGATGATCCGTGCACTGCAGGATGGCCACATCCGTGAGCTGCACCTGTACCAGATGCCGGTCTTGAAGAATGTCGAAAACTGGGCTCAGGTTAAAGAAATCGGCAAGGTCGATTTCCGCGGCAAACACTCCGATTACAAAGGCGCTATCGTCCAATATGGTTCCAATTACTTCTTCCTGCCCAATGCGCGAATGGATGCACTCTCTGTCTACCGTAAGTGGAACTTCAAGAAGACAATCCGCGTAGTGACCGAAGCCGAACATAAAAAGAAGCCTGCCTGAGGCCTTAACGGCCGCGCTGCCTTTGATGAACACTTGTTCATTTTTGCTTTACAATGAGTTTCCCGTGTAATGCGCTTGCCGCGCTCATTGTAACTGCCGATAATCTACTTTAGGAGTCTCCCATGGCAATTTTCGCGCGCCCGGTCGAAAAACTGGTAAAACCCGAATTTGTGACGCATGTGCACAATGCGCTCACCCGGGAAATGTTCTGGAACGTGCGGCTGGCAATCGTAGGTCTGCTGGGAGCAATGCTGCTGTATTATGTGATGTTGATGCTCGATTCGGGCATCAAAGAACATCTTGCCTGGTTCATCGCGCAATTTGCGGTCGGCATCCCCATTGTTATTTTCTATTTTTTTGGGGAAGACTGGATTAAAGACACCAGGAAGAAATTGCAGTTTGCGAACGCGCAGGCTTTTCTCATCGCAACGGTCATCGGCGTGGGATTTTTTTTCCAGGTTCCCGCGATCAAGAACCTGAGCATCAAGCTCACGGCTTTTAGTCTGGTTATCGGCGTGACGGGTGCAGCGGCCTTCACCTTTGCCTGCAATCGCTTCACCTATCTGCTTTTTTCGATTCCCTGGCTCGTGCCAATACAGATTTATTTTTTCTTTTTTGCCGGCGACCTGGGCTCGGTGATACTTGGCGGCATGGTTTTTCCCTACCTCGGTGTGCTGACATTCCTCTGTCTCAAAGATTACGAGCGGCGGGTGGAGCTGATTCGTTCCGAGCTCACTGTGCTTGAAGAAAAAGAGCAGGTAATCACCGGTTCCAAGCAGCTAAAAAAAAGTCTCGATCTCGTCAACGAACTGAAAACGCAACAGGACGGGGATTATTACCTCACCTCGCTCCTGTTAAACCCGTTGGGGGTGAATGCCGTTGACGAAGGCCACAACGTCGAGGTGGATTTTTTTACAAAACAGAAGAAGAGCTTTGAATTTAAGAATCAGAGGAAAAATATCGGGGGCGATATTTCGATCGCGCACACCCTGAATTTTTCCAACGGTCCCGTCACAGTCGTAATCAATGCCGATGCCATGGGAAAATCCATGCAGGGTGCGGGTGGCGCTCTTGTTCTCGGGGCTGTCTTTCAATCAATTATTGAACGCACACGCATACTCACGGATGTAGACGCTGAAGTATGGCTCAAGAACACATTCCTGGAGCTGCAGAAAGTATTTGAGAGTTTTGACTGCTCGATGCTGGTTTCTATTTACATTGCCGTGCTAGAGAACAATACCGGCACCTTGTATTATCTGAATGCCGAGCATCCGTGGGGGGTTCTGTACCGCGAAGGCAAAGCCATTTTTCTGCAAAACCGCAGCTATTATCGCAAGCTGGGCACACCGGGTCTGCAGGATGATATTGCCGTCGACCACATCCAGTTACGCGAAGGAGACCTTATCATTCTCGGTTCGGACGGACGCGACGACATTGCACTGCCATCGCCCGAATCCAATGTGCGCGTCATCAACGAAGATGAGAGTCTTTTCCTCAGACACGTTGAAACCGCAGACGGCAGACTGAATGAAATGGTCGAGCTGATTTCTGCGCAGGGAGAAATCACGGACGATCTGTCGCTTGTCCGCATCCGCTATAATGCGGCTAAGGCCCACCAACCCAGCAAGGAAAAATTCACGGCTTCTGTTCTGTTGCGCGATGCGAAACAACTGGTCGATTCCGGACAGCACCACGAAGCGACTCAGCTCCTGCGCCGCGCGTACCACTCGGCAAGCGCCGGTCCCCGTGCGTTACGCGCCGCGCTTAACCTCGCGATGCAAATGAAAGAATATGCCCTCGCGATAAATATCGGCGAGAAACTGATACGCATCCAAAACAATGACCTCGAAGTCATGTACCTCGTGGCTTTTGCCGAGCGTAAACTGAACCATCTCGACAAGGCTTTGCAATATGCAGAGAGCATCCGTACTATGGATACAAATACGAACATCATGAACCTGAACCTGCTGGCCGAAATTTATGTAGCGCTCAAACAGCACGAAAAGGCCAACTATGTTCTGGATGAAATTCTTGTTACTGACCCTTTTAATGCCCGCGCCAAAAGATTGCGGGAGGAGCTTGCCTGAGCTATGCGCCATCAATACATCCGTATTGATTCCGTTTCTGAAATAGACACCTCGCGCATTACGGTGCGCAGCATTGAACAACGCTACATCGATTCACAGGGTAGACGCTTCGCCACGCGTTTCAACCTGCGAACGCGCAAGATTGAAATCGTGCCGATTGCTCTTGGTCGCGAAGAAGCGATACTCGTGAAACGCATGGGGGCCAATCCGCGGCAGCAGGAGGAGGCAACTAACGCCGATGGCAAACCGCAGAGACGCGTACATCCTAACCCGATGAAATTACCGCCGTGGATCACGGCGTTCAATGTCGAGCCGGACATGGAAGGTGCTGAACTGCATGCGTTCCTTGTCGAAGAAGAACGCGAAATGCAGCGCAACGGCGAACGCTATCGCGGTCTGATACAAAGCCTCAAGATGTCTTCGATTCTCGAAGATATCAAAGACGGCAACCAGCATGATGCGATTCTTGAGCTCACCAATACTTACGAACGCGACATCCAGTCGCATGCTTCGCGCGTACAGGCGATGGTGGTGGAGTTTCTGCGTTTTCCGAAGCCGCTGGCCAGTTACCTTGGACAGATTGACCGTAACTGTAAGAAACACGTTGAAAAGCTCGATTTAGACAGGCAAAAAAAATATTGTATGGCATACTTACTCGCCGGCGAGATGTTTGCGGTGTTCAAGGGCTGCCAGGAACTGATCGAAATGATCGAACGTTTCACGGCAAATGCCCATCCAGACCGGCTGAATCATGACAGAAGGGGTGCCTTCGAGTCTGGCATGCAGACGCTGCAATACCTGAAGAATTCTCTCTCGCAGGAAGTCGCGAAATTTCTCGGCGTGCTTGCGGTGGCTGACGTAATTTAGACATCCTGTCTTTAGCCTGCCGCCAGGATCGCGTCCTTGCGAGCGGCAGGCTTTAGACTTCCTGTCTTTAGCCCATCTTGGCTGATTCGCGCTGGCGTTCTGCTGCGGCGCGTTTGCGGATGAATTGCACCTGCTTTTCCAGTTCGGCGAGATCTTTGCAGATAAACTTGCCCTGATCGAGGCGTAAATTCTTGTCGCTCAGCATCGTGATGAGATACTCTTCGCCTTTTTCCGGCGGGTAGCCGAGCATCTTGAGGATTTCCTGCGAACCGATGTCAAATACGTAGCTGGTTTTCGGCTGAATCGCCACTTTCTTCTTTTGCACCTGCGTCAGCAGAGTATCATACATCCGCCCGACCGGGTCAGTGATGAGCAGATTTGCCAGCTGGCGATACGCCAGCCAGATACGCTCGCTCAGCAGCGTGATCAGTTTCGTTGCGAGCTGCGGTTGCGCCTGCACCATCGATTCAAAGTTCTGTTTATTGATCGCGAGCGTTGTTACGTTACCGAAAGCGGCGGCCGAAGCCGACCGCGGTTTATTCTCGAGCAGAGCCATCTCACCGAAGATATCGCCGGGATTCAGAACGGCGAGTAATACCTCGTTTTCATTTACCACCTTCGTGATCTTAACTTTTCCGCCCTGAATAATATAAAGCTCATTGCCGGGTTCATGCTCAATGAAGATCATCTGCCCGTCGGCAAACACGCGTGCGAGCGCATTGCCGGCTGGCGGTGGCACCGCCATCGGCGCATTCATGTTCTGCAGCGCCATTTTGGCCTGCGGCGCAAACGCCCCTGTGGGATAAAACTGCAGATAACGCTGGTAGGCATACGCGGCGTGCTTCATTTCCTGTTTGCTATTGTAAAATTGCGCGATGTTAAACATCATCTGCGGATCTTCTTCTACCGTACTGTGGAATGTCAGTTTCGTGATGGCGCGGTCGATGATGCGCAGGCGCTGCGAAAAATAGCGGATGATTTTCATCGCGATCGGCGCGTTTTTCTGGATGAGTACCCCAAACTGGTCGCGGCCCACGTTGATCATCGACGTGTTTGCGAGGCACTGCGCGGTTTCGATGTGCGGATGACCGCTCATCGCCGACACAACGCCGAAAAAATCGCCGGGGTTCAGAATGAGATTGGCTTCTTCGCCCGGAATCGGCATCTCCGCCGTCAGGCGCACTTTGCCCTGTCGGACAATATAAAAGCCCGGCGCAGCCTTGCCTTCGACAATAACAAATGCATTCTGCTGGAAATTCGCTATCTGGAACATAGGTCGAGGGTTTATCCATTTTAATTATCGGCACATGTCTTGGCAAGGTGAACAGGATTATGAGGGGTTTTGCGCCTGCAATTAGCGCTTGCCACGCGGGAAAAGGGTGACCTTCGGGAATATGATTCGCGGTGGCCCTGCTTTTGCGCCAGCTCTGCCGAGCGGCCCCCGTAAGATAAAGGCCGGGGATTTCTGAGCGATCCGGGACACACCCCCCGCCAGGCGATCGGTCTCGTTACGGCCATAAGCCTCGTCGTTGGCTGCATGATCGGTACCGGTGTCTTTATGAAGCCGGCGATTATGGCGGCAGAAGTCGGCAGCGTCGTTATGGTCTTGTCAGCATGGTTGTTTGCGGGATTGCTCTCCCTGGCCGGCGCACTGACCTATGGCGAGCTGACTTCGCGCATGCCCGCTGCGGGCGGCGAATACGCGATTCTGCACTCCACGTACGGCAAATTTCCGGCTTATCTGTTCGGTTGGATGCGCTTCACCATCGGTGCACCGGGTTCAGCGGCATCGTACGCGGTCGGTGCGGCCACTTTCCTGCACGTGGCATATCCCTACGAGACTCTTGGTTTGAAAGTGTGGCAAGTCGCCGTGATATTCGTTGCCTTCTTCACACTGATCAACACTCTTACTATTTTGGTCAGCGCCTCAGTGCAGGTATTACTGACAGGGATAAAGATTGCGAGTCTGATCGCCATTGTCATCGCGCTGATTTTCTTCGCGCCCGCGCATACGGGCATGAATCCCCCGGCTGCCTGGCCGGGTATGGCTTCTTTCTCCGCGGCGCTGATGGCTGCCCTCTGGGCCTATGACGGATGGAATAACCTGCCGATGCTCGGTGCCGAATTACGCAACCCACGCCGTACCCTGCCGCTGGCGCTGACGCTCGGCATGGTTTTGGTGATACTGATCTATTTCGCCGTGAATTTTTCTTTTTTCCGCGTACTGCGATTTGACGAAGTCGTCGCGATGGTTCCAGGCCGCCTCAGCGCCGTGCAACCAGTCGCGACGGCCGCGATGGCCAAGAGTATTTCCGACGCCAGTGTGAAGGTAATCGCAGCGCTGCTGGTGATTTCGGCCCTCGGTGCCATGAACGGTTCCATTCTCGCGAGCGCGAGAGTGACCTACGCGATGGCGCGTGACGGTGTATTCTTCAAACCGCTGGCGCGCCTGTCGCATCGGCACGCGATTCCAGTGCTGGCAACTCTGGCCGAAGGCGTGATTGCTGCGCTGTTTGCGGCGTCGGGCAGCTTTGACCAGCTGACAGACTCCGTGGTCTTTGCCTCATGGTTATTCTATGGTCTGACAGCGGCAACAATCTTCAAAATCCGCCGGCAGCCGCTGGCTGCGGGTGAAACTGCGGTTTTCAGAATGCCTTTTTATCCGCTCTTACCCATTGCGTTCCTGGGCTGCTCAGGCGCCTTCCTTGTCTATTCTGTGATTGCGTTACCGTGGCTGACCGCAATGGGGCTGGGGATAATTGCACTCGGCATTCCGCTTTATTTTGTTTTTCGCCGGCAACGGAATTGAATTCGGTCAGATTTCTATTCGCGCGCAGGGGGGAGATCCGCCTTGGTGAGCCGCACGAGTCGCGCGTTGCCGCTCTTGTCGATCGCGACTTCGGCAAAAACCTTGCCCGCGCGCAGAGCTTTTTCCCAGTCTTCTGCGTCTTTCTTCGGCGCAAAGAATGATTCGAGTCCGGCGACAACGTCATAATAGCTGTCTTTACCGGTGAAATTCCAGCGCGGATGCACCTTCAGCCTCACATTCTTCACCTTCTCGGGGTTACTCACCAATGCGACGGCTGTCAGTACGTTATCTTTCTTCGCGAGATCGAGATAGAGTGTATCACCGAAGCGGTAGGTAGCTGCGGGATCAAGATCGATTATGGTTTCTTCTCTGCGCAGATTAGAAAAATCGTATTGCAGGTCAACGTAGTTGCCGCGGAAAAAATCGCGCGGGTCGCGTGGTTTCACTGGCAACAGGTATTTTTCGCCGCGAAAAATCGGCAGATATGCGCCAACGATCATGCCCACGATAATCAGCCACGGCACAACCACGAGAAAAACTTTATGCCCGTGCTCAGTTTTCATATTTTTTCTCCCACAGTTTGTTCATGAACACCAGCGCAACGGCCGAGAGTATGAAGATCAGTGCGGTAATGAGATAGTTGTGGAACAGATCGAGATAACGCACCAGAGCCCATAACAGCAGCGCCATGACGGAACCGAGAAACAGCTCTTTCGCGCGGGCGGCGATGCCCTGAAACAGCAAAACAATCACTGTTGCAAGGTAGATGGCATTGGCACAGATGCGCATGAACAGGTAGTCTTCTTTCGATTCTTCACCCACAAAATAACGCTGCAGCCACAGGCACAGGATATTGGCAAAAATATTTCCCGCAATCAGGTAGGTTAGGTTGCGTACCCTCAGCTTCTGGCGATCGAGGAAGAGCGCCAGAAGCGCTATGCCCGCCACAGAGAAAGTCACGAGAGCCGTAGACTTAATCTGCGAATGGCCGGCAAAAAAACGAAAGGTAAGCAGGATGTTGAAGAATGCTGTGGCGGCGAGAATGAGCACTACGATGCGCCGCAGCCATAACTCCGTGAGCTCGCGGAACTGCTGCACGAGCGCAAGGGAAAACAGCAGCGCTGAGAGCTCCCACGCGAGGCCGTGCACCTCAATGTTCCATTTCGCAAGCACCGTCAGCAGATAAAAATAGACCACCCAGAGCAATGGAAGAATCGTATAGACTTTCTGCTTCGACCACGCAAAAAAAGCGAGCACCGCGAGAGGCAAAACAGAAATGACTGCAAATTGGTGGTGCTCCAGCTGCATTACGAGATAAGCCGAAAACAAGACACTTGCCAGCAGAAAGTTTACCGTGCTTGCCCTCAGCCAGATTACCGGTAAAATGCCGATCACCCAGAACAGTATACCATTCGGATAGTAAGCGCTGATATGGAAAATCTGCGCCTGCAACATGATATTGGCTCCCAGCGCGATCGAAGCAAAAAACCAGCCCACTTCGGCTGCGAGCGGCTTGCCGCGTTTTTCCTGCCAAACAGCCCAGACATGCGCGGCAACGAGCGGTAGCGCACTGATCAGGGATTGCACCCCCCAATGGAAGTGTTGCCAGTTTTCTGAAATGACGAGAAAAAGCGCCAGACCGACAAATGTGGCGGCAAGACATTGCAGCCAGAAACTCATTTTCTTATAGACCGGCACATCCCCGTCATAGAACGCGAGAATTTTTTCCGCCTGCGGAGCAGAGATGATACCGGCCTCAATCCACCTCTTTGTTTCTGTCATCAGCTTCTTGTAGTTCATTTCGTGAGGCAAATTGCACCGGCGGCGTGGCAATGCAAGAGGTAATCACTTTTCATCCTGTGTGCCCGATTCATTGCTGCCGGAAGGTGAACCCGGCGTTCACCGGAAGCCGGCATGGAAGAAACAGGTTCTGAAGTCCCTACCAGCGCGATCGTTGTTCAGGACCGCTCATCGCTGAGCGCGCCAAACACGGCCGATATGGAAATTCTCGCAAAGCTCGACGAAAAGCTGCGCTTCATCGAACAGAAAAAGGTCAGCGTCAACGATCCAACCTATTACCTGGCGCTCGACCATATTTCGGTGGCCAATGCGACAGCACTCGAAAGCGCGATCAAAAAAGTAGCCGATCTTGCCAACAACGGTAAGAACCGCGTAGCCTATCTTTACCCGATGCTCGTATCGCACCATTCAAAACCCGCATTCCAGCTGTTTCTGTTTTATCCCCCGAAAAATAAAGCTGCAGTGCGCGATGCGGGGCCGCTCAGGCGCGCCGCTATGGCCAAATCCGAACCGCTGATCCGCTCGCTTCTCGAAGCCAAACGTTCGAAGCCGACGGAGATCGAAGAAGAAGATCCGGGTGCGGCGCTCATCAAGCTCGACGGCAAAGGCGCACGTTTTTATCCCGATTTTTTTTCTCTCGAATACGATTTTCGCCGTTTGCTAAAGAAGAGCTACGACAAACTGCAGATACCGTATATTGAAATACCGGATTTTTTTGAAGATCTGCGGAATTTTTTTGCGCGCTCAACCGACCTTGTCGACGCCATAGGCGATCGCTATCACATCGTTATCGACCAGCTGATGCTCGATGAAAACGGCAACTACGCGCGCGTGCCCGAAGTCATCAGACACTACCGCGTACTCGCCGACGGCCTGGAGAAATTCGTCCTCAACGTCCTGTACGACAAAGCAAAAAAGGCCGGCGTGAGTGCGTACGTAACGCAACTCGAAAGCTACCGCGCGACGCACGTGGTCACGGCCCAACCGGGCAGAAAGCAAAGTAAAGAGAAAGTCGACGCGCTGATGCGGATTGCCGGAGAATATCCCTATGACCGCATTCAGGACCGCGAGAGCCACCAGATTCGGGATAAGTTGAATGATACGCTGAACTGGCTGCGTGTATTGATCGAGAAAAAAGACAAACTCGTTAACCGCAAGAACCAGCAGAGCGTGGATAACCTGCTGCAGAAGATTGAGAACATGGTGCAGACCAATACGCGCCAGAACCTCGATCTGTTCCAGATCGATCTGCGCCGTGAAATTGTGCGGACCGTGAAGGACGAAGCGCAGGCTATGGCGATGGAAAACGACTTCGAAAAGCGGCTGACGGTCCGTTTTGGCTCATACAAAGTGACTGCCGCCGACGGATCGAATACCTTTTACTTTGTCGACCAGAAATATATGAGCTCGGTGCTCGAAAATCTGAGTCGACAGATGAAGACCGACCCGGGGGCGGCGGAACGTTACGGGATAGCGCAGCAAATTTATGAGCAACTCGTAAAAAGAAAAGACCCTGCGCTCGACCAGGGGCTGTCTGCCGAAGAGCGCATCAATCTGTCGCAGCTGCGCGCGCTGAATGTCAACAAACACGTCGAAACGAAACAGAACGAACAGCGCGCGAACCGATACAATATTCCTCAGGGCGTGCTGGTGTCGCTGATTTCGGCCATTCTGTTCGCGGCCGCCATGTTCTATTCGACACAGCTTTTCTGGCTGGTTTTTCCGCTGACTCTCTTGTCGGTCATTGCATTCTACCGCATCAATTTCCAGAGCAGACCAAAATCCAGAAGTAACGACTTTGCCGGTGCAAAAATTGCGCACGAAGAGCACGAGGCCGCGGATTCGGCTGCCCGGCAGGCGGCTGAACAATCGGCAATAATCAGGCAGAAGGTCGCCACTTACGGGGCGGCGATGGTTTTTCCCTATATGCCCGGCAAGCATTCTGAGCGCGTGCTGACCGAAGACGAATTCCGCCACAAAGTGCGCCTCGCGGCGCCCGAAATCAAACGCAACGTGCCCGAGCTTGGCGGTCTCGACGGCAAAGCACTCGAAGCGGCGGCTTACGAGGCGTTGCGCGAAGAGTCGGTCTGTATTGTTATACCGACAGAAATTGTGAAAAAATCGCTGAACAAAGTGCCGCCGGCCCTCTATATCAACTACAAAGACTTTGCCTCTGACCAGACGCGCAACAAGATTGCCGAAGAATACCGCCAGATATTCAAACCGAATCTCAAAGAGTTCGAGCAGGAGTTTTACCGTTACCTGATCAATACGCTCGAAGTGAAATACTATCCCTACCTCAAGAAGAATCTTAAAAAATAATCTGCGCATGGCGCAGATTATTTTTTAAGAGCTAAATTGAGTTCATCCGCCCAGTTCGCCTCGGCGCCGAGCGCTGTCAGATTGCCGACCAACCCCACGATCGCGCGGTCGACAAAAAGTACATCTCCGGGAAAGGTGATGTCTTTTAATTCGTTAAAATTTTCGCGGTTGTAATTGATAATCTTTCTGATCGGATCGCGCTCGTTGCTGAAACGATAGGGTCGTTCAACAAAGACCGGCGAAAGCGCATCGCGGAATAATTGCACATGTTTGTAGGGTACCGGTTCGCCATTTTTCAATTTAACCTGCAGCGACAGCAGCACCTGGGTCAGGTCTTCAAAACGCCCCGCGCGGCAGGCAGCGATAGTCTCCACATATCCCGCATGCAGCCAATCT
The DNA here is from genome assembly GCA_964356715.1 of uncultured Turneriella sp. Taxonomy (GTDB): domain Bacteria; phylum Spirochaetota; class Leptospiria; order Turneriellales; family Turneriellaceae; genus Turneriella. The sequence continues at coordinate 4,305 of CAYHJO010000090.1, read as the reverse complement.
GGCAGCTCTTTGATGCTGCCAAAATCATACAGAATGAGTTTGCCACCGTCGCGGAAAGCATAGTTGGCGGGGTTAGGGTCTGATTGCAGCTGCCTGAACGCCAGCAGCTGTTCGGCGAGCGAGCGGTACAGGAGGCGTCCCCACGTGTTCTTCTCCTCCTGTCCGTGCCTGCGCGCCTCTTCGATTGAGTACCCCATCAGCAACTCTGTCGTCAGTACCCGCTGCGACGACATTTCCGGGACAGGTTTCGGTATGAGGATTTCAGGCCTGTCGGCATAAAACGCACGGAATTCGTCGATGCGACGCAGTTCCCGGCGATAATCCACTTCTTCAATGAGTCTCGCTTCGACCTCGGCGAACAGATGGTCGAGGTTTGAGGCCAGCATGCTTTCGAGAATGAGTTCGAAAAGGCGGCGCAGATTTTTCAGATCGGAGAAAATAGCGTGGTCGATTTTAGGGTATTGAATTTTGATCGCGACTTCGCGGCCGTCGTTGAGCCGGGCCTTGTGCACCTGACCTATAGAGGCGGCCGCCATAGGTTTGTCGTCGATTTCCGTGATCCGCTGCCGCCAGTCGGGAATGTCCCCGTCGAGAGTTTCATACATCACACGTGCCGAGACTGTTGGCGCGTCGCGCTGCAGGCTCTTAAGCACAAAAGTGAGTTCTTTTGGCAGCAGCGCTTCCTGGATCGAAAGCATCTGCCCGATTTTCATCGCTCCGCCCTTGAGCTTGCCGAGCGTGTCGGCGATTTTTTCGGCGTTCTTCGCCCAGCTTTTCGCCATCCGCATTTCATGCGAGTCTTCGCTGAGAAACAACCCGAGCGCTTTTTCTCCGACGAGCGAAAAGCCCACCCTGCCCGCCAGCGCACCGAGCTTCATAAATCGCCCGAACGCCGAGGTGGTGAGCTTTTCTTGCTCAGCCATAAAATACCACATCGTGACTCTTGAGTTCACCTTTGTCATAGACAAATTTGCCGGAAAAAAACTTCGGTTGGTCGAGCCAGCTTAGAAAGATCTTGTCGCCCGGCCATAAGGGCAGGCTTAACACGTCGCTGTCCGGTACCCAAACCAGATCGCCTTCGGGGCAATCGTGCCTGAGTTCACCGCTAAATTGCGCAGCGGTATAGAGAAAACAATACCAGTCGTGGCCTTTGGCAAATTGCGGAAAAGTCATCACGCCGCGCAATTGCGGTTTTATGGTAAGACCGGATTCTTCACGTACCTCACGCACGACGCATTCTTCCGGCGATTCACCCGACTCGAATTTGCCGCCCAGCCCGTTATATTTGCCAATATGCACATCGTCGGGCCGCTTGTTCCTGTGCATCATCAGCGTCTTTCCGCCCGTGCGCACATAACACAGTGTTGCAAGTATCATGGTTCGTATGTCACGTTCACGAGACGGTCAGCCACACCTTCGAGTAATCGCTCTTCTGCCGTATAGCGCGTTTCATAGAGTGGTTCGCCCATCGAATAGGTTGTTGTGTAACGCACGGTATGCTGCTCCGATTCGCCTTCGCTTCCCTCTGTCGCCGTGCGCGCCCGGAGCCTCATCGAGGCGACCATGGTCAGATTATAGGTCAAGGGCGCTGAACCCCGGTCGTAGACGCCGGGTTCTTCTGTGTAGAGCAGGATTTTACCGTAGAGCACGAGGTCGGCCTTGTCTTTTTCGGGAGTTACCGTCAGCGATTGTTTGCGCGTATAGGCAAATTGCAGCTTCTCTTTCAGGCGACCCGTGAGTTGCGGCGCATAAGTGCGGTTGTCGAAATTCTGAATATACAGCTGCCGCCGGACCTTGCGGAATTCCTTGTACTTTTCGCTGATCGGTTCAGATTCCGCATCGGAAAAACCGTGCCGGAAAGTTGCACAGGCCGAAACTGTGAACGTAAAAACCGCCGGTACAAGCAACTGCAGAATTTTTCTATTGAACTTCATGGGGAAACGCTGGTACCCGGGATCTTACTGATTTGCACTGGCTGTGGCATTGCTGAATCCGGTCAGCGCGCCAAAATGTGCGCGCGAGTCCGAACGTTCCAGCTCGTGCAGAAGAATGGCGGCAACCGCAGCGGCAGTTTGCACATCGTTCGCCGGCGGCTCAAATTCGCGCTGCAGGTAGCGCGTGTAATGTTCCGCGCGGGCAAAGCGTTCGTCGGCGAGTAGCTTCCTCAGCAGCGGAATATTTGTGTGGATGCCGTTGATCACATATTCCGCGAGCTTTGCTAATAACAGCGCAATTGCCTGTTCGCGCGTCTCGGCATGCACGATCAGCTTGGCCAGCATATTGTCGTACTTTCCGGAAACTGTGGAACCTTCACCGATACCCGAATCGATGCGCACGACTTCCGTTGCAGACTGCTGCGGAAGCAGATATTGTGAAATTCGCCCGGTCGACGGCAGATAACTTCCGTCGCTCTTCTCGGCGCAGATGCGCGCCTGCATCGCGTGGCCATGCATTCGCACATCCGCATAACTGGTCTGCTGGCCCTCTGCAATCAGCAGTTGTTCGCGCACGAGATCGACACCCGTAATCATCTCGGTCACGGTGTGTTCGACCTGCAGACGCGTGTTCATTTCGAGAAAATAGAATTCGTTGCACGCGCTGTCATAGAGATATTCCATGGTGCCGGCATTTTTATAGCCGACGTGATCGGCGAGGCGGATTGCAGACGCGTGCAAAGCGCTGCGTATCTCGTCGGGCAACTGCGGCGCCGGAGCTTCTTCTACGATTTTCTGGTTGTTGCGCTGCGCGCTGCAGTCGCGATCGAACAGCGCAAAATTCTTACCCGATGCGTTGCCGATAATCTGCACCTCGACATGACGCGCCTTCAGCAGATAGCGCTCGATCACCAGCGACTTGCTGCGATACAGCCGTTCTGCCTCACGAATCACTTTGTCAAACGCGAGGTCGATTTCGGCGTCCTCTTCAATAATTGCCTGTGCTTTGCCGCCCCCGCCCGCAGCTGCCTTGAGCACGACCGGCAGACCGATATCGCGCACGATCTGGCGGCGCTTTTCCGCACTGAGCAACGAGCCGTCGCCGACTTCTAGCCCTGGCAGCAGCGGCACGTCTGCGTTTTTTGCTTCGAGTCTTGCGGCGGTTTTTTCTCCCATGCGGTCCATAGCATCGGCCGACGGGCCTACAAAGGTTAGGCCGGCTTTTTCAACCTTGCGCACAAATTCCGCATTTTCTGACAGAAAGCCATAACCGGGATGAATCGCGTCAGCGTGCGTGCGCTGGCAAATCGCGAGCAGGGTTTCCTGATCCAGAAATCCAGCGGGCAAAAAATACGATTCGTCGGCAGAGCGCACATAGAGCGAGTCGCGGTCTTCGTCTTCAAAAACCGCCACGGTGGAAATACCCATTGCACGCGCAGTGCGCATTATGCGCAATGCGATCTCACCCCGGTTGGCAATGAGTAATTTGCGGATTTTTTTCATATAGGGAGAACCACCTGTGCAGGGCATAGTCGAAGCATCATTTGTCAACCGTCTGGTTGAGCAGGCGTTTTGTCTGTTCAAGCCGTTTTCGCATCCGCATCAGCGAAACTTTGGAATATATGGCATCCTGCGGAAAATTGAGCATCGCTTCGTATTGCCGCGCGGCTTCCTGATAATCCTGCGCATAAAAAGACGATTCTCCATAGTAAAAATGCAGTTCCTTCTTATATATCGCGCGTGTGTTGACCATCCTGAACCACAGCGTCGCATCGTAATACTTCTTCATTGTATAGGCGACCTTTCCCATGCCGATCAAGGCATCGTTAAAACCTGAATCCTGCTTGAGGCAGTGCTTGAACACGTTCAATGCCTCAATTGTGCGCTTCTGTTCAAGCAATGAGTCGCCCAGAGCGACAAGCGGGTCCAGGCTGTAAATATCGTAGCGGTACGCGCGCAGATAGTTGTAGTCCGCCGCGTCGCGGCGCGCCGCAAGTTCATAGCTTTTACCGAGGTAATAGTAATTTTTGCTATATTGCGGCACCAGCTGTGTACATTTTTCAAATTCGACAATCGCCTCGCGGTGCTGTTTGAAATAGAGATAGATGCGACCAAGGTTGAACCTACCCGGAAAGAATTGCGGTTCAAATTGTCTCAGCTCTTCAAAGATATCACGCGCACGGTCCATGTCGTTGGCGAGAACGAATGCCAGACCTTCGTTGTTCTTGCGTGTCGACAGATCGTTGGGGCCTTCTGCCCACAGGAACTCCCCGCGGTTAGCGATACGGTGTAATTTCTTCTCTGCTGCGCCCAGCTTCGCCGGGTTCTGGTGGCGCAGATCGTCGGCGGTAATCTTTTCGCTGTATTTGCG
>CAYHJO010000089.1:0-15790 GCA_964356715.1 uncultured Turneriella sp. | reverse complement strand
AACCCCTCGCAGTGAGCCAATGGGCGCTCACCTCAATTCAGTTGCAGCAGGCATGGAACAAACTATCGATCAAGACTGATCGGGTGGTCGTTGCCGTGATTGATTCGGGAATTGATCTGAACCACAGCGAGTTTGCCGGTAAAATCGTCAGCGGCTATGATTTCGTGACCGACACGGGTTTACCGCAAGACACCAACGGTCACGGCACGCATGTTTCGGGCATCATAGCCGCGCAATCGAACCGCATCGGTATGGCCGGTGTCGCGCCCAATGTTTTCATCATGCCGCTCAAGATCATTGCGCAAGACGGCAAGGGCAGTGTGTCAAACCTGCTCAAAGCGATTCGCTACGCGATCGACAACGGCGCGCACGTGATCAACATCAGCGCGGCGTTCTATGACACGGGCGCGCACCAGGCAGAATATCTCAGCATTCTGACTTCGTACGTGAACTATGCTGCGAGCAAAGGTGTGCTGATCGTCGCCTCGCAGGGTAATCGGGCGCTGGCAGATGGTGAGATGGTGTTTCCCGCACAGGTGCCGGGAGTGCTCTCGGTCGGCGCCACCGAGGAATCGGGAAACAGACTGGTCGCTGAGCGGAGCCGAAGCGACCAGCCGCTCATTTACGCTCCGGGCAAGAATATCCTCTCAGCCCGCTGCTCGTTTCGTGACAGCGGCGGCAATGTTGTCCCTTGTGTCGGTGTGGTTCCAACGGCCGACCCGCGCTATGGCTACGCCACCGGCACATCTGCTTCTGCCGCCTTTGTCTCAGGTTCAGCGGCGCTTATTAAAGGCGAAAGAATTACACTGACGAGCCAAGCGGTCAGTGATCTCTTGGCCAATTCGGCGGTTAACCAAAATCTAAATGCGGACCGGGCGGTATCGTTGCTGATGGGTCAATCTGGTACCCCGGCGACGCAAAATCCTGATGCGCCACCACCCGAACAAGTCACGCCACCCGAAACGCAGGTCGTGCCGCAAACTTGTTATATCCTTGAAAATCAGAAGTACTATTTCTATGGATCTTGTTCCCCTGAAAGCAGCATAACCTGTAATAGTCAGGTATGGGGGGAAAATAATTCCAACTTTTATGCATATTGCCAGAATGAGAAGCACGGCTTTACGAGTACTTCAGATCCGAATTGTGATAATGGCGAGGACGGTTGGTTGCCCGGAAGGTCTGATACCGGCTGTTTCGTCGCAGTGATTACGGGAAATCAACTGCTCGATGAGGCTTTGCGAGCCCGGGATTATGCCCGAAGTCTAGCAATCTTTATCCAAACCAGCAAGGGCCTTACGGATACGGAATTGTCAAACGTCAATCAGTTCATGAATGATGTTCTGGGGTACGCAACCAACGTTGCGACAAGCGCAACTCGTGCGGAGCAAATACGCGGCATTGCAACCGGGCTCGTAAACGGTGTCATCGATAAAAACTATCCCGCGCTCTTGGCAGCAGATAAGGAAAAACTAAGGCAGGATATTCTAAATGCAGCACTCTATGAGTTGGCGCAGCGGGAGGGGAATTCGGCAATTTGCGGTGAATGTAGTGGCAACCCTGTCCACGTATCTAATGGCATAAAAGAAGTAACGATTCAGGATCTTAAAATCCCTCTTGGCCAGAATGACATGATTTTGCGTCGCCGTCAAAATGTTTTGCTGAAGAATAATTTTTCTTTGGGTAAAGGTTGGTTTTTGAATCATGACACTCGTATCGTTCTTGGCGTCAAAAAGGATGCTGCTAAGTTATCCAATCAGGCGCAAGCATTGTATGATCGAGCCGAAGCGGCTTTGACCGAATCACAGGACGCTGAAACGCAGCTGAATGCCACCTTAACGGAGCTCGGTCAAATACAGACTAATGTTCAAGGTACCTTGGCACAAATAAATCAGGCTTTCGCCAACGCTGAGAGTGCGCGTCTGCGTGCGCTGGGTGCCATACAGGCGGCGGAGGCAAAACATCCGCAAGTCGCTCCAGCTGTTAGCAATGCGATAGCCAAAGCGAACGCATACGGCGGCACTGACAAGCAAACGCTTATCGACCACGCAAACGCCTCACAACAAATTGCGGATGACAGTCTCAGGGATGCCGGAAAGAATTACAACGACACCCTGGAAGCAAATGGCCGTGATGGTATTGTGGCCCGTATTAATCGGACATCCGCGGCGACCTCGGATGTCACAACAATAGCCGCAGCTATTCCGGCCAAGATAGCTGAGATTACGCAAAAAAAAGCCGAATTGGCAGCGTTAATTACTCAACTCCTCGCCTTTCGTGCTGAACTCTTACCGCAGCTCGATCAACTACGCATCGACGCTCAAATCGCCGCGCAACTCATCGCTCGCAACAAAGACGCCATCGACCCTGCAAACCCCGAAGAGCAATTCTTCGGTACTGGCTACATCAAATGGATCGACGAAACCGGTACTAACCGTGTCTTTGTTTTGAATGCCGATGGCACTGGGACGCAATACGACCAGGCCCGCAACGGCATCCAAAACAAAGTTACGCTGGTACAAAACCCCGACCTGACTTACACCGTCAGAACGGTAGAGGGCACCACTTACCGTTTCGGTACTGACGGCTTGATCCGTTCTAAATCCGACACCAATGGCAATACTTTGACTTACCATTATGTTTTGCAGGAAAACATTGTGATGGAAGGCCCGAACCCGGTGAATCAGCCGTTTGTGCGCCTCGGTTATATCGAAGACAACTATGGACGTAAGACTTCATTCGTCTATGATGGCAATTTGCTGAAGCAAGTCCTCGACCCGATTGGCCGAACGGTGAAATATTCATATGTCAATGGCATGCTCGACAAGGTGACCGACCCAGCCGAGCAGCAGACTGCGTATAGCTATGGTTCGGCGGGCTCGCCGATGGAGCTGGCGCTGACGCGGGTCACCGACCGCAATGGGTCGGAGCGCAACTATGAATATGCCGCGATTGATAATCTCGCGCGCGTGGTGCGCGAAATCGACCCGCTGGGCAAAACCTGGGCTTTCCAGTATGATTTCACGAACCACATTACCGACGTGACCAACCGCCGCGGTTTCACCACGCGTTATGTGAATAATGCGCGCGGATCGACGCTGCAGAAAATCTATTCCGATGGCACGCGGGAGATATCGGAATACGACGACCGGCAGAACCTGACGAAGCGCACCGACGCGAATGGTAATGCGACCTTGTTCGAATATAACAGCGACAATTTGCCCGTGAAGATTACGCTACCCGACGGGGCAAGCAAATACCTGAGTTATGACTCTAACGGCAAGGTCACGCAGGTAACCGATGCCACGGGCGCTGTCACGCGCATCTTTCGCGACGCGAGGGGCAATGCCACAGAGGTGCAGTCGCCGACGGCGACGACACGGCAGATCTTCGACAATTCGGGCCTGCTGTTGCAGACCACCGATGGCAATGGCCGCATTACCACTTTCACCTATGACACCTATGGCCACCTGAAGACCATGCGCAACCCAGAGGGCGGCACGACGTATTTTGAATTCGACCAGGTCGGGCGCATGGTTTCGAAGCGGGACACTTCGGCTCCGCTCAGTGACCCCGCTTCGACCGTTCGCATCGAGTATGACGTGCTCGACCGGCCGGTGAAGATCATCAATCCGCTGGCACAAGTCACCTACCTCGCTTATCTGCCAGAAGGGCAGCTTAAGCAAAAGGTCGAGCCGGCAGCCGGCGGTGTCGGTTCGCGCGTGACGACCTATAACTATGACGCGGCAAACCAACTGACGAGCGTCATCGAACCCGAGGGTGTGACGACGAACTTAAGCTATGACGAGAACGGCAATGTGCGCGCGCGCATTCTCAACGGTTCGCTGTCGACGACGGTGGTCTATGACAGCAAAGACCGGCCGCTCTATTCGAGCACAGATGGGCGCATCACGCGCATGGCTTACGATGCGGTGGGTAATGTGCTCAGTACCGCCGACCCGCTCAATTTTACCACGGCATTCTCTTATGACAGCCGTTACCGCCTTGTCACCAAGACCGATTCTCTCTCGGGGGTGACGCGCTATGAATATGACGCCGAGTCGCGGCTGACCGCAACACTCGATGCATTGAACCACCGCACGACCTTCAGTCGCGATGCAGTCGGCCGCATCACGATGGTTACTGACCCGATGGGTGGCCACATCAACGCGACGTATGATGCGAATGGCAACGTGACGCACTACCGCAACCAGCGCGGCGCCAACGTCGACATCTCTTATAACGGCCTCAACCAGCCGGTGCTCAAAACCGATGCGATGGGCTACCGCACGCGCTACCAGTATGACGCACAAGGCCGCCTGCGCGTGCTGACCAAACCCGACTCGAGCATCACGGTTTTCGACTATGATGCGCTGTCGCGACTCGTAAAGACTACAAACGCCGAAGGCGAAGTGCAGCAGCTGGCCTATGACGAGCAGGGCAACGCAGCGCAGATGATCGACCCCACCGGCGCCAAGTGGAATTTCAGCTATGACAAACGCAATCGCCTCGTGCGCATGCAGAACCCGCTGGGTTTTGCTTCGACAATTGAATATGACAACTTTGACCGCCGCACGGCGGTTGTGAACGCCGAGAACGAAAGAACCGAATTTACCTATGACAAGGTCGGTAACCTGACGCGCGTGCTGGCCCCCGGCAATTTCGAGACCAGCTACCGTTATGACAAGCTCGGCCAGCCGACCAATAAATATGACGCGATGGGCCGCCAGGCGCAGTACCGCTATGATGCGCTGCGGCGCCTCACTGAAGTCGTCGACGCTGCGGGCGGTGTAACGCGCTACAACTATGACGCTCTGAGTAACCTTCGGCGCACGATTGACGGCAACGGTAACAGCACCGATTACAGCTACGACGCCAACCGCCGTCTCGTCGAAGAACGCAATGCACTGAATCAATCCACCTTCTTTAATTATGACGCAGCCGGTAACCTGATTCGTAAAACCAATGCGGATTTCACCAGTGTCGATTATCGCTACGACCTCGATAATCGCCCGACCGAACGGCAGTATTCAGACGGGCGCGTCGACACTTTCGTCTTTGACTCGGTCGGCAATCTCGTGACGCAGAAAAATCCTGATTCTGAAGAGAACTATGAATATGACCGCGTGCAGCGTGTGACGCGCGTCACGAACCTGACGTTGGGCAAGAGTTTTGAATATGGCTACGATCTCGCGGGCCGCATCACGCGCATCGGCAACCCGCGAGGCGGCAGCGCGAACCTCTACAGCTATGACCCGGCGGGCAGACTGATACAGAGCATCGCCGCCGACTCTGATGGCAGGCCGAATAGCTTTGCGTATGACAGGGCAGGGCGCATGAACCGCCGCGAACTCGCGAACGGCGCGGTGGCCAATTATACCTATGACGCGACCGGTCGCCTTTCGCGCCTTGCCGAGCAGGTGGGTGCCACGCAACTCGTCGACATGCAGTTCCAATATGACCCGGCGGGCAATATCACTAACCTGACCCGCGATGGTGGTCGCTACGAGTCGATGACGTACGACAACAACGACCGCCTCGCATCGTATGCGCGCAATGGAAAAAGGGTGGATTACACCTATGACGCAGTCGGCAACCGTGTGCGCGAGTTGGGCTCGATTGTCACCGGTAACGGCGACGTGAGCAACACCTATAACCAGCTCAACCAACTCATGCGCCGCGACTCGCTGACCGAAGGCGCGACACAGTTTGAATATGATGCGCGCGGCAACCGCATCGTCCAAAACGATGCCGGCCAGCGCACGCAGTTTACCTACAGCCTCGAAAACCAGCTCACCAAAATTAAACAGGCCTCAGGCGACGAATATGCCTACCGCTACGACGCAGTCGGCCGCCGTGTCTATAAGTCGTTCAAAAAATACCAGCCGCAACTCGCGAACGGCGGCGTCGGCATTAACGACCCGCCACTCGAAGCCACACACATGCTGTACGACCGCCGCCAGGTCTTGTATGACATGACCGACGACAAAGCCGCGAAGGCGCTCTATCACTACACACCGCAATCAGACATGCCATACGGCAATCTGATCTCGATGAAATCTTACGACAGTGTCAATACCTCAATCGACACACTCTTCTACCACACCGACCACCTCGGCACGACGCAGAAGATGACCGACAAAAACGGCAGCGTGCGCGTGAGCTATGACCACGACGCATGGGGCAACGTCATCGCGCACAGCGGCGACGAAAGATCGGTCACACCCGCCGGTGCCCCCGCAGCCCTCAACCTCGAACCGACGAACCGCTACACATACACGTCGAAAGAACATGAGTTCGGCACGAAACTGACGGCGATGGACGCGCGCGTTTACGACCCACGCACGGCGAGCTTTAAGCAGCGGGATCCGTTGAGCATGGCGAGCGCAATGGTCAATTCGCCCGTAACGATGTATGCCGGCATGGCTGGCGGCGGTGTTGCCGACATGCAAGCCAACCCGCTGCGTACAGCGCGCTATGGCTATGTTGCGGGCAATCCGTTGCGTTATATCGATCCGACCGGGATGGAGATCAGCACGGTTCTCACTGACATGGGTTATTATGGTCAAAATAAGTACGGTGCGACGACATACAATGGCAGTGGTTATAACTACAACGGATCGGCAAGTTCGCAATCTGATGGGTGTTATTCCTGGGACAGCTTCCTCTCGAAACTGATGACAATGTTCGGTTATGGTTTCAACTTTGATTTTGGTCGAGATTTCTGGAATTTAGGTGGGCAACTTTGGGGAAATGAATATTACTGGCAGAGTTCCATGGCCTATCTTTTATCTGCTCTCGAAGCTGGCTGGAATACGGCAGCCATGGCTCTTACCGCTGGCCTTGCAGGTGATGCCATAGCTGCTTATAGGGCTTGGTCGCTTTCCAGGACGTTAGTGACGGGTGCGGCTGTGGTTTCTAATCCGAGATTATATAATTCTTTGTCAGAGGTAATACCCGGAAATTATGTTTCCGTCTCAGTGACTCCTGGCGGCTACATACCGCTTGAATTAGGCCTTAAGTTGAATTCAATATCACCTGGTGTTTGGACAAAAGTGTATGAAGCTGGGTACCAAAATGGGGTGGCGATAGAGGTGCATTATTTTTACAATGCAATTACGGGTCAGTATGCATTCCCTTTCATAAAGATGGCAGAATGGGGTTCTCGGGGTTTCAAAGATCTTAAAGCATACCCTTGGCCATGAATTTTCAAATGTTTCAAGCTGAAGTTGAAAAAATAAATGACCCGCACCTAAAACCCATATTTGCGTTAATTATTACCGCGTTGCTTGATTTTCCGGAAAGAAAATTGAAAGATGTCGAATCCTTTTTCGGGTTGATTGAAGCCCTCATTGGCTCGGAGATATCCAAGGAAAATCTGAGACTCTATTTGTCAAAACCCGTGGCGACCGACGTAGATGCTTGGCGTCACACGTCCGTATCGAGTTTACTGGAGGCATTTGAATTGATGGATCTATACAGGGTGCCTTTCCAATCGGTTAAGGATCAGTTTAGAAAATTTGAAAGCTGAAATCGTTCTCGGTCATATCTCGCACGCGAAAAATTTTATGAAACTGAAATTTCGATGACAGCATTCTATTTGGAAAATTCATTCTTGGTTTCGATTTGGATGAGCCACTTCTTGCAATGCTCCGGTGCAGCCTAACAGCACTGAGCAAAATTTTTTAGAAATCGAAAAATGTTGCGTGCGTATCGAAGTGACAGAAGCCCACTATAAATCCTCTCTTGTTCTAACCGCACGTGCCTCACCCCCGCCCCCTCTCCTTCAGGAGAGGAGGGGCCCGTAGGATGGGGGACAGGCGGCATTCCGCTCGCCGCGGCGACCGAAGTATCTTTTCGTGAAATTTCGCCATCGCAACACACGGCAGAATACTTCGGTCACCGCGACCGAAGCGGTTGCGCTGCAACCGCGCAGGTCTCCGTCTTCGGAGTAGCACTGAGTATTTTTTTCCAGATCGGAAAATATTGCGTGCGTATCGAGGTGACCGCAACCGCGCCTCGGCAAAATAATTCGGTTGCCGCGTGGCCGTCTTCAGTGATCTGGGGTAGAAGCTTCGGTCGTCGAGTAGCGCCTCGGCGCCTCGGTACGCCTTCGGCTACTCGGCGACCGCAGTCTCTTTTCGTGAAATTTCCGAATGACAACACACGGCGGCATACTTCGGTCACCGAGTAGCGCAAAAAAGTTTTTGCATAGTCGGTTAATTGGTATGCGCGTATCGAGGTGACGAGCGACCGGTCACCTCGGTACGCCCGCAGGGCGTTGTTTCTGAGATTGCTGGTCGGCTACTGGCGGGCACTCGGCGACCGAATTATTTTTTCGTGAAATTTCTGAATGACAGGCGGTGGAATATTTCGGTCACCGCAACCGCGCAGCGCGCCTCGGCAAAATAATTCGGTTGCCGCGACGGAGCGCAGCGGAGTCTCCGCTTTCGGAGTAGCCCGAAGGGCATATCGCGAGCCGCAGGCTCTCCGCTTCGGAGGTGACCGAATGCCCACGATGTTATCCTACTCTGCTCAGACGGCACGTACTACACGGGCAGCACCGTCGATCTGTCGGTACGTCTGGCGCAGCAAAGGGGCGGGCGAAGGGGCGAATTACACGCGGCGACGACTGCCGGTGGAGCTGGTGTATGTTGAAGAGTTTGAGCGCATCGATCAGGCTTTCATTCGCGAGAAGCAGGTGCAGAACTGGAGCCGCGCGAACAAGCGGGCGTTGATTGCTGGAGAGTGCAACCAGTTGCCGCGCCTGGCGAAGAAGGTGAATTGGCGGCGGGGCTAGGGCAGAGCGGCGAAAGCGAAATACTGCGCCAAAAACATTGACGGCGCGCCGGCCATGGGATATTTTGTTGATATGAACGATCTGGTAATTCTTGGTATCGTCTTGGCTGGGATCATGGTAAGTCTGTTCATCTGGCAGCATTTTGAACACAAGAAATCGACTCTCGAACTCAAGATGTTCCAAATGGAAAACTCGCGCATTATCCAGCAATTAGCGAAATCAACTGAACAGATGGAAAAGACGGCGCAGCAGCGCCATGAAGAGAACATGACGTATTTCCAGGGTATAATGCAATCCATTGCCCGTGTCATCCGTAGGCAAGAAGAAGGCGAAGGGCCCAAGTAATCGGGCAGAGCGTCAAGGCGCGTGGTGAGGCGCCTAATCGAGTTTAAGCCGTCATCGCCACGCGAAAAGCATGCCGCATTTTGTGGGCTTCTTTGCTCAGGTGCAATTCGGTCGTGAGATTTTCCCAATGTCTGACCGCGGTAATGATTTCCTGCGCGACCTCACGCGCCTTTTGGGGCTTCAGACGAAACTGGGGCGCGACAGAATAGGCCAGTTCAAGATCTTGCGCATTGTCGTCGCGCGAGATGTTGAGTGTCAGGCCGTTCCCCGTCTCGGCGGCATTCATATCATAAGCGGGAGCGAGTTTCCAGCCTTTGGAGGTCAGCAGAAAACCATGGTTGCGCAGGTGGTCGTCGGTGTTTGACACGCAGATGTTGAACACGATCCGGCGCCAAAGTTGTTGCAAATCTTTTTCAACCTGCGATCCGTTGCGCAATAAGAATTCTACCATGTCGAGATAACTCGGGTGGGTGTCGTCCCCGTGTCCATCGAGCTGGGCCAGCATCGTCATCGCCGAGGCGAAGTGAATGCGTTTTCCAGCACTGCGGTCAAAGCGTTTTGTTAAAAAAGTATGGTACCTGCCGGTAAATTTTTCCACCCGAGCTTCGGATGTCTCGATTCCCGCAAGCCTTGCCAGTCTGTGCACGAGAAATTCCCAAAGCCCGATATCGCTAACGTCGTTCATGCTGGGGAATTTGGCGATCCATGGATGATTGTGTTCGTCTATCACACTGGCTTTCGGGCGCGCCCCACCTAAGGATCCCCCGGGTGCAATCAGCATCTGTAACCAGCGCTGGTATTCGTTGTCGTTTTCCGCGCCGTCTTTTTCTAATTGCAGGCTGGCATTCTCGAGTTCCCTCAGCATCACCCACGGTGGTGATGCCATTTGGGCATTGTCATCGAGAAAATTGCCATCGCGCGCCAGTTTGAATCGTAGCGCGCCCATGCGGTGGCCGTCGAACACGCCTAGAAGAAAGTCTGACTCGAGCAGGTTTTTTATCGCACGGCCCTCGCTGCGGGCGGCCTGTTCCTCACGTCGTTTCATCAATACGCGTCCCCAGCGATCGGGGCATGAATCGAGAAAGATGCCAAAATTGGGGTGGCCTTGGGCGGGATACTGGGGGCCCTGGAAGAGCTGCAAATGCGGATCGAGCTGCGTGGCGTGCGCAGAACTTAGCCAACCCTTGTCATATTCAAACGAAAATATCTCCTTACCGCGCGCAGGGGATGCGTAGAGGGTTCCCATGAATTCCGGCGCGTCGAGGGTTTCCCAATGCGCATAGACATAGATCAGCTCTTGGTCGATTTGGCTCATGTTCTTCCTTTTGCTGTGGAATAATTCATTTTGAGCTGCCGCGTTTTTTCTTTTGGATAAGACCTGCGTCTTGCAGTTTGCGCCCAAATGTATCGTCTCTCGCGATGAGCGTCAGGTCTTTTTCCAGACCGAGGCTAAAGAGAACTTTGGCATAAGCGCCGAGGCTCACGGTGGGTTCACCTCTCTCGACAGCAGAGAGAGTAATGCGAGTCATACCAGCGCGTTCCGCTAGCATTGTGGTAGTCAGTTTGCGGCGCAAGCGCGCCAGCCGTATGTTTTCTCCCAGTTCGCTGAGTATTGAATCTAAGCGGGGATGCTGTGGATTGGGCGCTTTCGGCATAATGCATAGTACAGTATTCATAATGCTGGTATTTTGTATACCATAATATACAAAAATGCACGAAGCGAGTCCCATGCGGGTCTTTCAGTCTGCCGTGCATTATCTGTAAATCCCGACTTTTTTTGGAAAAAAAATCCCCCTCGTTCCCCTGTATTACTATGAACACACGCGTGAATTGCGGCCTTTTCCTGAATACAGGGGCGCGCCAGGGGCAAATTCGACCCAAATGGGGCATTTCTGCAGCCCTTCTGGTATTGTCGCTGACCGCAGCCTGCGGTGGTAAGGGGGATATCAATCTCGCCAACGCCACGCCTCTGGGTGTTCAGCCCACTACCGATACCGGAAGCCAGGCGCCGGTCACGCCCTCGCGGCTATTCACTTTTCAACCGGGTGAACAGGTCAGTTTCAAAGTTTTGGCAGACGGCACCGAAGTCGGCGGCAGCCCGATTATCAACGATTTTGACGGCGACGGTATGGACAACACCGACGAAGTCACGACGAACATCTGGGCGGCCGAATATCCGCACATCACGACACGTGTGGTCACCCCTGTGACGATGCAGGTACAGGCGCTCAGCTACCAGACCGGCATCACCGACGTGCGCAACTACCAGGTCAGCGGCAGCGACCTAACGGCAGAGAGTTCAACCAGTTCAGAACGCTTCTACCGGCAGACTCTGTCGTCTCAGGCGGCGCAATACGAAAAGGCATTTTATCCCTCGGGTGTGCCATCTGGCCAAACATCTGACTTTATCACACCAGGTCTCGGATTTCTCTCTCTCGCGGGCCAGAGTTCTGGTTTTCAAAATGGTTCGAGCTGGTCAGCGTATTCTCAACCGGCACCGGTATCTCCCGTTAACATCGACGGCGGCTTTGCTGCAGATGTCAATGTCTTCAACTGGGTGTTCCAGCCTGAATTTTCCGCGAACGCGGCTGCTCAATACCGTATTTGGAAGCGTGACAAAGAAGCCAACTCATACCAAATTGACGCGAATGCCGGTACGGTGCGCATTGCGATGTATATCAAGAACAGCGGCAGCAATGTGCCGGTTCGTCTGTCGAATATTCTTGCGGCACTGGTATTCGAAACTCCGCAGGGTAGCATCATTACTGCCTCGAATTTCCGGCTGCGCGACGTGTCGAATGCGAATCTCTATAGCCTCGAAATGAATGCGAATACCGAGTTCGGCCCATACCTGATTGAAGTGCCCGGCATCAGCACCGATCTCATTGAACAGGCGATCCGCTATGGTTACACCCCGCAGATCCGCCTGCTCGACTATGATATGACGCACACGACAAATTCACCGTTTCGTCTGTCGCTCAATTTCACGGGCGACAATTTGAAGGTGATGGAAAACAACGCGCGCGACCGCACCGCTAAGATCAATATCATCGGTCCGACCGCGCGGCAGACATTCGCTGTGGCCGCATTCGCGACCAGCACTGAAGTGCCGACCGATGCCTGCGCGCCGGTCGCTACGCCCGACGCGACTTCGACAGCAAGCCCCGGTGTGCCTTTGACGCGGGCGCTCGACCGTGCCGCCTGTTCTATAGCGGTCGGTGGCAAAGTCGGCGGTGTTCCTGTGGTGCAATACCAGAACTATGTGCTCGATTTTACCGGTGTTCCTGTTTATGATAACATCAATCCGAAGATTGTCTATGTCACTGGCATCAAAAAGATCGGTGATATCGTTAATAACGTCAATTGCGATCCTGCATACACCAATGTCTGTTACATCCGCTTCGCTGATTATCTGACGAACCCGAACAACAATTTTGCCATTTGGACAGTGTTTGCCAAAGGCCAGTACTTTAACTATTCACAATTCGATTACACCAGCACTTCAGGTTCTGGCAATGTGAAGGGTTATCCCTCTGGTACATTCAATTCGAATACCCGCGTCGGCGCCATCCCTAAGCTAAAAGGTGTGAATTCTACGATTTGGGCAGGTGACACATACGACGTTGTCTACCTGAAAGTTTCTGACATCATCGCGATGCGCGCACAGCCCGGTGGCACGCCGATCGAAACGGGTGTGACACTCAGCTATAACACGAAGTGGGATTCATCGACTGTGGGCACTGATCCGTATGCTCCGGAAATCGGGTCTAAATTTGTCGGCAAAGCAATCACCGGCGATAAGGTCGAACTGACATTTCAGCTCAATAACACCAAACAACTGAACTACAATTTCGGTACAGGCGTGCAGGGGACTGACAGTGTCGGCTACAGTGATTTCAGCTACACACTGAATACTCTCTCTCAGCGCTTTGATGTACAAAAAGCCCTCCAGTTCGAGGTAAGCATGGCATTGGGTGCGGCCAAATCAGATTGGGTCAGCGTCCTCGATACGACTAAACTCGCCCCGTGCAACCGTAATGCGCTGGGTAACCCAGATGTGAATGTCGATTTTGTCGCGCAACGCTTCACTCTGTGTTTCATTCTACCGAAGGGCGACCGCAGCTATACCCCGCCAACGGTAAGCGCAGACTACACAGATTCTACCTTATATAGCATCTATCTGCGGCCGAAACTGCTCGATGAATACCGCAATGTTATCTGGCCAGAAATGCGCACAGAAGTGCGCCGCTTCAAGGCAAATCTCAACCGTGACTACCAGGCCGGGGCGCAGCTGATTGAGGTAACTGACGTCGTAGGACCTATTGCCGCTAACGATACATTCACTCTCGGCAGCGACACAACCGTATATACCTTGGCGAGCTACGCCGTCGTCGCTGCAAATCCGAAGCTTGCAAATATCACACTCTCCACCGGCCTCGCGTATTTACACCAAGCCGGCGAAAAGTTGAAAGCTAATTCAGCCCCCGTGCCGACTTCACAGGTCACGGTCAATATCGGCAATAGCTACTTCTCTTCGTGGAACAACTTTCTCGCAGGTCTGCCGTCATACTCATCGAATGCGCGCTGCACGGGGGCAGTGAAAAACTGCGATTTCTTTGATCCTTATTCGAATCCCGCGACGACCGTCGGCCCGATGGGGCTGACGTATAACCAATCGAATGTCAACTGGGTTGGGCATAATCTGTTTTACGAGAGTGTGTATGACTACAATGGCCTGGATGCGAGTCGGTATAGTGGGGTTATGGGGTTGGATTTAGAAAATCTCATCGTCGTACCTAACTCAAATCCATTGAGTAAACTGACGATGACGTCTCGGAATTATGTTTTTACACCGACCGGTTCTTCAGATCTACTTATCAGCAATTCGAATGCGGATCTACAGGACGATCCACAAATTGCGATATCAGGCAATAGAGCAATTGTGGTCTGGGCGTCTAAGGACAACGGCTACAACTTCGTAATCAAAGGGCGGATTTATGATGTTGCTGCCGGTACACCCATTGGTGGAGACTTCCAGATCAATACGACGGACTATAGCAACATACACGCTCCGTGGCAGTACAGGACCCCTCAAGTCGCCGTAGCAGATACCAAGGCTATTGTAGTCTGGACCGACAGCGCGGCTTATTATTACCCAAATTCCGACGTTTGGGCACGCGTTATTGATTTGAACAGCGGTAATGGCGTAGGGAATGATTTTCGCGTAACAAGCTCACCACCGCATATGGCGGCAAAAGACGTACCTCAAGTAACGGCTTCCGGTTCGGATGTGGTAATAGCATGGAATGCAAGCAACTATCCCGCCTATGGTTTTTTGATCAAAGGCCGAAGGGTAGATATGAATACCGGTCTGCCTTTTGGATCGGAATTTGCGCTGAGTTCCGGAGCATACTATGATGATGGTACCCCGCATCAAAGCTCTATAGCTCTGGATAACGGTCGATTGATCATAAGTTGGGCAAGTGTCTCAACCTTGGATGGTTACCTATATTACTATACCAACCTGCTTGACTTGGCCAACAATACCTTAGTTGGTGCCGATATTGTCCTTGGAAATAACAATCAAGTTACGACTGGAGCGTGGGGAGCGACTGTTCCTTTTTCAGTAGCGAGTAATAAAGTCATGTTCGCTTGGTCGCGTCGGAATGCCATTGGCATGTCGTCAATTTTCGGACGGATTATGGATATTTCAACCGGCATCAACCTCACCGCTGAATTTCCAATTTCAAATCAGTCCAATATGCTCGCAGCGTCTGGCCCAAAAATCTCTGCGATCACTGACAAAGCATTCGTCGGATGGTCACAAGGACAAATTGCGCCGCCATACCAGGTTATCACCCAAGGAGCTTGGATAGATCTCACTGCAGGATCCCTTGTCGGTTCACAGCAGCAACTTTCGCCCGTTGACGTCTTCAACTACAGCTTGGCAGACTTGGGTCGTGCACCGCTGGGCCTTGCGTGCGTAATGCGTAAATCAGACAATACTGGGGCTTTTAGCGATATAGTTGTGCAGACAATTTCTCCATTTCAACCGACGAGTCTTGCAGGCGACCCCATTATTGTTTCGACCACGGCGATTTCGCAAAAAGATACTCCGCGTTTGAAACTCAATGGAAACAAAGGCATGGTGATATGGCGTGGTTATGATAATATTAATACGGATACAAATGTTCTCGGGCGATTCGTCGATTTGAAACCCTATTACCAATATGGTCTCAACAACTTCTTCACCGCGCCAATGCTCGAAAGTAACTACACGGTAACGGCGAAGTTGAGGTAATGTCCGTCGCTTCAGATTTCGCCATTGAGCTTGGCCGAAATCTGAAGCTTACGGGATTTAGAGAAAAAAATGAAATTGACCTATGTGATAAATAAGAATGCCTCCGAGACAAAATCCATAAATAATCTGCGTCATCTCGGCCCAACGTTTACCCGGTGATCTGAGCGCTAAGTATATAGCAAAGGTTACCAGATAATAACGCTGCTCTATGAGTGGCGGTAAAATAATGGTCGGCAGAGAGAAGGCGAATGTCTCTATGAGTTCCCGGGTTTTTTTGCTGCGGCTGATTTCACGGACAAATATTAGTGCCATGCAGCTAATGGCTATATACGCAAGGGCGCGCCATG
>CAYHJO010000088.1:6862-15871 GCA_964356715.1 uncultured Turneriella sp. | reverse complement strand
ACGGCCAACTGCTCGACGTTATTTTTTCAGCTTCGCTTCTCTCTGAACCCGGCCAGGACCGCGGCTCGATCGCCATTACCGAGCGCGATATCACCAAGCAAAAGCTGGCGGACCAGAAAATCCGCTCGCTCAATCAGGATCTCGCGGCAAGACTCAGTGAACTCGAAAGCGTCAACCATGAGCTGGAATCGTTTTCTTATTCGATCTCGCACGATTTGCGCTCGCCGTTGCGGGCTTTGAACGGCTACGCCACGATTATCAGCGAAGATTTTGGCGAAACGCTCGACCCCGAGGCACAGCGCCTGCTGGGTAATATCCAGCGTAACGTGCAGCGTATGGGGGCGCTGATCGACGATCTGCTTGAGTTTTCGCGGTTGAGCAAAAAACCCGTACAAAAAACGTTACTGGATACCGGCAAGCTGGTGGCCGAGGTAATTGCCGAAGCGATGCAGTTTGCTGAGAACAAGCCGGAGTTCGTTTTCTCCCGACTACATCCATGCTATGGTGATCCGTCGCTCATCCGTCAGGTCTGGCAAAATCTGATCTCGAATGCTGTCAAATATTCCGGCACCGGCGAAAAACCGCGCATCGAGATCACTTCAGCCGCTGCGGACGGTAAAGTCGCTTACACCGTCAAAGATAATGGTGTCGGCTTCGACCAGAAGTATGCGGATAAATTGTTCAAGGTGTTCCAGCGCCTGCACCGCGCGGAGGACTTCGAGGGCACCGGTATTGGTCTTGCCATCGTGAATCGCATCATCACGCGCCATCAGGGCAGAGTCTGGGCTCATGCAGAACCCGAAAGAGGCGCGACATTCTCGTTTGAGCTGCCGACAGGCGGGGAATAACTGTGTTACCTGAAATAAATACGGACAACGGAAAATGGAATGTATCGGGTAGAAGGCAGGGGTTATGAAACTGACGTTAGATAAAAAGATTCAGCTGGGTTTTCTCGGATGCGCGTTGGTTTTGGTTCTGATTGGGGTCGTGGCGATCAGGAATAGTGATAAATTCCTATCCACCAATCAATGGGTCAACCATACGCACGAAGTCCTGTACGAATTTGAACAAATACTTTTGTCCTCGCTGGAGGTTGAAACGGGGGCCAGAGGTTACATCATTACGGGAAACCCGATTTTTACAGAACCGTTTGAAAGCGGTAAACTGAGAATTGTCGGGCATCTTGGCCGGGTATTAAAATTGACCGAAGACAATCCGACGCAGCAAAGTAACATACAGGCGCTCAGGATTTTGATTGCCGAACAGCAGAAAATATTCCAGAATTTTATCGATCTGAGAAAAAAAAGCGGCTTTGAAGCCGTGCAGCGTGAATCAGCCGCCGGGCACGGTAAACGGGCAACCGATAAGATCCGCAAGCTTGTGGATAGTTGCCGCGAGATAGAAAACACGCTGCTTGCCAGGAGACAGCAGGAGAGCGAAGCCGATGCGCGCAGCTTTAACCTTGTTTTCATCGTGCTGATCGCGCTTATTATCGGTGTTTTAATCTCTGTTTATTTTATCATCAACACAAACCTGAAAGCACTGCGCAGGGCCGAGGCTGAAACAGCGGAAAAGAACTGGAACCTGACGGGTTCGGGTGAACTCGTCAAAGAAATGCAGGGAAATAAGACCGTGCCGCAGTTAGCGCAGATCATCATCAATCACCTTGCGCTTTATGTCGGCGCGCAGATCGGCGCCCTCTATATAACCGAAGAAGATGGAGTCACCCTGAGGTTCACCGCGGGCTACGCCACAGACAAGCGCAGAAAAATGCATGCCGTCGTGCGGATGGGAGAGGGTATCGTCGGCCAGGCGGCAGAAGATCAAAAAATGATTTCCATAAACGGCGTTTCCGCCGATTATCTCGTAATCGATACGGGGTTTGGTGAAGTTCCGCCACGCCATATCATCGTAAAACCGCTTGTGATCGAAGGCGACGTCGTTGGCGTCATTGAACTTGGTGCTGTCGGAGTTTTTACCGAACTGCATAAACAGTATCTTGATCTGGTCGGGGATGCCATTTCGATTGCTATCACGTCTTCGCAGTCGCGCGAAAAGACCCGTGAGCTGCTCGAAGAGACGCAGCGGCAGGCTGAAGAACTCGAAGCCCAGCAAGAGGAACTCAGGCAAAGCAATGAGGAACTCGAAGAGAAAACGGAATTACTGGAGAGATCGGAAGGTGAGCTGAAAGCGCAACAGGAAGAACTGCAGCAGAGTAACGAAGAACTCGAAGAGAAAGCCAATCTGCTCGAAGAACAGAAAGAAAGACTCGAGGGTGCCAAGGCCGAAATCGAAACCAAGGCGCGCGAACTCGAGACCACGAGCAGGTATAAATCCGAATTCCTGGCGAATATGTCGCACGAATTGCGCACTCCGCTCAACAGCGTGCTCATACTGGCACAGCTGCTCGCAGAGAACAAAAGCGGGGTACTCGGTGTGAAAGAGGTGGAATTCGCGCGGAACATCTGCAATTCCGGAAACGATCTGCTCAACCTGATCAATGAAATACTTGATCTCTCGAAGGTAGAGGCGGGAAAAATGGACCTCGATATCGCGGAGCTTTCGTTTGATCAAATCACTGCCGATCTTGCGTCGATGTTCAACGAAATTGCCCGCACTAAGGCGATTGATTTCAGGATATCGACATCAGAAGCAGGCGCCATAAAATCCGTTACAACAGACAAACAGCGACTGCACCAGATTCTCCGCAATTTGCTGTCAAACGCGTTCAAATTCACGGGGGAAAACGGCCGCGTCGGCCTGGCTATCGGCAAGGCCCCTCCGCGCGTGCGTTTTAGAAATGAAAAATTATCTTCCGTACCCGGAGTCGTCGCATTTTCCGTTTCGGATACGGGTATCGGCGTGCCGGAAAAAAAGCAGGAAATTATTTTCGAGGCGTTTCAGCAGGCTGACGGATCGACGAAGCGAAAATATGGCGGCACGGGTTTAGGGCTTTCCATCAGCCGTGAACTCGCCGCCGCGTTAGGCGGGGAAATTCACCTGCAAAGCGAAGACGGCAAAGGCAGCACCTTTACCCTTTATCTGCCGGCGGCCTTTGATGCGGCGAATGTCGCCGAAACGGAAAAATCCTCCGGGGCCGCGGCAAGGCTCCTGGTGGATGAAATCATTCCGCCTGAAATCATCGCCTACGAAAGCAGTGAGGACGAGCCGGATGACGATCGGCATACGCTGCGTGCCAACGATCGCATTATTCTTATTATGGAAGACGATCCTGACTTTGCCGGAACGCTGCTGGCATTCGTGAGGCAGCGGGGTTACAAAGGTATTATCGCCCACCTGGGAAATGTCGGGCTCAGCTATGCACGGCGGTATAAGCCGGATGCGATAATCCTCGATATGATGATGCCGGTGCTCGACGGCGAACAGGTACTAAAATACCTCAAGCGTGATTCTAAGCTGCGCCATATCCCTGTGCAGATTATTTCGGGCTACGACAAGAGACAGCAGGGATTGGAACTCGGGGCGTTTGATTTTATTCAAAAGCCGATATCCAAAGCTGATCTGGAAAAAGCTTTTGATAAGATCGGTGATTTTGTCAGCAAACAATTCAAACGCCTGCTCGTCGTCGAGGATAACGAAGTGCAGAACACAGCGATTTGCGAGCTTATCGGCAACGGTGACGTGAAAATATCCTCGGCTTATTCGGGCAAAGAAGCCTACGAGCTGCTGGAAAAAGAGGATTTTGACTGCGTTATCCTGGATCTTGGCCTGCCCGATACGGGTGGGTTTGATCTGCTCGAAAAGATCAAAGCCAACCCGTTGCTGGTTAAAGTCCCCATCGTGATCTATACCGGTAAGGATCTGACACGCGACGAAAACAGCCGTCTGGAAAAACTGGCCAATACCGTCGTGCTCAAGACCGCCGATTCGCAGGAACGCCTGCTCGATGAGACTATCCTCTTTCTGCACCGGGTAGAAGAGAAGCTTCCCAAGGAAAAACAGCAAATCATCCGCAAGCTGCATAAAACGGACGAATTGCTGCGGGATAAAAAAGTACTCGTGGTCGACGACGACATTCGCAATATTTATTCGCTGACGAACGCGCTCGAAGAAGAAGGCATGCGGTGCTTTACCGCCGAGAACGGCAAAGCCGCGCTGAAGACCCTGAAAAGTAATCCCGGCATCGACATCATCCTCATGGATATCATGATGCCCGAAATGGATGGTTACGAAACAACACGGGAGATCCGCAAGCTGGATAAATTAAACAAGCTGCCGATTATCGCTTTAACGGCGAAGGCCATGAAGGGCGACAGGGAAAAATGCCTGCAGGCCGGCATGTCGGACTATATTGCCAAGCCGGTTAACGTCGATCAGCTATTATCGCTGATGCGGGTCTGGGTCTATGAATAAATCAGAAATGAGCACAAGAAAAAATATCCTGATTGTCGACGATGATGAACGCAATACCTATGCGCTGCGCAGTTATCTGGAATTTTACAACATGGATATTACGATCGCCAGAGACGGCTCCGAGGCGATCGGGAAATTACGGCAGGGGTTAAAGCCCGACGTCATTTTACTCGATATGATGATGCCCGTGATGGATGGCTATGAAACCCTCGAAGCGCTGCAGGCAGACGCGAATCTCAGAGTTATTCCCGTCATTGCGGTCACTGCGAAGGCGATGAAGGGAGACGCAGAGAAATGCCTCGCCGCCGGAGCATGGGACTACCTGGCGAAACCACTGGATCTCAACGCTCTGATCGATAAGATCTCTAATATAACCTGAAACGCGCGCGGGATCAGAAAGCCAGCGAAGACCGTTGCACCGCTTAGTCCGCATTCTCAAACGGCCAAAAAAAAGCGCCGGGTCTGTCGCTAAGGCGCAGCGAATGCAGCAAGAGCCAGCTCATCATTCTCATAAACCTGAAGCATCGAAAGCACGTTTATGATTTGCATGGATTTCAAAACACTCGCTGATAAGGAAGACAACTTCAGCGCTCCGCCGGCGGTTTCGAAGCGTGTCGTTTCCAGGATGAACAGACCCACCGTGATCGAATCGATACCCGAAACCTTTGCCATGTTTACCAGAATATGGAAATTACCATTTCGGCGCAGCTCTTCGAGCAGTTCCTTGAATGGACCAATATTATACAGGCCCATATCGCCGATGAGCTCCACGATGGTGACCGCACCCGATGTGTTCTTTCTTATTTCCACAGCAAAAAATATTACTGTGCCCAAAATTTTCCAGCTACAGTCCTCGCAAACCACATTTCAACCCAAACAGCGGTTCCCGAATCCCTGTGTACCTTTCTGCTTTGCCGGCCATCTCAATTTTCCTATGCGTCGGTAACCTATGCCTGTTTACCGCTCAAAGACCACCACTGCTGGCCGTAATATGGCCGGTGCCCGCGCGCTGTGGCGCGCTACTGGCATGAAAGACGGCGATTTTAATAAGCCGATTATTGCTGTGGCCAATTCCTTCACGCAATTTGTGCCGGGTCATGTTCACTTGAAAGATCTCGGCCAATTGGTTGCGCGCGAAATTGAGAAAGCCGGCGGTGTTGCAAAAGAATTTAATACCATTGCCGTCGACGACGGCATCGCCATGGGGCATGACGGTATGCTGTATAGCTTACCGAGCCGTGACATCATTGCCGACTCTGTGGAGTATATGGTAAACGCTCACTGCGCGGATGCGATGGTGTGTATTTCCAACTGCGACAAAATTACGCCCGGCATGCTCATGGCTGCCATGCGCTTAAATATCCCCGTCGTCTTTGTTTCCGGCGGCCCGATGGAAGCGGGCAAAACAAAACTTGCGGATCACAAACTCGATCTTGTGGATGCGATTGTGATCGGCACCGATGAAAATGCTACTGATGAAAAAGTTGAAGCCTACGAACGCTCGGCGTGTCCCACCTGCGGTTCGTGTTCCGGCATGTTCACTGCGAACTCGATGAACTGCCTGACAGAAGCGTTGGGGCTGAGTCTGCCGGGGAATGGTTCGCTGCTGGCAACGCACGCTGACCGCGAACAGCTATTCCTGGAGGCCGGCCGTCGCATCGTCGAAATTACGAAACGCTACTACGAACAAAATGATGAAAGCGTATTACCGCGTTCTATAGCCTCCTTTGAGGCTTTTGAAAATGCGATGGCGCTGGATATTGCCATGGGTGGCTCTACGAATACTATTTTGCACCTGCTCGCCGCCGCACAGGAGGGCGAGGTGCCTTTCACGATGTATGATATCGATCGCTTAAGCCGCAAGATACCGCAGCTGTGCAAGGTCGCGCCTAATACGCAGAAATACCATATGGAAGATGTTCACCGCGCCGGTGGTGTCATGAGCATTCTTGCTGAACTCAATCGCGGTGGTTTATTTCACAGCCAATTGCCGACGGTGCACAGCAAAACTTTTCAGGAGGCTCTGGATAAATGGGATATCACCGTTACGTCATCTCAGGCTGTGGCGGATTTCTATAGAGCCGGCCCCGCGGGAATACCCACGCAAGTGGCGTTCAGTCAGGCCACTCGCTGGCCGACGCTGGATGCAGACCGCGTGGAAGGTTGTATTCGCTCGGTCAAGCACGCTTACAGCAAAGAAGGCGGTCTCGCAGTGCTCAAGGGCAATATCGCGATCGACGGTTGTGTCGTGAAAACTTCGGGTGTCGACGAAAGCTGTTGGGTTTTTGAAGGCCCGGCCCACGTGGTGGAAAGCCAGGATCAGGCCGTTCACCATATTCTGGAAGGGAAAGTAAAAGAAGGCGAGGTCGTCCTCATTCGCTACGAAGGTCCCAAAGGCGGTCCGGGTATGCAGGAGATGCTCTACCCGACGAGCTATCTCAAATCCCGGGGTCTGGGTAAGGCCTGTGCTTTGCTGACGGATGGCCGCTTTTCTGGCGGCACATCCGGTTTGTCCATTGGACATGTTTCACCCGAGGCGGCTGCGGGCGGTGCAATTGGTCTTGTGCAGAGCGGTGATATTATTCACATCGATATTCCTAACCGCAGTATCAATGTAAAGCTCACAGACGCCGAACTTGCTGCGCGCCGCGTTGCGGAAAACGCCAGAGGTATATCTGCCTGGCAGCCCACCGAGGTGCGACCACGCAAGGTTTCCGCATCGCTCAAAGCTTACGCACTGTTGGCGACGAGCGCGGATAAAGGAGCGGTCAGGGATTTGACTAAGTTAGGGTAGTTTTGCACTAATTGTTCGCCGTGTCTATTTAGGCTTGGCTTTTTTGACTATTTGCGCCGGTGCACTTTTTTTTCCCGGTTTGGCTGTTTTGCTTTTCTTTACAGGTTTCTTTTCTTCTGTCCTGGCTTCTGCCGGTTCATCGGCGTTGCGATTCATCTTTAGCAAATCTCTCAGGCCTTTGCGCGGAGGTTTTGTCTGAGCCGCGGGTTTTTCCGCCTTCTCATGCTTCTGCTGCTGGGCCTGCAGTTGTGCATCGATGAGATCCTGTGCTTGTTTGATTTTCTGCTGCACGATCTGTCTGATCTGCGGAGCGCGCATCGGCTTTTCGAGAATGGGAAAGTTGTAGTTTTTTGGCGGGACTAATTCAATGCGATGGGTGAGCAGAATAAAATCGCTTTCTGCCAGTTGTGAAAACTTGCGTACTGCATGCGCGATAAAATCCGTGCCCTTCATGCTCGATTCCGTATTCTGTTCGACGATGACCAGAAATACGCCACCTTCGTGGTAAGGCCTGGCTTCGTGGCTGCCGCGTTTTTTGCCCCGTTCTGCGTTTACGGGCGCCGTTGCCTCGGCTTCAATTGCATCGGCTGATTCACCTGCAGGCACAGGGCGATTGTGGAAAATACCGGATTTTTCCATGATTGCCAGCGCGTCGTTATAACGGAATGCCTGCGTAAAGTCGAGCGGCAGATCGCGCAGCATCACTTTGAGGCTGTCGATGAAACTGTGGTTATCCTCAATGATAAGGACTTTGAACATCATTACCTCCGTATGCGGAGACTGAGACACATCGACAAGCCTTTGTGCCATTCGCGTAGGACTCTGAGAAGGGGCTTTGTGCTTTCCGCGCCGTGCCATGGACCGATTGTTTCCCATGATCGTGGTAACCGGCGGTGCAGGTTTCATCGGCAGTGCAGTCGTGGCGGGTCTCAACGCTGCGGGTGAAACCGATATTGTCATTGTGGATAACCTGCTTGCGTCGGCCAAGTGGAAAAATCTGGTTGGTCTGAAATACCGCGACTATATCCATAAATCCCAATTTCTGGAACGCCTTGCGTCGCCCGAGCTCAGCAAAGTGCGCGCGATTGTGCACATGGGCGCCTGTTCGTCGACCACCGAAACCGACGGCGACTATCTCATGGCGAATAACTATGCGTACACGCGCATGCTAGCCGAGCATGCGCTCGAAAACGGCATTCGCTTTATCTATGCTTCGAGTGCGGCGACCTATGGCGGCATCGAAGCGGGGTTTGACGACGACGATGCCACGAGCCTCGCTCTGAAACCGATCAACCGCTACGGTTATTCGAAGCAGTTATTCGACGAGGTCGCGATCGGTAAAGGCTGGCAGAAGGCGGTGGTGGGCCTAAAATTTTTTAACGTCTACGGTCCCAACGAATACCATAAAGGAGACATGTCGAGCGTCGTCTACAAGGCGTTCCACCAGATTTCTGAAAATGGTTTTCTGAAACTGTTTAAATCCCACCGCGCTGAATTTGCCGACGGCGAGCAGAAACGCGATTTTGTCTATATTAAAGATTGTGTCGCGGTGATTCTGCAGCTGATCAAAAATCCGCAGGTGAACGGTCTTTTTAATCTCGGTTCCGGATCTGCACGTTCCTGGAACGATCTTGCCGGCGCAGTCTTTGCCGCACTCGGCCGCGAGAGTAAAATCGAGTACATCGACATGCCGCAGCACCTGATCGGCAGCTACCAGTATTTTACGCAGGCCAACATGCAGAAGCTGCATGGCTCCGGACTCAGCGTGAAATCCACTTCGCTCGAAGACGGCGTGCGCGATTATGTGCAGAATTACCTCATGCCCGGTGAACTAAAACTGC
>CAYHJO010000088.1:0-6852 GCA_964356715.1 uncultured Turneriella sp. | reverse complement strand
AATTAGCACAGGAGAAAAAATGACAGAACTCGCCAGCAAGATTGATAAGTTGATACGCAACGTCCCGGATTTTCCAAAGCCCGGAATTATTTTTAAAGACATCACGCCGGTAATTCAGGATGGTGCCGTTTTCAACGAGATCATCCATGCGCTGGCGGAAAAGGTTAAGGCCTCGGGCGCAACGCTGATTGCCGGCATCGAATCGCGCGGATTTATTTTCGCTTCGGCGATCGCGCACGAACTGGGTTACGGATTTATCCTGCTGCGCAAACCCGGTAAACTGCCGTGGAAAACCGTGCGCGCGACCTACCAGCTCGAATACGGCACCGATGCGATCGAGATGCACGAAGACGCGGTAAAGTCCGGTGACAAAGTTGCCATAGTCGACGACCTTTTGGCAACGGGGGGAACTGCCACAGCCGCGGCCTTCCTCATCAAAGAAGCGGGCGCCGATGTGAAGCAGGTGCTGTTCGCGATCGAACTCGAATTCCTGAACGGCCGCGAAAAACTGCGCACGGCCGGATTTCCCGTTGTCGACAGCCTGCTTAAATACTGAGCAGAAATTCTCCGGTGCGTGGCCATCGTCTCACCGGAGTCTACATCCACCTGCCGTTTTGCGACGTCAAATGCGCGTACTGTGATTTTTTTTCGATCGCCGAGCGGCATGTCGATACTGAATTTTGGCAACGCTACGCCGATCGGTTGATTGCCGATCTTGGGTCGCAACTGACTTTGCTGCAGGCCGATACCGGAAAACCCGTGCTCTCTTCGATCTTCTTCGGCGGCGGTACACCTTCGCGTGCACCGGCGTTTGTGGTCGAACGCCTGGTGCAGGCAGTGAAAGCTGCGTTCGCACAAAAACTCAATTCGCTCGAGATAACCGCCGAAGCAAATCCCGAATCGCTCAGCGATGCGCTGCTCGGTGCATGGTTTGCTGCCGGCGTCAATCGCATCAGCGTCGGTATGCAGAGTCTCGACGAAAAGGTTCTGAAGTATCTCGGCCGCCTCTATAATCCGCAGGCGTATGCGCAGGTGTTGCGTCGTATCAGTGGCGCGGGCTTCACAAATATTAACGCCGACTTCATCACGGGTGTGCCGGGTCAGGGCGTACGCAGCACTCTGGCAGATCTCGATTTTGCGCTGGCCGAAGGCGTCACGCATCTGTCGCTCTACCAGCTCACCATTGAACCCGGCACTCTGCTGAGGCAGCGTATTGAGGCGGGTAAGCTTGAGCGGCCGGCAGAGAGCCGGCAAGCGCGGCAGATGGACGCCGCGGTGGCGTATCTCTCGCAGCGCGGCTTTGACCGTTACGAAATATCGAATTTTGCAAAACCGGGGATGGGCTGCCGGCATAACCGTATTTACTGGACGGGCAGGCCATACCTTGGGCTCGGCGTCGCAGCGCACACGTATACCGGCAGCAAAAGATTTTTTCATCCGCGTTCGATTGCTGCGTATATGCAGGGCGGATTGCCCGCTCAGGATGAGACAATGAGTTCGCGCGACAATCTGATCAACCTGCTCAGGCTGCGGCAAAGATTGCCGCTCGGGCGCATCTTCGCCATGTTCGATGCGCGGCTCCACGCAGGCGTTAAGCAGCAGCTGGCAGAAGCCGAGGTGCTCGGATGGCTAGCTCAGGGCATGGGTTGCATCGAGATGACGCACGCGGGTCTCAGGCACGCCGACAGTCTGCTTTCCCGGCTGTGGAATTTGTGACGACAGCTAATTCCACAGAATCGGCGGGCGCACGTCGATCACGTATTCGCTGACTTCATTACTGCTTTCTGCAGGCCGGTAGCGGATCGTCGCGCGGATATAGCGCGGCATCTGCCGGCGGGTTTTGTAATCCCAGGTCTCTTCGTAGTCGACGCCGTTGTTTGAACCCTCGACGCGAAATTCATCGACAAATCTGAGCATCGGCACGGCCACGCCGCGGAACGGATTGCGCGGATCGATGTACATGTCTTCGGCGCGGTAGAGAGTGTAATCCTGTCCGCGCGGGTCGCGTTCGACAAAGTATGACACCATGAAGCTGCGCGCCTGCAGCACTGACGGGTTGGCGTTGAGCGATGCGGAGGGAAATACGAACGCATCGAACCGGCGCCCGCCGTGCAGTTCTTTTTCGACCAGAAACACCTGACGCACGTTGTACTTTTCGAAAATCAGATTCGAGAGATCGTAGGTCATCGCGCTGCCGAGATCGATCACAGCGGCCGACTGGTTGGCCACGCGCACCTGTTCATATGAAATTTTTTTGACCTGCAGATAGACGCCCATGAGCGTTGTGAAGATAAAACCCGATAACCCCATCACGATCAACAGTTCGATGAGCGTGAAGCCGCGGCGTCTTAAGGCCTCAACCAGCATTAAATACCCAGGCCCCGGTAATAATCCAGAGCGTATTTGTCTTTTTCGTTCCAGCTGACCTCGACGTGGAAGTGCAGCAGCTTGAAGGTCAACCCGGTCGCGCTCTTTGCAGAGGAATTTCTCTCCTTAAAATATTTTGCGGCCGCGCTGTCGGCGACTTCTTTGCCGGCACCCATCTGGTCGGCGATTTTCTGCAGATCGAGTTCCTGCTCGCGTATCACATAGTCGAAACGGTAGCCGGGTACATTGGGGAATTCGCCGCGGCCGCTGTCGGTTTTATTGAGCGCCTTGATCTCATGCATTTTTTTCTTCGCGAGTGTGATCGCGCGGTTGAGGCTCAGCGCTTTCTGCCGCATCGCCATCGCGTTGACGAGGCTCGATATCAGGAGGCCGGTCATTGTCGCGGTGATCGCCATCGCCATCAGCACTTCGATCAGCGTAAAGCCGCGCCGGCGTTTTCTCTGTAGATAACCACGGACGCGACCCATGATGTTCACGGCTGCACCACCAGACGCTGGCGCTCGAAAGATTTGATTTCGTTGAGATGCACGGGCTGCAGATTGTAACGCGGTATGTAGACGTAGTTGGGGTTCGTGTCGCCAAATTGCAGAATCACCGAATCGGAATTCCCTGTCGGGTAAAAATGGATATAGATGATCGGGCCTGTGAGTTCGAGCCCCGAGCTACTGAGTATTTTTGTCAGCACCGTCGGAATCTTGCGTTCGGGGTTGATCCACTTCGGTTTCGGCGCTTCTTCTTTTGCCTTATCTCTGTCCCATTCGCGGTCCTGGCGATAGCGTTTCATTTCTGCCAGCTGTTGCAGCGAAGCGTCGGGGTTGAGTTCAAGGCGCGGATCATATTCTCTGAGACCGAAGGTCTTTTTATCGAAATTTATTTCGAGAGTCAGTGTTTTGGCAAGAATGAGCGCCTGACGGCGTGCATCCTGAAAATAGCCTTCGAACGCGATATCCTGACTGCCGGAAAGGCGGGCCTGCATGAAGCTTGTCAGCATGTTGTACGCTAAGAGCAGCAGCGCACCGCCGATGGTGAGTACCACCATCAGTTCAACCAGGGTGAAACCGCGGCGTTTGCGTAATCTGGCGGGACTGCGCATCTGCGGTTAGAGCGCATAAGGTTCACAGATTGTCAGCGGAAATACACTTTCCGTGCTGTGCGAATTTGAAAGAAAAACCCATGCCTTCCCGAAAAAAATCTGCCGCCGGTGCTAAGAAATCCGCCGGCAAAAAACACCTGCAATACCCTGAAAAGCTGCGGTGTTTGATCGTGTCCAAAGCGGATGCGAAAAAACCGCAGGTGCGCTTTATCACTCCCGAAGAGAAGGCGGTGCTCGCCGAATTGCCGGCCTTCTTCAAAGCCGAACCGGGCGAAACGACGTATTTTGAAGGCGGAATCGCCGTCGGGTTGGGAGAGCTTGACAAACTCGATATTGAGGTGTTTGCCGATACCGTCGCGGCTGCACTTGCCAAAGCTGCGGGCAAACTTGCCGAATACCAGATCGTCGCCGCTCGCGAGACTCTGGAAAAAGTGGGATTGCGGACAGCGCTTAGACTCATTGCCGTAGCGCAGGGCAACGCTGAGTTTCCCTCAGATCTGCTCAAAGCCGAAAAAGGGAAGAAAAAAGTCACGGTTAAACGCACGGAAATTGTACTACCGTCGGCACTTTTGCCGCTTGCCGAAGAGGTCTTCGGTTCGGCGCTCATCGAAGCGCGCCACATCACCGCGATGCGGCAGACGCAGGCTTTGCCCGGCAATTATCTGACGCCGCAGACGATGGATTTGCGTACCGCCGAAATTGCCGCAAAATTCAAATTGAAGCGCAAATCCTTCGGCAGAGCTGAGCTCGTGAAAATGGGCGCGGGTGGCATTCTTGCCGTGGCGCAGGGGTCTGACCGCGAGCCGCGGTTGATTATTCTCGAATACAGACATCCGCAGGCGAAGAAAACACTTGGCCTCGTCGGCAAAGGCGTCACGTTCGATACGGGTGGCATTTCGCTGAAACCCGGTGCCGACATGCATGAAATGAAATATGACATGTCGGGCAGTGCGATGGCTGTGCATGCAGTTGCGGCAATCGCCGAGCAAAAGCTGCCCGTCAACGTCATCTGCGCTGTCGCGATGGTCGAAAACATGCCGTCGGGCAATGCGTTTAAGCCGGGCGACGTGTACACCGCGCTCGACGGACAGACGATCGAAGTGCAGAACACCGATGCCGAAGGTCGGCTGATTCTCGCCGACACACTGACCTATGTGCAGCGTCATTATAAATCAGATATTGTGATCGACATGGCGACGCTAACCGGCGCCTGCGTGGTCGCGCTGGGCGATTTCTATGCCGGCATGTTTTCGAATAACCACACAGCACGCCAACTCGTCGAGGCGGCATCGGCGGCTTCGGGTGAACCGGTGTGGCCGCTACCCGTCGGCAAACGCTACCGTGAATTGTTAAATTCCGATATTGCAGATCTCAACAACATCGGCGGCCGCTACGGCGGCGCGTCGACAGCGGCAGAATTTCTGCACGCGTTTATTGACGACGGGCAGATGTGGGTGCATCTTGACATCGCGGGTGTCGGCATGATCAAAAAACCGTTCAACGTCTACACTGCCTCGGGCAGCGGCTATGGTGTGCGGCTGCTGGCGGAAGTTGCGAGACAGCTGGTTGGGTAAAGGAGTGAAAATGAAACACAAAGCAGACATTGGCATCATCGGCGGTACGGGAGTCTACGGCGTCGAGGGCATGAAGATCATGGACAAAATCAAAGTCAAAACACCGTGGGGGCTGCCCTCGGACGACATCACGCTGGCTACATACGAAGAAGGTGGCACAACAACCACACTCGCATTTCTGCCGCGCCACGGCAAAGGGCATTTCCTGCCGCCGACCCGGGTTCCCGCGCACGCAAACCTTGCGGCGCTGAAACTTTTGGGCTGCGAAGCGGTGATGGCATTTTCCGCAGTGGGCTCTCTTAAAGAAGAAATCGCACCGGGACAGTTCGTGCTGCCCGGCCAGATCATTGACCGCACGCGGCACCGGCGCGACACTTATTTCGACGAAGGCATCGTCGTGCACGTTTCTTTCGGCGACCCGATGGATGCGACCCTTGCCGGCATTCTGGGCCGCGCGATCAAGTCTTTGAATCTGGCATTGCATGAAAACGAAACCCTGCTGTGCATGGAAGGGCCGCAGTTCTCCACGCGCGCTGAATCAAAGCTCTATAAATCGTGGGGCGCGGGCATCATCAATATGAGTGTGCTGCCCGAAGCGAAACTCGCGCGCGAACTCGAACTGCCGTACCAGATGATCTGTATGGCGACCGACTACGATTCGTGGCGTGACCACGATCACGCGGTCACCGTTGAAGAGGTAATGGCTGTGGTGAAAAAAAATTCGGACAACGCGCAGCGCGTGCTCAAAGCTGCGTTGCCAGAGCTAGCCGCCAAAAAAGGCCAGCTGAACAGCCTGCGCGGCTCTGTGAAATTTGGCGTCATGACCGCGCCCGACAAGCGTCCCGCCGCGCTCTGCAAAAAATACAATACGGTGCTGCCCGGAACATTCTGAAGATGAACGAAGACCGCTGGTCGCAATTGGCTGAGGGTGGTGGTTCCCGGAAAGGGGCAAGAAAGCACCTGGTAATTGTCGGTGGCGGTTTCGGCGGATTGACCCTTGCGAGAGGGCTCAAACGCGCGCAGGTCGATATCACGCTGATCGACAAGGCGAACCACCACCTGTTTCAGCCTCTGCTCTACCAGGTCGCAACCGCGGCTCTCTCACCCGGGCATATTGCGATGCCGCTGCGCTCGATATTCCGTGCGCAGAAAAACGTGCGGGTGCTGATGAACCGTGTGGGTGAAGTGCGTGCGGCAGAGAAAAAAATCCGCCTCGTTTCGGGCGATGAGTTCCGTTATGACAGACTCGTCATCGCAACCGGTGCGCGCCATTCGTACTTTGCGCACCCCGAATGGGAGAAAAACGCGCCGGGACTCAAGAGCCTCGCCGATGCGCTGCGCATCAGGCAAAAAATTCTCGTCACTTTTGAAAAAGCGGAGGCGATGCTCGCAGTCGGAAAAGAAGACCAAAGCGAACTCAGAAAACTGCTGACCTTTGTGATTGTCGGCGGCGGCCCCACAGGCGTCGAGCTCGCAGGTGCGATTGCCGAAATTGCCCATTACACACTGAAACACGAATTCCGCGGCATCGATCCGCACACCACGCGTGTCATTCTCGTCGAAGGCGGCGAGCACCTGTTGACGGCGTTTCCGGGTTCGCTCGGCGACAGCGCTGAACAGTCTCTCAAAAAGCTCGGCGTTGAAGTGCGCACCAGGGCATTGGTAAAAAACGTGATGTACGACGGAGTTTATATTGGCGATACTTCGACTCCGCTCAGTACGGGCGAGCTGGTATCGGCGTCGAATATTTTCTGGGCCGCAGGCAATACCGCTTCGACGCTGTTGACCACGCTCGGT
>CAYHJO010000087.1:0-15951 GCA_964356715.1 uncultured Turneriella sp. | reverse complement strand
ATCACGACTTTAAATTTCGATTGCTCAACGGGATCGCGTACTTTGCGGATAATTTTGTTGGCCACGTGGCCCTTCTGGCCCAGTACTTCCGGCTTGCCGTTGATCGTGAGTTTCACGTCACCGGCATCGCCGATTTTGATCTGGATGCTGTCGTTGGCTTCGAGCAGAAGCGGCGTGTCTTTTTTGAACAACCCGCGCTTGCCGGGTTTGCCATCGACGAAGTATTCGACGTAGGTGTCACCCGTCAGCACGCCTTCGAGGCGAATCAGAAAGTTGTCGGGGTTGGAGACGCGCACTTCGGTGGCGTTGCCGTTTTCGGCAACGGAGACTTCTTCGCCGAGGTCGATTACCAGCTTCGCATTGTTGGCGGTCACGCCCGAAAGCGTTACTTTGAATTTGCGCGAAATCGCCGGGTCTTCCACGTCGATCGGCTGCTCTTCTTTGAGAGAATACTTTTTGCGTCCCGGAAAGATTTCGAGATCAACATTGTAATTTCCGGTTTTTTCGTCGGAAACAATGTCGCGCAGGACAATATATACTTCGGTGTTCTGCACCGAAAAATTGATAGCGCGACCTTTCTTAATAATCTGCGGGCTCGGCCGGCCGGGCTGCAGTTTTACATGGTCGGACTCCGTTTCGGGGACAGTGTTTGAATTTTTCGTAAAATTCGCCACGGCGTTCGACTGTGTATTGTTGCCTGTTTTGACGGCATTGTTGTCTGCCATAAAATGGCTGAACAGGTAAATTGCGCCCACAATGACCGCAATCACCAGAGGAATAATAATCAGCGGTTTGGCAAAGCGTTCGATGTAATCGCTGATCTGGACGGTGGGTTGCATCAGTTCATGCAGCGGGGTTTCGGTTTCTGTCAGTTGCGAACCTTTGTAGAGGCGTTTTACCTGCTCGGGATCGACCTCGAGGTACGTGGCGTAGCTCGCGAGAAAACCCAAAGCATATGTTTCCCCCGGGAATACCATGTAATTGTCGTCTTCGATTGCCTGCAGATGTCTTGCTGTGATTTTTGTATCATCGGCCGCCTGGCGCAGGGGGATGCGTCGGTCTTCGCGGGCTTTTTTGAGCAGGGCTCCGGCAGTCATGTTCACTCCGTGGTCAGGGGATTATCGACAATCTTCACATTGTCGGGGTCTTTAAACTGAAAAACTTTCGGATCAATTTGCGGATTGAGTTTGATATTGGAAAAGGTGAGTTCGACGCTGCGCCCACTGGGCGAAGTGGCGCGCATTTTCTGAATCAGGTAGGTCTCGGGCTGTACGAAGAGCGTGATTTTGTCATAGCCGCCCGTAATTTCCTTCTCTTTCAAATCGAGTATGAAATACCTGCCGCCCTCAACCTCGCGCGGTTGCTCGGGTTTGTCAAAGCGATAGTGGTAGCGGCGAAAAAGATTGCTCAGGCCTTCAGCGGTTCCCGCGCTGTATAATGATTTGCCGTCCTTGTCTTTGTTTTTGAGCGGCTGTTTGCCGACTGCCTTGAGGCGCGAAACATACACGAAGAGAGTCTGTCCGTTGCTGACAATCATGTCGCCGGCCGGCTGGCTGAATGTGAAGTTCAGTTTGCCGCCTTCGCCGTATGTCGCCACGCCGGAGCTGACACGCGTCTTGTTGAGATCTTTGATGCTGAGCGAGAAATCCGCCTGATATGCCTTGAGTGCCTTAAATTTTGATTGCATGGTGCGCGCAACGTCAGAAGGATGTACGAAAGTGTCTGCTGCCTGCAGCGCGCCTGTGAGAGCGCCGGCGAAGAGGATGATTTTGCGTGTCATAATTTACGGATTTTCAGAAAAAACCGCTTTAAGAAACAGGTTGTCAAACAATATCAATAGGCAAAAATGATTGACCGAGAATCAGACGAACAAATGCCACCCATGACTTTACCATGAGCAAAACCAACACATCGACGACTGCCGGGCGCAGAAAAAAACTGCTGGGCCTTGCGGTCTGTCTGACTCTCTTCACTGCCGCGACAGCCGGCCAGATGGACGCCAATGCCCGCAAAGAGATATCCGAAGAGGGTCTCACCGAGTTGTTCAACGCCGCACTCTTTCACGTGCGCAACGATTACGTCGATGAAGTGTCGCGCCAGGCGTTGCTGTTTGGCGCCATCCGCGGTATGCTTGGTGCTCTCGACGATGCGCACACGCGATTCATGACGCAGGAAGAAACAAATGAGCTGCAGACAGAAATGCGCGGCAATTTCGGCGGTCTGGGCATCGAAATCTCACAGCGCGACAACGTGCTGACCGTTGTCTCGCCGATCGAAGACACTCCGGCGATGCGCGCGGGTGTCAAGCCCGGCGATAAGATCATTGAAATCGACAAGAAATCCACACGCGATCTTTCGCTCAGCGACGCCGTGAAGCAGCTGCGCGGCAAACCCGGCACATCCGTCAATATCAGTGTCGCGCGCGAGGGCGAAGACGAAATGCTGTACTTCGATCTCGTTCGCGAAGTGATCAAAATTCAGGTGGTAACTTCGCAATTTCTCGAAAACGAAAGGCTGGGTTATGTGCGCCTCAAGCAGTTTAACCAGACTGCGACAGAAGATCTTGCGAAGGCCATTGCAGACTTCAAAAAAAAGAAGGCAAGGGGTATCATACTTGATTTGCGCTGGAATCCGGGCGGCCTGCTCGACGCCGCTCACCGCATCAGTAACTTTTTCATTAAGTCCGGCGTCATCGTTTCAACGCGCGGACGCAAAAAAGAACTCGATAAGGTTTTCAATGCCGATCCGTCCGCAGCGATTGCCGCAGATTTTCCCCTGGTTGTTCTCGCAAACGAAGGCTCGGCATCGGCGAGCGAAATCGTCACGGGCGCTATCAAAGACCACAAGCGCGGAAAATTTGTCGGCGTAAAAACTTTCGGCAAAGGTTCGGTGCAGAATGTTATCAGCATGATGTACGGTACCTCGATGGCGCTGACTATCCAGAAATACTATACGCCTTCCGGGGTTTCGATCCACAAGAAGGGCATTGAACCCGATATCAATGTACCCGCTCTCGATTTTAACAAGGACGACCGCCGCCATTATAAAGAGATTCGCGAAAAAAAGATCCTGCAGAATTTTGTGAAGGATAATCCTGCGTACAATGCAGAAGCCGTCAAAAAGTTCCAGAAGCTGCTGGCAAGCAAGGGGCTCACGCTGAGCGACTTTGCAGCCAAGCGCACTCTTAAAGATGAGTTGACCAAAAAAGAATCGAGGCCTGTGATTGACCTTGAATTTGATGTGCAGTTGCAGCGCGCCATAGCCGAGCTGAAGAAATAGGCTGTGCAACACGCAGTAAAAATGTGTTTTTTGATTGACGATAAAGAACGCCTTAAGGATGCGTTTTAAACCAATTAACCGGAGCGAATATCATGGAAATCAGCCAGAGAGAAAAAGATGGTATCACAATTCTTGACATCCAGGGGGAAATCGACCTCTACAATGCGCCGGAAATCAAAGACATCATTCAGAAGCTAATAGAAGCACAAAAATACAACGTCATTATCAACCTGGAAAAAGTCTCCTACATCGACTCATCGGGTATTGGCGCATTGATTTCGAGTCTGTCAAACCTGAAAAAGTACCAGGGTGGATTAAAAATCATTAACGTTTATGCCTCGGTGAAAAAGGTTTTTGAACTGACAAAACTCACAAGTTTTTTTGAAATTTACGAGTCAGAGGGTGAAGCCCTTGCGAAGTTTAAATAACTCAGATAGCTGTATTATCCGCAAAATTGGAGCTCATAATGTTTAAAGCCAGAATAACCAAAAAATCTCTCAGTGCCTGCCTATTGGCGGTACTACTGGTTGCCGTGGGTTGCGGCGACCCGATTCCGATGGAAGAAATGGGCATTGCCAAAGTTGCGATTGCCCGCGCAGAAACCGTAAAAGCGCAGAAATACTCCGCGCAGAATTTCGACGCTGCGAAGAAGGCCTTGCTTGAAACGCATAACCTTGTCGAAAACGGCAAGATGAGCGACGCGAAAGAAAAAGCAGCTGAAGCAAAAAAACTCGCCGACGCCGCGTACGATGAATCGGCTCCGAAGCTGGCGCAAGATACGCGGGGTGAGGCTGAAGCAGCCATACGCCAGGCCGAAGAAGCCAATGCAGAACAGTTTGCCACAGATGAACTTTCTTCGTCCAAAGCGAGCCTTGTGCAGGGTGACAAATACTTTGAAGCAAAAGACTATCTGAGTTCATACCACCTGTTCGAAGAATCGCGCGAAAAAGCCAAACGCGCGCTGACCACTTCAGAGGCGCAGGTTGAAGTCATGAAACGTGAGCTCGCCGAAGTGGACGAAACTATCGCCGCTGCGGAGCGCTCCGGTGCCGCACAAAATGCACCCGATACGCTGAAAAAAGCCAAAGACGACGCTGGCCATGCCCGTGGTGACCTGGAAAATAAAAAGCTCAAATCTGCCTACACAAACCTACAGGCCGCGAAGGCCTCATCTAAAGAAGCTTTGGCTACATCACAGAAAGAATCTGCGCGCACCAAACTGGCGCAGGCTGAATCCGATGTTGCCGGCGCGGAAGCAAAGCTGAACGATCTCAAAGCCCGGGCCAGCGATCCCGCGACGGCTAAGGCACTGGCAGCATCCGAAGAGGCGCAGCAATCGCTCAAAACCGCGGATGATAACCTCACCGCTGCAAAAGAAGCGCTGAAAGCGGCGCGCGAAGCCAACAAAAATCAGGCGTATCCTGAAGTGGCGACGCAATCCGATGAGGCGATCCGCCTGTCGAAGATTCTGACCGACTCGCTGCCCGAAGCGGAAGTGCTGCTGGCTCAGGCCAGAGATCGTGCGGGGGTTGAAACTGCAAAACCTGAAAACACGGAAGAATCCGGCAAGGAGCCAGGCAAAGAGGCGGCAGAAGAAGACGAATCGGCAAAGGCAGGCTGGAAAACCTACAAAGTGCGTTATATTCCTGAAAACCGTGACTGCCTGTGGAAAATTGCAGGTTACAAGAAGATTTACCACAATCCGCGCCTGTGGCCAAAGATCTACCGCGCGAACAAAGGGAAGATTAAGAATCCAGACCTGATTTACCCAGGTCAGGTTTTCAAAATCCCTCCCAAAAAAGCTAAAGGAGAATAAGAGCTCAGTTAATCTGGCCGCGCCTGTTCTGAATCGCGCGGCTATTCGTAACACTTCAAACGGGATCCTTACCGGGATCCCGCGCAGCTCCCTGAAATAATTGGCATCATTTTGCGGTACCACCGCAGATTTTCGAACAAACCACCAAAACGAAAGAGGAAACTATGGCCCGCAAGAAATCCCCGGATGAGGATAGCGCCGAAACATCAACAGAGACCACAGAAAAAGTGAAACTCAAACTGCGCACGAGAAAAGAAGACGAGTCGTCTGCACCGACGGCCGATGGCAATCAGGCAGATCCTGCTGTTGTCGCGGCTGCTGCAGCGGCGGCGGCCACGCGCCCGGTGCCACCGCCACCGCCACAGACACCACCCACAACCAATGGCCAGGCCCGCCCTGAGGGTAGCCGCAAAATGGAAATCAGCGAGTTCAAGAACAAGAATATGAATGAGCTGGTCGAAATGGCACTCTCGCTCGGGGTCGAAAATCCTGCTGATCTCAAAAAACCGGCGCTGATTTTCTCAATTCTGCAGAAACAGTCGGATAACTCAGGGTACGTCTACGCCGAAGGCGTACTGGAGATTATGCCCGACGGCTATGGGTTTCTGCGCTCTGCCGGGTATAATTACCTCGCGGGGCCCGACGACATCTATGTCTCTCCGGCGCAGATCCGCATGTTCGCGTTGCGTAAAGGAGATACCGTGTACGGGCAGATTCGTATGCCGCGCGATAACGAGAGATTTTTTGCGATCATGCGCGTCGACACCATCAATGGTGTACCTTCGGGCGAAGCGATGCGACGTGTGCACTTTGACAACCTGACGCCGCTTTATCCCGAGCAGCAGATCAAACTCGAAACGACGGCGGAAAAACTTTCGACCCGCGTGGTTGATCTGGTTTCTCCGATCGGCAAGGGCCAGCGCGGTCTGATCGTGGCGCCGCCGCGCACCGGCAAAACTATGCTCATGCAGGATGTTGCGAACGCAATCACGACCAACCACCCTGAAGTAACGCTGATGGTACTGTTGATCGACGAACGTCCCGAAGAGGTGACAGACATGGCGCGCAGCGTGCGCGGCGAAGTTATCGCGTCGACCTTCGACGAGCCTGCAAACCGCCACGTACAGGTAGCCGAAATGGTAATCGAGAAAGCCAAACGTTTGGTCGAGCACAAGCGCGACGTCGTCATTCTGCTGGATTCGATTACGCGTCTCGCGCGTGCG
The DNA here is from genome assembly GCA_964356715.1 of uncultured Turneriella sp. GTDB lineage: Bacteria > Spirochaetota > Leptospiria > Turneriellales > Turneriellaceae > Turneriella. The sequence continues at coordinate 9,633 of CAYHJO010000087.1, read as the reverse complement.
TATAACCAGGTGATTCCTTCGTCGGGTAAGGTGCTTTCGGGCGGTGTTGACTCCAACGCGCTGCACAAACCGAAGCGCTTTTTCGGTGCGGCCCGTAATATCGAAGAGGGTGGTTCGCTGACAATTATTGCCACCGCGCTCGTCGATACCGGCAGCAAAATGGACGAAGTTATTTTCGAAGAGTTTAAAGGTACGGGCAACATGGAACTCCACCTTGACCGCAAACTGGTCGAGAAGCGCACGTTCCCGGCGATCGACATGAACCGTTCTGGCACGCGCCGCGAAGAGCTGCTGCTCGACAAAGAAGACGTCAACCGCATCTGGATTCTGCGCAAAATTTTTGCGCCGCTTTCGACCGTCGAGAGCATGGAGATTCTGCTCGATAAAATGCGCGGTACGAAGAACAATAAAGCGTTTCTCGACAGCATGAAGACTGGCTGAGGCAAATGCTGCGGAACGCGGCCATATCCGTTTTTCTGCGCGGAACCTGGCTCGCGGCGCTGCTGCTGCCGGCCATGGCCTGCAAACCTTCGTACGATTCGATTCTTAAGGACGTCGAACGCAACTACGTCGCTACGGGGTTTCTCGATCCCGACACATTCCAGATCCGCTGCCCGCTGGAGGACAGCGGCGACCGGTTGCAGCTGTGCCGCGAGCGCATGACGCGCGAGCTGGTTGCTTACAAAGAACGCTATGACAGCGAGGCGTACGCGCGGCGCATGCATCAGGATTTTCTGCCGTTCCATGCGCCTGCACCCGTCAGCGAGGAAAAACGCCTGCATTGGGTCCGTTTTTACGACGAACTCGCGCGTAACCGCAGCCGTCTGGTCTACGAACAACGCAGCGGTGATCGCTTTGAAGGCATATTCCGGCTACGCCTCGAAGACCTCATTTACCGCGTGCAAAAAGCCCCATAAATGCAGCTGAGCTGCGCCGGCGCGTTGCTGTAGCGATGTTCAGAATCGGGCGCGTTGTGCCGATATTTAGATGTGAGCCGCAAAGGCACAAGGAAAGCGAGCGCCGACAGCCAGAATCTGGTCACCATTTTGTTCGTTCTGGGCGTGATCGGCTGGGGTTTTTTCGCGATCGACCGCCTGACCGATACCGAAGGTGGGCGCAAAAATCCGAAAGTCCAGGGGCGCGCTTCGGGGCAGGAAGCGGGCTGGAAAAAAACCGCACGCGATTGGCTGACTAAAAAGCTATCCACAGATGCAGGCGAGAAAGCGGACGCGGAAAGCGCGAGTGTATCGCGTAATGTGCCGCAGGGGGAAATTCCGCTTTTGCCCGAACCCGGGGGCCTCAGGCGGGCAGAGCTGATTCCCGAATCAGAAGAGACTCTGACGCCGCAGCGCGAGGGCGAAGAAAGCGGCACTGCGGATTTTCTGTTTTACCGTCTCAACGACAAGGGGAAGCCGATTCTCGCTAAAACCCGGCGAAAGCTGACGGCGGGCCGCAGTGACCCGCGCTCGATGCTCGGCGTGCTCATTAAAGGTCCGACGGCGGCAGAAACCGACCGCGACTATATTGACTCTTTTGTGCGAAAACCGCGTGTGCTGAGCGTATCCAGGTCAGCGCAGTGCACCGTGGTGGATTTCGACGGTAATTTCGGTGCCGGCGCCAGCTACCAGGTACTGCGTTTCCAGATAGAGCAGATTTACCGTAATATGCAGCAATGGACAGGCAGTAAGTGCCTCGAACTCAGGGTGCGCGGGCAATACCGGCCGCATCTTGGCAGCGACGGCATCTTTTTTCCCAAGCGCATTGACGAACGCTGGCTGCGCGAAAATTCCTAGCAGTTTCCGGAAAAAGGAAACTGCGGGCAGTCTGCGGAAACCGAAAAAGTGAAAAGCTGTCAGTCGTCAGGCCGACCAGTCGGCCGGTCGTGCTAACAGCCGACGGCAGGCCGTTTCGGCCGCTTTAGCAGGCGTTGCCCGCCCACTCGCAGCGGTTTGCCCGTAACTTTTCGCAGAAAAGTCTAGGGCAAATCGCGAGGCTTCGCGCTTTTTCGGGAGTTTTTCCGCAGACTGCCCGGCAGGTTCTGAGAGCATTCACACCGATTTCGAAAAATTAGGCAGAAGCAATGCGGTTTACTATACTGGCAATATGGCAATGAGAGTGCTATCACTCATGGCGAGTATCGATTGGCCGGCCGCGGTGCGGTTCGGCAGGGGGATTTATGTCGGCTGAAAACATGACTATCAAAACGCGTGCAGTCTACCAGGCAGCGGTCAACAAAGCGCAGGAGTTCGGCCATGCCGATATTACGCCGGAGCATTTTATGGCCGCGCTGTTTGCCGAAGCCGATGGGCTGCCGGTGCAGGTTCTGCACCGCCTCGGCCTCGAGCCGGCCAAGATAACCGCGCTATTCACTCAATATCTCGAACGACTGCCGCGGGCACAGGGTAATTTTGAGCCCGGGCAAAATTTGTCGGGCGATGCGCGTAAATTTCTGCAGCTCGCAGAAAAGGAAATGAATGGCCTCGGCGATCAGTATCTGTCGCTCGAGCATTTGCTGCTGGCCTACGCCAACGGTAACTTTGCGCTCAAGAAAGAACTCGAAGCGCTTGGGCTCGAACGGCGTAAGCTGGCCGCGATGCTGACCGAATTACGCGGCAGCCAGAAAGCGGATTCGGATAACCCCGAAGCCAAGTTCAACGCATTGCAGAAATACGGTAAGAATCTCAACGAGCTGGCGCGGGCGGGCAAGCTTGACCCGGTAATCGGGCGCGACGAAGAAATTCGTCGCACGATCCAGATTCTTTCGCGCCGCAACAAAAACAATCCGCTTCTAATAGGCGAACCAGGTACCGGTAAGACGGCGATCGTCGAAGGCCTTGCTGGCCGCATCGTTTCGGGCGACGTACCGGATATTCTGCGCGAGAAGACTGTCATCACGCTCGACATGGGTTCGCTTATCGCAGGGGCCAAGTACCGCGGCGAATTTGAGGAACGCCTCAAGGCGGTGCTCGATGAGGTGCGTGCGAATCCGGATAAAGTGATTCTGTTCATCGATGAAATACACACGGTGGTTGGAGCGGGAGCAAACGAAGGTTCGCTCGACGCCGCGAATATGCTCAAGCCCGCGCTCGCCCGCGGCGAAATTCACCTGATCGGCGCGACGACGCTCAAGGAATACCAGAAGCATATGGAAAAAGACGCGGCGCTCGAACGCCGCTTCCAGAGCGTCTATGTGACCGAACCTTCCGTTGAGGACGCGGTCACGATTCTGCGCGGCCTCAGAGACCGCTATGAAGTACACCATGGCATACGCATTACCGACGCGGCGATTGTGGCCGCCGCGACGCTGTCAAACCGTTACATCACCGACCGGTTTCTGCCCGATAAGGCGATTGACCTGATCGACGAATCGTGCGCGAAACTCAAAATCGAGCGCAATTCGATGCCGCAGGAGCTCGACGATCTGAACCGCAAAATCATTGCGCTGACGATCGAAGAAACCGCACTCAACCGCGAAAACGACAGTTTGAGCGTTGAACGCCTGAACGCAGTGCGCAAAGAGCTCAGCGAGCTCAAGGAAGAGTTTCAGGGTATGAAGCTCAAACTCGACCGCGAAAAGGAGCAGCTGGGCGCGGTGTCGGCCATCAAGGCAGAGATCGAAGCGCTTAAGACCGAAGAGGCCGCTGCGGAACGCAAAGGCGACCTGAATAAAGTGGCCGAGTTGCGTTACGGCAAGGTGCCGCTGCTGCAGAAAAAACTCGAGGCTGCTATGGGGCAGGTGAAAGAGAAAAACTCAGAAATCCGCCTGCTCAAGGAAGAAGTCACCGAAGAAGACATCGCAGAGATCGTCTCGCGCTGGACGGGAATTCCCGTATCGAAAATGCTGACTTCGGAAAAAACGAAATTATTGAAAATAGAAGAAGTGCTGCACCAGCGCGTCGTCGGCCAGGAAAACGCCGTCGAAGCGATTGCACATGCAATTCGCCGCAACCGGGCGGGTATTGCGGATGAAGATAAACCGATTGGCAGCTTCTTGTTTCTCGGCCCGACGGGGGTGGGGAAGACAGAAACCGCCAAGGCGCTGGCCGAATACCTGTTTGATGACAGCAAGGCCATGGTGCGCATCGATATGAGCGAATACATGGAAAAACATTCTGTCGCAAAGCTTATCGGTTCGCCGCCGGGTTATGTTGGCTATGACGAGGGCGGGCAGCTGACCGAAAAAGTTCGCCGCCGGCCTTACAGCGTGATTCTCTTCGACGAAATCGAAAAGGCACATCCCGATGTTTTTAACCTGTTTCTGCAGATTCTCGACGAAGGTCGCCTGACCGACGCGAAGGGCCGTCTGGTCAACTTCAGGAACACGATTCTGATCATGACCTCGAACCTTGGCTCAGAGCATCTCGCGAATGCGAATCTCAACAGCGAAGAGCAGGAGGTGCGCGTGCTCGACGCGGTGCGCGGTTTTTTCCGCCCCGAGTTCTTAAACCGGCTCGATGCTGTCATCCAGTTCCACCGCCTGAACGCACAGCATCTCGAGAGCATTGCGGCGCTGCAGATCGACCATGTCGTCGGGAAGATACGCTCACGCGGCATCGAGCTTGAGGTCGGTAAAGATGTGCGCAAGCTGATCATCGAGCATGGTTTTGATGAGGAGTACGGTGCAAGGCCGATGAAGCGGGCGATCGAGAATCTGCTGCTGAACCCGCTGGCGCTCACGCTGCTCGAGGGCAAGGTTGAACAGGGGCAGAAGATTGTGGCGCACCGTAAGCTCGACTCGGTGGAATTTAAGGGAGCTTAGGGCTGCCGCCCACGGCACTTCGATACGCCGCCGGTCACCGGAGTAGCGCAGCGTATCGTGGTGCGGCGGCTACTCAGTGACCGTGGGGCCTAGCGAACCGTAATATTTCCATCTTCGGAAATATGCAGTTTCGTCTTCGGGAAATCCGCTTCGGTCAGCTCGCGCATCAGTTGAATGGTTTTACCGCTGGTGTCGTAGCGCGGCGTCGATTTTTCGGGCATATTCATCGGCACGATCTTGCCTGATTCAAATTTGCCGTCTTTGCCGAGTGTGATATTGAGCACCAGCGTCAGGCCGGTTTTTCCGCGTGACGACAGCGCGCCGTAACCGATAAAATTGCCGAGCGAATAGACGATCAGGCGGCCCCTGTAAAGTTCGAGCGCGCGCACCACGTGTGGACCGTGGCCGAGAATCAGATCGGCCCCCGCGTCTATCGCCGCGTGCGCAAAGGCCGGCAGATTACCACGGTTCTCGCCGTAAAATATCTCTGTCTGTTTTTTGGTATGCAGAAATTTTTCACCCTCGCCGCCCCAGTGGCATGAGATCACCACAATCGGCGCATTGGCCCTGGCTTCGCGCACGAGTTCGCGCATGCCGTCCAGATCTTTGACATTGCTGTGCGCGCGCAGATAGCTGAAAGGTATGAACGCCATTTTTACGCCCGACACGGTCAAATATTCGATCTGGCCTTTGCGTCCGATTGCGTGAATGCCGGCTGCCTTCAGATTCTGCATTGTATCTTTGAAACCGCGTTCGCCGAAATCCCCCGAATGGTTGTTGGCAGTGCTGAGCACGTGAAAGCCCGCGCGTTTGAGCGCCTTTGCGGTCGCGGGTGGCGTCCGGAAAGCAAATACGTGTTTGCTGCTGGTATTCTTTGCAGTCGTCGGATAGTCGGTCAGCGTACTTTCGAAATTTCCGAATAAAAGATCCGCGCCTGACAGGTATTCCTGTATCGGGGCGAAAAGATCTTCGTACGCCTTTGCCGGCACACGCCGTTCGGGATAAAGCGTGCCGGGGACAATGTCGCCGACGGCTTTGATCGTGATGCTGCCGGAGTTTTTTTTGCGGGCCTCGGCATGCAGGCCCACTATTGCTGTGAGCGAGATCAGGGTGATTATTTTGAATATGTTACGCATTGCTGCGCCTCCAGGCGGCGGCCACAATTTCCACAAAACGCGGGAGTCCACGGCCATCGAGAGCCGACAGCAAATCGGTTTCGAGAAGTCTGCGCGAGTATAGATCCACCGCGAGCTTCTTATGATATTCACTCACCGGGTAAAGCTGTACGGCTTTGCCGAGGTACAGCGCCTCAAAGAGTGCCTGCCCGAAATAGAGTGCGGGGCGTTCGCAGGCGGTGAGGCCTGAGCGAAAATCAGCAGGGGAGAGGCGCTCGCGGCTCAGGGGAAAATCGGCAGTCGCCATGGCAGCTTCGCGCGTTTCATGCAGCGTGATATCTGCGCTGCCCGTGGCTGCCGGCAATGCAGCGATGCCCGGGTGCAGAATGACCGAGCGCAGCGCATCGGCGTATTCCTGTTTACTCATCGAATGATGCGGCAAGAGGTCAGCGGCGATATCTGCCTGGTTACGGCCGGCACCGCGGTTATCGACGGCTATTTTTACGGCATCGGCGGTGAGCCTGCCAGGGTTAAAAGCAGTGTCGCGCCGATCGAGAATCACGACGCCTGCTGGTAACGGCAAATCCAGCCCGGCTTCGGGCGAAGCGGTCAGATGCTGCACGGTGATTTTCTTCTTCTTCAGCTCCAGCGCAACCGCGCGCATGCGCAGCGCGTGGCCTGTGCCATACGTGCGGATGTTGCCGGTGACGATGAGTACGCTGTTCATTGCAGATTGTAGCCGATAAAAAAGCTCAGCTGAAGCTGTTCGCTCAGCATGTCGCGCGCAATATCGATACCCAGCGCCGGTACGGTGATTTCTTTGAGATACATGCGCAGTCCGGCACCCGGGCCCCAGAAACGAATGGGGGTCGCTCCGTCACGCCGCGCGACACCGGCATCGGCAAAAACCAGTCCGGAAAAGGTGGCCCAGCTGAAATGCAGAAAACCGTACTGGTAATTCACCGCTGCCACGGCGAACTGGTCTGCGGGCACAAGCAGCGCGGGCAGCGTGCGCGTGCCCTGCCAGCCACCGAGGCGCTGTTCCAGCACCTGCGGGTAGTGCGAGTATTGAAAAGAAAATAAGACGCTCAAAAACTGGTGCTTCGCCGTTTTGGTATGCCAGGCGTTGGCGGATGAAATGACGTGCAGATTTTCGCCCGCAAAGACCAGACCTTTTTCGAGATCAAGCTGGCTTTCAAGGCCTGTCTGGAAAAAATCTTTCGGCGTAACCGACGTATATTTAAAACGGACGCCCAGATTCATGACACTTGAACTCGCCAGCGGCTGCTGTGCGGTGAGCTCGGCCGAGCGATAGCCGGCCAGTACGCCGGCAAAAAATCCCGCACGGGTCTGGTAGCCTGTTGCCGTTTGAATGTCGTGGCGCATCAGCGTGTAACTGCGGGTGATGTTGCCCGCCGCGGTTGCGTCTTCGATGAACACACGTCCCGTCAAATACCGCAGCGTGGTTGTAAACTGCGTGTAGCGGATGTGCGGGTCGGTGAAACCAATAAGCCCCTGCCAGCCGCGGTTCGAAATCAGGCCGCCGAGCGCGACGCCCTTGTTTTCCCCCAGCGCATTCGATTCGACAAGAAATGCGCCGCCGATTTCGGTATCGCGGTACCTGACGTAGACGGGTATCGGGTAAAGGCTCCATTTTTCTTTCACTTCAATCAGCAGCGTGCAATGCTCGCGGCAGGGCGATTCTTCATCGGCTTCTTTGAGTTGGATTGTGACCCGCGAGAAGATTCGTAAGCGTTCGAGATAGACGCGCAGCTGGTCGATATCGAGCTGCGCAACTTTGTCTCCCGCGCGCACCGGCACGTACTGAAGAATCACGGCTTCGCGCGTGCGTGCAAGCCCACGGATAGATATTTTGCCGATCACTTTTCGGGATGCAACCACCGGTTCGGCGGCTGCGACTGCACCGATGGCGACGCACAGGATTCCCGGCAGCAAAGCCCGCTGCATGGCGCCGAGCGGCAAGGGCCGCATTAGCGGTGTTTATCCAGCGCCTTGCGCATGCGGCGCAGGAAATACTCCCGGTTGAGCCAGTCCACGGAAGTCGCGATTTTTTCGCGTTGTGGTTCGAGCAGCCGGTACCTGCGTATGTGCTTCAGAATCTCATCGGAGCTGCCCGTTTCCAACTCGACGCCGCATTCCCCGTCGCTGAGAAATTCCGTCATACCCTGCGTGCGGTGCGCGATCAGGGGGACACCGCATTTGAGCGCTGCCAGCGGCAGGTGTTCGAGCGCCTCGGTTTCACCGCAGATCATGGCTTTGGCCCCGGCGATATAATAGGCCTGGTCGGCGACGCTGATGCGTCCAGTGTGAAAAATATTGTCAGGTTTAAGATCTTTCAACAGCTTATCTGTCTTTTTTTCGGCCAGTACCACCAGCTTGTCGCTCAGGCAGGAAAACAGGCGGATCAGCATTTCCGAATCGACGGAATCCGTAGCGACAAAATATTCCGGTGGATCTTCGGAATCGGGATAAAATAAGTCGCTGTCGACAAGCGGATAGGCCAGCGGCACGTCTTTGCGCATCAGCGAGGAAAGCGTGCGGTGCAACGCATAGTTGGCTGCGATCGTCAGATCGATGCCCGCGCCGAACTCGATATCGAGCTCCTGCGCACGCAGAAGTTCGGCAGATTTCTGCACGTTGAGTTCCTCGATATCTGCGCGCCAGAGAAATGGCAGCAGGTCATGCTGGTACACAACGAACCGTGTCGCGGGGTGGCGTTCGCGGCGCAGATGCCTGAGGTATCCCCGCGTGTTGCTGATAATCAGCTCATAGTCGTTCTGCGGTATGCGCGCCTGCGCTTCGATCAGCGCGTTGATGTCTTCGAGCTGGCGCTCAGAAAGGCGGCTGGCATAAAATTCGACGTGCCGGTCGCGCAGTATCTGCGGCAAGGTCGTTTCAAAGTTTCTGAGAAACCCCACGTGCGCATCGGGATACAGTTCGAGCAGTGCGAAAAATGAAGGATTGATCAGGTCATGGGCCGCATACGAGTCTTGCAGCAGCAGCACGCGCGCATCATTCACGCCGTAAACTTGGTCGCCGCGGCCGGACGTAAAGAGTTAATCGGCATAAAGCGGGGCGCGCACCGAATTCCGTTCGCCAAAACGGTAGTCGGCCTGACTGACGTTTTTGCAATAGCTATTATGGCAAACGAACACGCAGACTACAAACCGGGCCTTGACGGCGTCATCGCCTGTATAACAAAGCTTTCCTTATTAGACGAAGCTAAAGAGCAGATTGTCGTCCGGGGTTATGACCTGATCGAGCTGATTCAAAAAACATCGTACATCAAAGTCGCATATTTACTGATCTATAACAAATTTCCCAGCGATGCTGAAGCCAAAGCCTTCGAACAGAAGCTGATGGACCAGGCTGACATACCAAACGAGATGTACGAAATCTTCAAATTGTTGCCCAAGAAGACACAAGCGATGGATTCGCTCCGCACAGGCATTTCAATCCTCGGCGGTTATGAAGACCATGATTTTCTGATGGATACTTCGACTAAATCCAACGAAGAAAAAGCCCTCAAAATTCTGGCTAAGGCGCCGACGATTGCCGTCAACAGCTACCGCGCCATCAACGGTCTGCCCTTTGTAAAACCCGACAAGTCACTGGGTTATTCTGAGAACTTTGTCCACATGATTAAGGGCTCAAAACCCACGGCAGTTGAAACTGACACGCTCGATAAGATTCTCACGACTTACATCGAACACGAAATGCCTAATTCGACCTTTGCAG
>CAYHJO010000086.1:0-16174 GCA_964356715.1 uncultured Turneriella sp. | reverse complement strand
CGGTGACCGCAAGTTCGGCGGAGGCGGATCGTTCAATCGCCGCGATGACCGCGGTTGCTCAGCGGAAAAAACGCGCGCGATTTCTGATCATCTGCCCGCTCGCCGCCTTGGGTGTTTGGGAGCATGAAATCGGGCGCTTTGCGCCCTACCTGAATGTCTATCGCTGGCACGGCACCGGTCGTGATTTCAGCGCGGCGCTGAAGGTCGACGTCGTCGTGAGCTCGTTTGCGACATTCGCGCTGGATGCCGAAAAGTTTTCGCAAACGCCCTTTCACATGGCCTTTGTCGACGAAGCGCAATTTGCCAAAAATCATAAGTCGCGCGCCGCCGCCGCGCTGAGGCAAATCCGCTCGGATTCGATAGTCTGTCTGACCGGCACGCCGGTCGAAAATCATCTCGAAGACCTCTGGGCGCTCTTCGACGTTGTTTTTCCGGGCTATCTGGGAACGCTTAAGGGTTTCAAACGGGGGTACACGGGCAAAGTTACGGCCGAACAGGTGGAAATTCTGAAGAGAAAAATCCGTCCCTTTCTGCTGCGCCGTACCAAAGGCGAGGTGCTGACCGAGTTGCCCGAAAAAACCGAAACCGTCGTGCGCGTGCCGATGCCGGTCGAGCAGGCAAAAGTCTACGAAGCAGCGCGCATTCTGGCGGTGCGGCAGCTCGCTCAGCTCTCGAAGGGTGACAGCGCGCTCTTTGAAATGCTGCGCCACCTCATGAATCTGCGGCGCATCGCCTGCCATCCGTATCTCGAAGATGCGGCGGCCGATCCGCTTGCATCGGGCAAACTACAATATCTCGACGAAAAGCTGACCGATCTTGCGGAAACTGCGTCGGGCGTGTTGATTTTCAGCCAGTTCACTTCTGTACTGAAGCTTGTAGTTGCGCTGCTTAACAAAAGGGGGATAAACCCCTTATACCTAGACGGTCAAACGACAGAAAAGAAGCGCCGTGATCTGACGCAAAAATTCCAGGCCGGTGGAGAGAAATTTTTCCTCATCAGCCTCAAAGCCGGCGGCGTGGCGCTGACATTAACCCGCGCAGACACGGTCATTCATCTCGATCCGTGGTGGAACCCTGCCGTCGAAAATCAGGCGTCTGACCGCGCGCACCGCATCGGACAAAAGCGCAGCGTGTTCGTCTACAAACTTGTCTCCGAAAAATCCGTCGAAGAAAAAGTGCTGCTGCTGCAGGAAAAAAAGCGCGAACTGTTCAACGCACTCATGGGTGAAACAACCACTGGTGCCCCGCCGATTACGGAAAAAGATATCGAATATATTCTCGGGGATTAAATCTCCTTGCCGCACCGTCCGCAGCGCGGCGCAATGTGGCATGGTTGACGTGCTCGAAAAACCCGAAACGCGCCGCATGCTCTTGTGGACTCCGAGCCAGAGCCCGATTTAGCAATCACCCCCGCATTCGCTCAATGCCCGAACCGCACCCATCGAGTGCGTACCTACAGAGGCTTGCATATAGAAGTGAAAGAATGACCCGCCTATTTCCTTTGGTTCACCATGGGCATGCCAAAGGGAATGAAAATCGATCACGAGGCGTTGGCCGCTCGACGTTTGAAGGCGCTTGCACTTCATAAATCGGGAATTTGGCAATCGGAAATCTCCAGAAGACTTGAAGTTCCAGGCAAACGGTGAGCAGATGGATTTTGGCGTATAAGGCATCTGGCAAAAAGGCATTAATCCGGAATGGAAAAAAGGGTCGACCTTCAAAAACTTTCACCGCAGGCTTTACGTAGAATAGAGAAAGCGTTGTTGCGCGGGCCAAAGGCCTTTGGCTACAAGAACGACTTGTGGACTTTGCGCAGAGTCGGCAAGCTGATATCAGAGATGGAGAATATTACCTACGATCAGGCTACTGTGTGGCGCTTACTAAAGAAAATGAACTGGAGCCCGGAGCGGCCGGCAAAGAAAGCGATACAGCGCGATGAAGCAGCGATCGAAATCTGGCGGCAAGAGGGTTGGCCGCAGGTTAAAAAAAAAACCGGAAAATCAATGCCAAAATACTCTTCATCGACGAAAGTGGTCTGACAGAAAGGCCCAATAAAGTCAGAACCTGGAGCCGGCGGGGTTGTACGCTGGTCTTGCAGTATTCGTTTAACTGGAAGAATTTGTCGGCAACCGCCGCCATTTCATCAGCAAATTTTTCGTTCAAATTCTACGAGGGTTCAATTCGCTCTCCACAGGTCGTGGATTTTCTGAAGCACTTACAGCATCAGATTCCCGGGAAACTCATTATTCTTTGGGATGGCCTGCCGGCATATGCCCCGGAGTTAAACCCGGTTGAATTTCTCTGGTATTATCTGAAATATCAGAAATTACCGAACTATTGTCCAGGCGATCCTGAGGAGCTGAAATCCGAAGCAAGAATCGTATCGAGGGCCAGGTCACCTCAAAAGTCAGGCCATGTATATAGCATGATTCTTTTTTTATCCGTGCCGTCATTGTAGTTTTCGTTATACACAAGCTGGCGGCGCCGGGGAAAAACGTCGTAGCGGGAGCCGCGGATGAAATAGGGAAAGTTCTTACCATAGCCGGAATATCCCGTGGTTAAATTTGTTGCGGTCCCCCATACGCCTTCGGGTGTCCGTTCATTATACCGAATCTCACGATAGTTTGCATTGACTGAAGTGTAGCTCAGAGACCAGGCTGCTGTAACTTTGCCTGAGGGTGAAATATACAAATCTGACTGACTAAGAAATTCGCCGGCCGTTTCCGTTGACACAATCTCAGCGCCGCCGAAGTTTTTTTTGTAATGAAGAATATTATCTGGATTGCCATTTGAAGTGTTGCACGAATTGTACAAGACATGAATGTCTCCGGCCTGATCAAGCGCCGCAGCGGTGCCATAAGCATTACTCGCGATGAGTGTAGCCGCCCCCCAACTGCCAGCCGGTGGTCGGCTGCGGTAATAAGTTTCACACGGAAAGTTGCCGGATGAAATGTAGTGCCGGTTATAGAATGCATATTGCGTGCCATCGGACTTGGTAAAATACCCGTATGGTGTATTCAAATTTGAATCGGTGACACCAGAATTATTTGAAATCAGAACGCCATCGGATAAAAAATTTTGCGTAGCGTATGCGGTATTCCAAGTGCCCGAAGTTCTGCGAATTTCACAAAGGTTGTACCCTGTAAAAAACCACCCGCCTTCGGTGAATGAAACACTGATTGAATTATCAGGCAAAATTGCCATTGGCGCCGCCCTATCGCGAATAATGTCCATAGTCTTGACATATCCGTAGGTGGGGCTGAACCAATTCCAGGCGCGCTTAATACCCTGATGGTTCCACGCGGTACCATTATAATATGCTTCAAAAGTTTCGCGGCTGTAATTTCCCGGGTTGTCGGTGCCCTGGTTCCCGTCAAAATCAAAGATGTCATACTTTCCCGTGACGAGAATATTTCCGCTATTCTCTACGGCCAAGCTGATATTTGAAGCCTTGTCAGTTCTGAGAGAATTCGGATTGTTATTTGTCCACGAGGTACCTTTATCGGCAGAAGAGATATATTTTACTGCGCCATTATCAGAGTAGGCAAAGTGAAGCTTGCCTGTGCTGTCTATTTGCAAATTCGGGCCATGTGATGCGTTTTGTATCGTGTTTTGAATGGGCGCATACGGTTGCTCCCCAAAATAACTCACATTCGAAATCAGACTATTCCCCGGCGTTGGGTAAACGGGGAAGTCGGTATCTGAACTCTCAATCTCGTAATCATCGATGCGCACGAAGTGGCCGGTGTTCCAGCCATAGGGGGTATGTTGCAGGATGAAATCACCGGAGTAGTTGTTTGTAAACGCTTGATTGTAGTATACCCCATTCTGGCAGACGCGTACGGCCTTGCCGACGCGATCGATGATAATTTCAAAGTCGAGCCATTGGTCAAATCGTTGAGTGGCATCGAGGGTAGTCCAGTTATAGCTGCTTGGAGTTAAGTTTTGCGAATCATAAATAGCTTCCCTGAAATTTAGCCCATATTTTGATTCCCAATCCGTATAATACATCGAAACATACAGCGATTTTCCGGAATTTGCATAGTCTGATATTGCAAAATCGCCCATAAAGTTATTGCCGTTACGATGAAAATATTTCTTGAAATGGATGCGAGTATATCGTTTGCCTGCGTCTTGATAGTATGTCTGCACGGTTGAACCATCATCTGTGACATTCTGGTTCAGTTGCATATAGCCATTGCTCTCTGAATGCTGAGCCGGGTTTCGGACGTAATAGTTTGCAGAAACGCTGCTGTCAGAGAAATAATCAGCCCATTGGGTGAGCCATGTCACATTTGCGGCAGCATGATTCGGCGGCGGCGCATATACACTGCAATGGAAATCAACCAGGCCAGAATTTTGTCCGCATACCCGCATCCACTGTGTGGTGTCAGTATAAGTGTAATTAGTATTCGTTGTCTCACTGTGATAATTCCACACACCCGTCCAGTTATAGAGCTTATACTTCACCGCGCTCGCCAGTGGCCCCCAGCTCGTATTTATATTGGGCTTCACCGCCGCCGATGAAGCCAAGACCCTCGGCCGCGTTGTGTCATCCCAGGTATCCACGCCGATGGCTATTGTGCCCACCGCCACCCCCGACGTCGTATACCCCACCTTACACCCGATTGCCCGATACGTCGTCGTTGCCGCCGTGTTAATCGCCAAGGCATACGTCGACCCTGTGGTACATGCCGCCGCTGCATCGCACGCGGGTGTCGTTACGCCATCGGTCGTGTAACAGATCGTCGCGCCGGGCGTAACGGTTGAAAGATCCACATTCTGCGCGAGAGCATACGTGCCCGCGACAGGCGTGTAGGTCGGGTCGGCGACTGTGCCCGTCGCGTTCGTTGTTGCAGAAATCTCACCTGATGCGGTGCTGTTATTGCTAACCGAATCTTTTGCCCGAATGACAAAATAGTACGTGGTCAGTGGACTTAAACTCATTGCGCTGATCGCCACCGCGCCCGCGCCTGTCGTAATACTCGCGGTAAAAGTACCGCAAGCACCCGGCGTCGTACTTTGGCAAATTTCATAGATCAAATTCGGCTGCGCAGTTACGGTATCAGTCGAAGCCGCCCATGACAAATCAATCTGCGTTGTGCTCGCCGGGTTCGCCGCAAAGGAACCGGGTACACTCGGTGGTGTCGTATCAATCGTGAAGGCGCCGCCTACCACCGCCGATGCGGTATTACCCAATTTGCACGCGATTGCCTGCAGGTTGGTTGTCGTGGCAACATTGATCGCAGAGAAATACGTGGCTCCCGCAGTGCAGAGCGCGGCCGCGTCGCAGGCCGGTGTGGTAACGCCGTCGACGCTGTAACAGATCGAGGCGCCCGGTGTCGTTGTCGTTATCGTGACGTTCTGCGCGGCACCGAATATGCCTACAACTGGAGAATACGTCGGATTGTTCACTGTACCCAGCGCTGCAGTCGTGGCTGGAAACTCACCCGATGGTGTACCATAGTTACCGCTCGCGTCGCGCGAGCGTACTGTGTAGTAATAGGTGGTGAGCGCGGTTAACCCGGTGGCGCTGTAATTGGTTTGCCCCGCCGGCACGTTGTAAGTTGCGCTGAACGTCGAACATCCGCCGGCGCTTAGCGCCTGGCAAATTTCGTAAGAGATGTTCGCTGCGGCGGACGAATCGTCGCTCGCGGCAGTCCACGTGAGATCGATCTGCGTCGAACCACCCGCCGCGCCGCCGGGCGACGCAGGCTGCGAAGGAGGCGTCGAATCGGGAGCGCTGCCGGCGGAAACAACAACCGTGCCGTTGAGCCGCGCATCGTCAGACAGCGCATCGGCGTTGGTGTCGAGACCGGTGATCTGGTTCGAGACGTTGATGATGAATGCCAAGGGCAGTGCGTTAATATTGTTCGCGGTAAGAAATTTAATCTGCACGGCATTATTCGCAATATTGAAGTAGAGAAAATAATCGCTGCTCCCGTTGTTGTCGATGTCGACGGGTGCGATGAAAGCCCAGGGTGAAATGCGGGTCTCGCTTCCGGCCATCAGGCGGATTTCCATGTTGCCATCGCTATTCAAATCTATACCGTCTGCAACACCGTCGCCGTTAACATCTTTGAGTGCGACTTGGCGCAGTGTGCCGTTCTGGTCGGTAAGCTGCACCAGATTGCCAGCTTGATAGCTTTGCGCGATGCTCTTTTGGTAGCGATCATTTTCCAGACTGTCAATATAGGCTTTTTTTCCGCGTGAGTCTGCGCAGGCGGTGAGCAAAAGAAATAAAATTCCCCAGTAAAGTTTTGGCCTATTTGTATTCATTGTTAACCTCCGCTCGTTTTGTGAGCCCTGTTCCTCGATACGAAATTTGCTCCGCAAATTTCACTCGGAACAGGCTCCTATTCTCCGAAACTGGCAGATCATGCTGCCCAATATGTTTCCTGCAAAGTAATAAGGAGCCTGGCCCGAGTATCCCGAGGGATGTATCGAGGGCCAGCATATCACAGTCTATATCCCCCGCTGATCGAAATTGCATGATTCAAATAACTGTTACCATCGTTCAGAAATCTGAACCCCGATCGCCAATTGACGCCGATCTCAAACGCCTTCCATTCGTAGATGCGCCAGCGGCAGCCGAGGTGAGCGCCCGGAACCATGCCGCTGTACAAGGTTTCTGATTTTGAAGCCGAAAAAATCGCATAGTCGAGAGAAAGTCCGCCGTAGGGCGTCAGGGTAAATAGCCAGACGGGAAATGCATGCGCCAGCGAGAGCGAAAGGCCCGCAGTCTGCAAGCGCATGGTTTCGCTGTCAAGCAGCGTTCGCCCTGTTGAACTCAAGACCTCGTACGCTGCCGAATAGCGTGCATATTCAAACGCCGCCGCGTAATCAAACCAGCGTAATAGCTTCAAGAGTTTCCACTCTGGCATTGAACTTTGGTAAACAAGCGCCGCGACAAACCCCGGGTTGAGCGCACCGAATGCATACCTGCCATCATAGTCAAGTTGCTTGCCGGAGACACCTGGCGCCTGCAAAAAAGACACGCCTGGTTCGAGAAAGAGTCGCTGTTCACGCGCGAATATTGCCTCAGTTTCTGGTTTGATCTCAGCCACCTTCTTCTCTTCGATCTTCTTCACCTCTTCGACAACCTGTTCTTCAGTCAGCACCACCTCCGCCGGCGGCGGGGGAACTTCGAGCGGCTTCATTTTTTCTGCCATCGGGCCGCTCATGCGCTCGGCGAGTCGGTTGATAGAGTTGAACATGGAAGTATTGGTTTTAATCTGTTCGGAATCTTCTACGCTGACGAGCCCGGCCTGCACATCGACCGCCTTAGCTTCGATGACAACCGCATCGCCACTGTTGACAAATTTGCCGACGACGATCACGTCCGCGCCGATCGCTTTACCCAATCGGGTGGCGTTCTCCGCTTTATACACGTCGTCGTGTGGGATGCCCATTGTTTTCATGTAACGAGCCACTGAATTGCGGTTGAGGATAATGAAATTCCCGGTCTTGATGAGCGGCGGAGAAAACGCATCGGCAACACTGAGACCGAGATATTCTTTGTCTTTGTCATGTGACTCATTAATGAAAACCATGAGCATCACTCGGCGATTATATTTTCTAGCTTTATTCGCGTCAGCGGGATGGTTTTCTTCACTTTCTTTTCTTAACTCAAACGGTTCATCTGTGGATAAGACTTCATCTGCGGCGTGTTCAATTTCCGCCGCCTCACCTTCAGTATCTGCAATACCAGATGGGACCGTTAACTCTTGAGCACGTAGACTGAAGAGACTTATATAGAACAAAAGAGTGCCCCTCACGAATTTCAAGTTAGACTTTAGCATTCTTTGTCGTTTGGGCCATACCTTGAAATCTAACCGCACACGTCCATAGACTGTTGCCTGAGATTAACCACGTTGTTTTTCGGCATGGTCATTTCCAAAGTCTCTCGCACCTGTCACCCGTGCCGCAGAACCTCGTTTTTATACCTGAATGGTCTTCAAAATCGGGTATATGTTTTTCTTCACCCTTGGCAGCGCGCGACCATTTCGAGACATCCACAATGGCCCAGGTGACGTCATGCAGACGAAAACTCAGCCACCGCGACGGCTGTTCGGCGCTGGCTGTCTTGAGCACACAGCTTTGGTCTTCGAATTCAAATTTCCAATGTCCCCGGATCTTTTTTTCCGTAGTCAGCTTGCCAAAATCTGCGACTGCATGGATTTGCAGTTTGCCGCCGGACCCGAACTGCCACACCTGCGCTCTGTCTGGCATGGCGGTGTCTTGCCGGTGGTAGTTGAGCCCAACCACCGCGGCAGCGATTTTCGCACATCTTTCAGCTCTCATCGGTACAGCGAATACGGGGGTTACAAACAATAGAATAGCTCCCATAGCTATGGAAATCCATAGCAGAGAAGGAAAAAGGGACAATTTTTGGGCATTTTCTGCTGCTTTCATACGATTAAGTGCGCATCAGGGCAAAAACTTGCGATTTTTTTTAAAAAAATCCCGGCCGTGTATTATTAAGGCCGGGCGAGGACACGCTGAGATAAGGTTTATTTTCCCGATTCGAGAAGTTTTACCCAGTTCGTCCCCTGTAGCTGGCCAATGAGGTTATTCGTCAGTTTATTTTTGATTTCCTGCGCTTCCGATTCAGCAAGTTTCCGGGCACCGCTGCGGGATATTTGAAAGGCCCCCAACCACATGGCACCTGACTTGCATTCGTATGCCTGTTCCCTGAACCCGGAAAAATCGCCCATGTATCCGTCGATAGTTGAGTTACCCGCGTATTCGAAAGTCAGTTGTTTTATCCTGAATTCTCCGGGTTGGACGCCGAAAAATACAATTTCCGCATTCTCCTGCGTATTCCGGATATCGTCCCCCCGATGAGAGAGTGTGACGGATTTGATACCGTGGAACAACGGCGGCGCAGTATAGAAGTAGACAAGGCATGATTTTGCCGGATCATCAGATTTTGCCTGATAGATCTGCGCTTTCGTCAAAGCTACCTGCGATGCGCATGACAAAAGGAGCATCAGGGAACAGATGAAAAACCCCTGTTTCATTTTAGTTTCTCCTGATATTCAGTCAGTATATCACCAAACTTTCCCGTCCACGAAGACAGGAGCGTGAGATTCTTGACATCTTTGTATCTGATAATGATTCCCTTTGCGTCGAAGCAAATAATTTCAGCGCCGATCCGCTTACCGCTGGCCATTGTATCCTGAGCTGACAGCAAAATCAATGTTATGGAGTCGATTTTTAACTCTGAAAGCACCCGGGCAACATTCTCCGTCTTGAAGTTAAGCTTTGTCAGACCCGCGGAAGTTGCATTCGCGTTGAGACCCGCAAGGGTGCCGCTCGTAAACTGCATGGCATCTTTTGCTTCGACCGTGACAAGATCTGTACGCATCAGATTCAGCATTTGTAGGGCTCCATCCGGTTTATTTCCTGGAGAACTGAGGAAGACTTCTTTTGCCTTAGCATCATAATCTCGGATCTTTTCCGGATCGTCCAGCCAATCGGCATGCTGGTGTGCGGACACCCAGCCAGTTGTTGCCGCAAGCCCGGATTTATCAGGCACAATGGGTAACAAGAGCGTCTTGGTTCCGGCGGAAAGCTTTTCTTTATTGTCGATCACAACTTGCGCGGAACCGCAGGCTGCAAAGAGGGCGGCGACGCAAGTCACGACCAGAATTTGGGTTGTTATTTTCATAAAATCTCCTATTTGCTGCGAGTGCCTTTGAGGCCTCAATGATTTTTTTAGTATAGCACGGACCTGACTCGGTTGCAATACCCTCAAGTGTAGTTTTTCTGTTTTTGAAGCCTCTATGGGTAATAACGTCCGCCAATCACGATCTCACTGACAATCTTAGTATCGCCTAGGCCAAATATGATTTGATTGTTGATCCCAGAGTACACGCTGAACAAAGATCCCAAAACCAGATCAAGCTGAACGTTGACGATGGCTGCATGGCCAACTTTATGCTCTGTCGTCGGATAAATAATGTCACCTTTTAGCAAGTTAATCCCGCCATACCCGGCTTCAATGCTGTAGACTTCGCTTGATCCGATCGCCACGCCGTAACCGGCTGAAATCAACAGGGAGAGTTCAGAAACCGTCGTCGTCGGACTGCCGATGACATCGCTCTCGCAACGCTCGTAACCGCCGCTTATTTGTGTGCAATTCTTTCTCGTCATCATATCGATTTCTGCGTCGCTCCGAGTATATACACCGTGCGACACATTGTGCCAAAGGGAAATATTTTTTCCCAGAACGAAGTACGGGGTTGTTACATCAGTCAACGGCTTGTATTGGTAGCCAATCGCATATTTTGAAATGTTGTCTTTCATGTCGTAATATTTGTTGCTGATTACCGTACTATCGGCGGACTTGGCCATCTGCGCTCCCAAAGAGAAGAACCAATTTCTCTGGTATTCGAAAATTCCAGTGTATGACATGCTAATCCCAACCATGCGTTCACCTATTTTATCAAGATCGCTGTCAAAGCCAATTTTACGAATTTTTGTGAGACTACTGTCGACATCAACGCTCAGCAAGAAATCTTCTGAATTTAGGCGAGTACGGGCGAACAGTTGAAAAGTACCGAGCAGAAGCAGAGCGAATGTCATGTAAATGACCGATTTCATAGGATACCCGACCAGATTTTTGGTGAAATCGCAATACCCTCAAGTATAGTTTTCTCCACCGCGCAGTCTCCAGAGCAACACAGTCAACTTGTGCAATTTGTCCCTTTCGCAGGGGTTATCGCCGACCGTTTTCGCGTAGATCTGTTTCAAATGCCATTTGAGGCAGTTCTCGTTGATGCCGAGCAGGCGCTTCAGGTCAGCCCGCGTGTTTCCCCGCAGCAGGAATTCACAGATGCGCCGTTCGGTTGGCGTCAACCTCACTGCGGCTACCTCATCCGTGGACATCGAAAAATGCAAGATATCATGCATGCGAGCCTCCCTGCTGCGTTACCCCAGATCATTCACAATCTCGCTGCCGCCATGAATGCCGTGTACGGTAATCACATAGCGTACAAGCACATTGCGCAGCGTTTTCTTGTCGGTCGCCTTGATCCGGATATTCTCCCGCAGCAGAAACCGCACATAGTCGGCCTCATGTTGGCATTGAATGTATGTATTAAGCAGGTCGAAATAGCGCCTTTCCTGGTTCGCGCGGTTCCAATGGGAACCGAATAGCCGCGTCATTTCACCGCGAATTTCCGCATTGGATTTCTGTTGCAGCAGAAAACGTATCAGGTATGCCGCTTCGAGCACCCCTTTGAAGCGGGTCTGCGCTGCCACGGGTGCAATTTTTGACGTATAGATGATCGCCATAATCAGAAGTGTAACTCAGGCTAAAAAACTTGCGCTTTTTTTGCACCGCGATATTTCACCCCATAATCGAGTGAAACTCGGCGCAGGCTCATCGGATCAGGCTCCTGTTTTCCAAAACGGAGAGAAATTGTTTCGAGGGCCAGGCAGTACACCACGTTGAAAATCCTCGTGGTTGCCCTTATTCCCCTCCAGTGCCTGCTGCGGAAGTGCATGCGTACTTATGCATTATTTTTGCCGTCTTGTCAATGGGCGGCACGGGTATTCTCTAATACTCAGGTATTAGATTGGCGGATTTTTTTCTCGATATCATGCAAGAAAACTGTAAGTCTCTGCAGTTTTTCCTTGGATCTGGACGGCAGCATAATTTCCTTACCGATGGTCTTGCGATAGATGGACGAAAGATGCACCTTCATTGTATTCGGGGCAATGTTCATTGCGGCGCGGATCGCCTCTCGGCTTTCCCCCGCCGCCAGAAAACTGCAAAGCGTTGCTTCCTGATAGGTCATCAGATATTTGACTTGCAGCAGCGAGAACAACGAGTCTGCTCGTACTTCGAGGTCCCCTATTTTCGATCGCAACGGCCCAAAAAAGCGTTGAAAATAAATCACTGACACCAAAGCCGCGACTATTGTCAATACCGCGCTCGTCGCCCGACCCAATTCCACCACAAATTCCGTGACCAACCACGAAAAGATCAGCGCCACAGCCACAGCGGCCATACCGCCCGCGACGCGCATCGATCTCTGCGCCATTACGCCCAGGTTTTCCCGCTCGAACATCGCTTGGGCAAGAAAGACAGAAATCACAGCATCGGTGACGTTGCCCAGAGGAAAAATATCGATGCCGAAAACCGGCAGGTGACTCGTCAGCAGGCCCAGCCAGAAAAAGACAAAAATACTGCGTAGCCGATTCAGCAAAGAACTCGGCCGAAGCGGGCGATAAAGGCAATAGAAGCCGACGAAAATGCAGTATACGGTGAAGACAGAAAAAAGAGCAGAGCCAAAACCGATTTCGGGGTAAAATCCCCAGTTGTAGCGCTTGGCTCCCGTGATGAAAAGAGTGTCCGCTTTTGTAAACCAGTAGGAATACTCGGCAATGGCAAGGACAATAATTGCCCAGATGGCTGCGATCGCAGTTGCCAGGTTTTTCTCCCTGCCAGAAAGATACAACGCAATCCACAGGAAGGCAATCGGCGTGATTGGCATCACATGAAAGGCAAAATAGAATGCAGTTCTGGCATCCGCGTCCGTTTGCACAAGAAATAAGAACATAACATCGAGGTTCCAGAGCGCGAGCGCGGTGTAGAGCAGCACAAACGGCCAAAAATACTTCTTGCGATTGGGGTTCGAAAAGAGCACCAATAATAGTGCCGCATCGGCTAGAAAACCCGCCAATGGAATCATGAAATAATAATGGAAGTACGGATTCATGCGGCAGACCGCACACCGCAGGCCAGCACGGTAGCGACAAGCTTAATCAGCACCACCCCAAACCAAGGACGGGATACACCATGTTGAAAATCCACATGGTTCTGGAAATAATTGACACACTCGCCCGACAGCACACTAAAGTGATTTACGGAAAAGCCACACTCCGCAACCTGCGCCTCTGAATCTTTTTGCCGACCAGTCATTCAAGGATTTTTTTGACGCTAACGCGCTTATCCTGCTGCGGTATGCCCGCTCGCGCGTGTACGACCGTGACGACGCGGAAGATCTTTGCTCCGAAGCGTGGCTGCGATTCTATGAAGGGTACTGTGCACCGAAGCGCACGGAGGTGCTGGGTTCGGGCGGCACAGGAGGTGACTCCGTGCGTGAACCGGGCTTAATCCGAACGTCGCCGGAAAAAGTGTTGTTCGGCATTCTGCGTAACCTGCTGGCAGACTACTACCGACGCAAGAAGCAGATCAAGACAGCGCTGCTCTTGCTCGAAGAAAAAGACGATTTCACGGCATCGACCGAGTCGCAATTCATCTGGCGCGAATTTGAAGAGCACGTCATCGCTTGCCTCTTCGCCCTGAAAGACGACGAAAAGCTTGCCTGGCTTTTGAAATTTGACCCCGCGCGCATCGACTGGATCGCAGTGCTTTCCGGCCACTCTCCCGATGAAATTCGGGCACTGCAACGTGAAACTGCCACCCGGGAAATATTCATTGACGAGCCCCAGGCAGCGGCGCTGATGCGGAAGTCTGTCTGGTCTTACCGCAGAAAATATGAAAAGGCACAGAAAATTGTCAACGCGCTGATGCGGAAAAACAACTGGGGAGATTTACTCGATCTGTATTGATATGGCGAGCGTTGAAGACATCTATCGCAAAATCAGACGCGGTGAAACTGCCGATCTGAAATTCTCACGCCCTTCTGACGAAGAGCTTGCCCTTGGCGTCGAACGCATTCGCCATCGGCTGAGCAAGATGCCTGAAGGGCAAATTTTACCCAAAGCCAGGCTGAAGCTCATCTGGCTTGCGCCGGCAGCATTGGCTGCGATCGCAATCATTGCCATCACGCTAATTCCGAAAAGAACACCGGCACCGGTCTATGCCGGCTTCGCAACCGGGACCACGTCGAAATTCGGCTCGGTCGAGGTGCGCGTGCTCACGGCTTCGATCATTGAGCACGAGTTTACTCAGGGCAAATTTCTGCTCCATCTGTCACAGGGAGCTATCGCTGTGAAACGCACCGCCGCTGATACTGCGCTTGTGATCTTGACACCGCAGGGCGTACTTACCGCGCAGGGCACCGCGTTCATTGTCGAGCATGAAAAAGAAACATCGATTGAACTTTCCGAGGGACGCCTCGAATGGCGAAAAGACAAACAAGTTCACATCCTCGATGAGAAAAATCCACGCATAGGGCATGACCTTTCCGAATTGCATAAATTCGTACCGGCGGGATACATGAAATTTCCGGTAAATGCCCGGCCCTCTGCGCCGGCAACACCGCGTGCCGGCACCTTCAGGCTAAATGACTGCGTTATTTATACCGTGGGCGGCAATCGCCGCCATGGAACAATCAAAGAGGTAGTGCATGGCGAATACCGGTTGGCGCACGAAGGCATCGATGAGCCTGATTTGTTCTCTGGCAGCAGTCTCATCGGCTGCGGCGATCAATGAAAGTCTCCTGCGGGCCCCCGCCACCTCGCTCGGAAACCAAGTAGAGTCGAGCTATGAGTTTGTCCTCAACCGCATTCAGCCAGGCTGGGTGGTGCATTTCATTTCGAACGAGCGCGAAACCCAAAAACACTTCTGCGGCGTGATTGAACGCAAAATTCTGCGCGTCGCGAGCGTTGCGCTCAGGCTCGCTCCGCTGCCCGAGAACCGGCGTGCAGTCGGAGGTGTGGGCTGCCCAAAAAATTCTGAAGTGGCGGATGCCGAGATACAGAAGGAAAGACTGCTCGCCGTCGATATCCTTTACAGCGACGCGGATGTATTGACGATTCCGGAAAGCCGCCTGTTGACTTTCAAGCATCCCGTGAAGCAGGGCACCGCCACGTTTGAAAGCGCAGAAATGCCCGCTGCGTATGAAATGCGCGTGAAATCGCCGGTGCTGATACCCGGCAAGTATATGCCCGAAATCGGCCTTGCCGCCGGTTATGCGGGCTTCGTCGGCATTTCAGAAGTTGCTCCGCAAGTGCAAATGTCAGGTTTATGGTTTATACATCCGCGTTTTGCCAAATGGTTTGTTCGCGCCGATGCCGGTTACTGGGCTAAATCCCGACCGGGCGAGGCCGACGTTGTGCTGCCCGACAAAATGGTTGCCACGGCTTTGGGGCTTTCATGGCGTTTTCTGAATTATGCACGCATTATGGCGCACGCCACCGTTTCGGCTGTCAGCGTATTCTACCGCTATTTTGATGAGGATTTCCAGTGGGCGCATCGCGCCGCCCTGCGCGCCTCGGTGAGTTTTGAATGGGCCGTGCGGCGGGCGAATATCGATCTGCACAAGGTCACACTGTTCGTGGAGCCGCAGTACACGCAATTTTTGAACAAGTCGTCTGGCGTTGCCGACTGGACAAAGCAATGGGCGGTGCTACTGGGTGTGCGCTACGCGTATTAATCGTTGTGTGAAATTTGCGAAAAACAATGATTTCACGAAAATTGTTGCCAAAAAGAATAAAGTATATATCTTAGTATATATGAATACAGCTAAACTCTTTAAGAATGGCGAAAGTCAGGCCGTCAGGTTGCCCAAAGAATACCGATTCAAGGGGAAAGAGGTATATATCACTAAACACTCGAATATTGTGATGCTCATTCCTAAATCAAAGGATGCTTGGGATATTATGAAGGGGGCTGTGACCGAATTTAGTGATGATATTTTTGAAAGTGGGCGAAACCAGCCCAAGAATCAAGACAGAGACAGTTTTTAATGTATTTGCTGGATACGAATATATGTATTTATATAATTGCTAAGCGATCAACCGAGCTTATTGATAAGTTTAAGGCCGCCAAATTAGAGGGCAAAATTGGTATTTCCGCCATCACCTATGCGGAACTTCAGTATGGTGTTTCAAAGAGTTCTCGCCGGAATGAGAACCAAATGGCCCTGGCTCAATTCCTAATTCCGCTGGTTACTTATGAATTCGATGAAAAAGCTGGTAGCCTCTTCGGCGAAATTAGAGCTTCACTTGAGAAACAAGGAAAGACAATTGGCTCATACGACATGCTTATTGCAGCTCACGCTATGTCACTTGATGCAACTTTAATCACGAACAATGAAGGTGAGTTTAGACGTGTAGAAGGCTTAAAGGTTGAGAATTGGGTTTAACCGACGCAAACTTCACACAACAAGTTTTACCTGCTGCGCGCGCGACCACTTCGTTGGGTCGCGTGCTCGGCCGCTCCGCGCCAAAGATGCCCTGCGCCCGCCGGCCT
>CAYHJO010000085.1:0-16286 GCA_964356715.1 uncultured Turneriella sp. | reverse complement strand
GTCGCAGAAGCGGAACGCCTCCCAGGTTTCCGCGGTGTTGCCGGTATAACGGCCGAGCGGAAAATCCATCGCGGTAATGATGCAGGTCGTTTCAACCCCGGCGCTGCGCGCAGTGTCGGCGATCGATTTCGCCAGCGCTTTGGCGTCTTTCAGGCTCTGCATGAATGCACCGCTGCCGCATTTGACATCCATCACGAGCGCATCCAGATTTTCTGCGAGTTTTTTACTCAAAATGGATGCGGTGATGAGTGAAATCTCATCGACAGTGGCTGTGACGTCGCGCAGCGCGTAGATTTTTTTGTCGGCGGGGGCAATGTCGGCGGTTTGCCCGATAATGAAGCAGCCGGTTTCGGTGAGCTGCTTTTCGAGCTCGGCAAAGGATTGGTCAAAACGGTAACCGGGAATAGTGCCGAGTTTGTCGAGCGTACCGCCGGTAAACCCCAGACCGCGGCCCGAAATCATCGGCACGCGCTTTCCCGCGGCCGCGAGCCAGGGCGCGAGCATCAGCGAGGTTTTATCGCCGACGCCGCCGGTCGAATGTTTGTCGACTTTGGTGCCCTGAACGCGCGAGAAATCCATCTTGCGCCCGCTCGCGGCCATGGCGCGTGTCAGCCACGCCCTTTCCTGCACATCCATGCCCTGAAAGCAGATTGCCATCAGCAGCGCCGTAATCTGGTAATCGGGAATTTCTCCTGAGGTTACACCCTGAACGACGCGGTGAATTTCGGCTTCGGTGAGTTTCTTGCCGGCTTTCTTTTTCGCAATGATTTCGTTCACAGAAAACTCTCCACAATTTGCTCAATCAAGCCAGTCTGTAACCGGCCTATTTCGGCATTTTGGCTGGTATCTTGTCTGTCGGAATTTTGTCTTTGTATTGCATCGCCTTATCTTTAAGTTTGCCAAAATCGCACCCCCCTTCGCAGGCTATTGCCAGCAGGCAAAGGGATACGACGGCAAATATGGATTTACGCATGCGTACCGTGGCGCCCAACCATGGGTTGACGGCAAGCTTTATTTGGGAAATGCGGGGGAAGGCTAAAAAATGGTGGCCGCGGTATATGGCTCCCGCGTCTAAACGGCAGATTCGCAAGAATCAATACAAAATTGGAGATTCTATGAAAAAAATCATTTCGCTTATTTCTCTGCTGGCGCTGTTGGGTGTTTTGGCTCCCGTCTTGGCTCAGGATGCAGAACCACCGACAACCACGCCGGTTGATTGCAATACCCTGAAAGGCAAAGAAAAAAATGACTGCAAAAAGGCAGAAAAAGAGAAAAAAGCAAAGAAAGATAAAAAGGGCAAGTAACATTGTCTGAAAAGTGAGCCACCGGTTACGGTGGCGCACTATTTCCGGAAAGCCCTGCGGGGCTTTTTTGTTTTCTGGTTCTCCGCCTGAAAAGGCAATGTAGCCGGGCTCATGATGCCCGTACCCGGAAAGTCTGTCGTTATAGTGATGGCCGCACTTTCCGGCTGTTGCCTGCAGTTCTTTGAATTCTAGTTGTCTATGCCAAAAAAAAACTCAAAAAAAAACCCGGCATCCGCAAAAGGGCGTACGGTCGAGATCATGGATACGACGCTGCGCGACGGGGAGCAGACGTACAACGTCGCCTTCTCGCCGTCGGAAAAGCTGCAGATGGCGAGGCTACTGCTCGAAAAGGCGAACGTCAATTATGTCGAGGTGGGTTCGGCGCGCGTTTCAAAGGGCGAACTGGAAAGCGTGCAGCTGATTACCGAATGGGCGAAAAAAACCGGTGGCCGCAGACTGCTGCAGCGTGTGGAAATTCTGGGGTTTGTCGACGAAAAGCGGTCTGTTAACTGGATGATCGAAGCCGGCGCACTGACGCTCAATATGCTGACCAAGGGGAGTCTCAATCACCTGACGCGACAGCTCAAAAAAACGCCTGCCGAACACTTTGCCGATATCGCGCGGACGATTGATTATGCGCAAAAGAACGACCGTAGCGTGAATATTTATCTCGAAGACTGGTCGAACGGCTATCTGCATTCGCGCGACTACATGTACGAGTTTCTCGACTTTCTCACGAGCCAGCCGGTGCGCCGCATTATGCTGCCCGATACGCTCGGCGTGCTGTACCCGACCCAGGTCTTCGCGGCGATCCGCGAAATCACTTCCCGCTATGGCGACCGGCATTTCGATTTCCATCCGCACAATGACTATGGTCTCGGCACTGTGAACTTACTTGAAGCGGTTCGCGCCGGAGCCCATGGTGTGCACACGACGGTCAACTGCCTCGGCGAGCGCACCGGGAATGCTTCACTCGCAGAAGTTGTCGCCGGCATACACGATCACCTGCAGCTCAAAACCACGGTGAATGAGAAAAGCCTTTTTAACCTTTCGCGCACGGTAGAAACTTTTTCCGGCAAACGCCTGGCGGCGAATGCGCCGATTGTCGGTGAAGACGTGTTCACGCAGACAGCCGGCATCCACGCCGACGGAGACAAAAAGGGTAACCTGTACGAGAGCAAACTGTTGCCCGCGCGCTTCGGTCGTAACCGGCGATACGCTCTGGGCAAGCTCGCCGGAAAAGCGTCGGTCGACCAGAATCTGAAAGAACTCGGCATCTCGCTTTCCGACGAGGAGCGCGCTCAGGTGTTGAGCCGCATCATCGAGCTGGGCGATCAGAAAAAGCATGTCACGATCGACGATCTGCCCTTTATCATCGGTGAAGTGCTCAAGAAACCCGAAGAGAAGATCGTCAGCGTGAAACAGGTCACAGTCACCTCGGGCCTGCACGTGAAGCCGATGTGTTCGCTGACTCTGGAATACAAAGGTAAAGAAACGCAGTATTCAGGGCAGGGTGAAGGCGGATATGACGCGTTCATGGTGGCGCTCAGCCAGTGGGCGAAGGCGCACAAGGTGACTTTGCCGCAGCTGATAGATTATGAAGTGCGTATTCCGCCCGGCGGCCAGACCTCGGCGCTGGTTGAGTGTAAGATTAGCTGGAAGCGCGATGATCAGCCAGCCGCAAGCCGCGGCGACCGGCAGATGTCCGGTATCGCCGCTTTTCCCGGTGAGTTGGGTCTTGTCGACGCCGGCAGCCGCAACCTCATCACGCGCGGCGTCGATCCCGATCAGGTCAATGCGGCTATACGCGCGACCGAGCGCATGCTGAATGTCATTCTCCGCAAATAGCGGATTGCGGATACCATGAATAGCGTTGCGGTGGTGTTCAAATTTTCGGCGCTCGAAAGCTACAGCCCGCGGCAGATCAGGCGTCACCGGGAACTCAACCCCGAACTGGGCGCGCGCATGCAGACAGCGCACGACGACCATTCGCGTTCGCTGGAAAAACTACGGCAACTGCTCGCCGATATGGGCATCAAGGCGGATTTCCACGAGCGCGACGCCCTGAGACAGAGCCTCGACGCTTACCGCTTTGTCGTGTCCCTGGGCGGCGACGGAACGTTCATCAACGCCTCCCATTTTGCCGAAAAGACTCTCCTTTTGGGTGTGAATTCGTCGCCTGACAACAGCGTCGGGCATTATTGCCGTTTTGAGCTGAAGACTAAAAACGGGTATGCTTCGCTGCGCCGCCAGCTCGAGGCCATGCTGCGCTCTGCAAAATACCCGGTGCCGGAACGCGCGCTGCAGCGCCTGCACCTTGCCGTGCAGGACAGACCAGCACCGTTTCCGGTGCTCAACGATGTTTTGTTTGCCGAAGAAAATCCGGCGGCGACCTCCCGCTACACACTGCGCTACAGGGGGCATGTGCACCACCAGAAGAGTTCAGGTGTGTGGGTCAGCACACCGAGCGGCTCGAGTGCGGCATATTCTTCTGCCGGCGGAAAGGCATTCAAACAGCGTGAATTGCGATTCGTCGTGCGTGAATTATACAGCGACGGCGGGCGACGGTTGACAGGCGGTCGGGTAAGATCCGGTGAAAAGCTGCATATCATCTGCAGCATGATGCACGGCATGCTCTACCTCGACGGTTCGCACCACCGCATAAATGTCGCTCTGGGGGAGCACCTGGCCATTAGCCTGCATCCGCGCGAGCTGCGCGCGATTTACTAAGAGGGTGTTGAAAAAGCCGCTCGACGCACCACAGGGCATGCAGCGTTATGCGGGCATGCGAGTTTTGTGCCAGAAATCCGCGCTGTTGCTGATCGCCATTGTGCTCACGGTGCCGCTCGCAGCAGCGCAATTCAAATATCTCGATGGCGACATTATTTTCCAGGAAACTGCATCGGGGCAATCTGAAGCCATCAAGCGTGCGACTGCATCACCTTATTCGCATGTCGGCTTGGTTTATTATGAGAAGAATTCGCCGTATGTGTTCGAAGCGGTGCAGCCGGTGAAGCGCACGCCATTGGCCGCATTTATCAGGCGCAGCGTCGGCGGTCGCTATGTCGTGAAGCGGCTCAGAAACCGTGACGTCGATCTCGACGCGGCAAAACTCATCCGCATGCGCGCAGCCGGAAAAAAATTTGTCGGCAAAAACTACGATTGGGCGTTCGGCTGGACAGACGAGCGCATTTATTGTTCAGAACTGGTCTGGAAAATCTACCGCAATGGCGCAGGCATCGAACTCGCCCCACCGAAAAAACTCAAGGAGTTCAATCTCAGTGACCGCGTCGTGCAGAAGAAGATGAAAGAGCGCTACGGAAAAAATATTCCGTATGAGGAGCCGGTAGTTTCACCCGGACAGCTATTCGAATCGCCGCTGTTGGAAACCGTCTTTGAAAAAAAATAATTATTCTTCGGCGGCGACTTCGACCGGATAAGATCCCAGAATCCGGAATCCCGCCGTCAGTGCGCGCATTTCGGTAAACGCGGCCTGTATGTTGGCGTCTTCGTTGTGGCCTTCGAGATCGACGAAAAAAATATAACTCCACAGCTGGCTGCGATCGGGGCGCGATTCGATGCCGCGCATGTTGATTTTGTGTTCGTAGAGCGGAGCGAGAGCGCGGTAGAGCGAGCCCGTGCTGTCGGGCAGGTTGAACGAGATCATCGTGCGGTTGCGTTCGGCGCGTTTGGCAATATCGTAGCCGATGACGACAAAACGCGTGAAGTTGCGCTTGTAGTCGGTGATATCCTGCATGAGCGAAGGCAGGCCATAGAGTTCGCCGGCGACTTCGGATGCCACGGCCGCAAGGCGGTCGCTGTTTTCCTGGGCTACGAGCCGCACCGCTTCAGAAGTCGACGAGGTCTCGATCCATTCGGCCTGCGGCAGCTGTTTGTGCAAAAAATTCTTCACCTGCGCATAAGCCTGCGGATGCGTGAACACCTTCTCGATGGTCGCGGTATCTTTGGCTATCGTCAGCAGACTCTGCCTGATCTGCAGCAGAATATCGGAATAGATGTGCAGATCGTATTTGACGAGTGCATCGAGCGTGGCCTTAACCATACCTTCGGTCGAATTCTCGATCGGCACAACACCGTATTTGATTTCGCGTTTCTGTACCGCCTGGAACACATCGTCGATGGTGCGGAACGGCGCTAAGCTCAGCGAACGACCGAACTTTTTTAGAGCTGCCTGGTGCGTGAAGCTGCCTTCCGCGCCGAAATACCCCACCTGCAGCGAGCCTTCGAGTTTGAGCGTCGCGCTCATGATCTCCCGGTAGACGTTGCGCAGCGAAGCGTCGTCGATAATACCGGGATTCAGTCTGGCGATTTTGTCGTAGACCTGCTGCTCGCGATCTGGCTGGTACAGCGGCAGATTGTCTTTGGATTTTGCACTGGCGATTTCGCGCGCAATTTCCGCGCGCTGGCCGATCAGCCGTACAATTTCCGCATCGATGCGGTCGATCTGGTCACGCCACTGTTTCATAATTCGTCAAAGTTCAGTTCCTTCACGTCTTGAGGCGGAGGCAGTTCGTCAAGGCTGTTGAGGCCGAAATAGCGCAGAAATTCCTTCGTGGTGCCGTACAGTGTGGGCTTGCCCACGGTTTCTTTCTGCCCGACCGATTTGACCAGTTTCTTCTGCTGCAGGGCAATAATTTGCGCGCGCGAAGAGGCGCTGCGGATTTCTTCTATTTCAGGCAGCGTGATCGGTTGTTTGTATGTCACGATGGCCAGAGTCTCGAGCGTTGTTTTGCTGAGCGTCTCTTTCTTCTTCTGGCGCAGAAAGTTCTGGATTGCCGGGTAGATGTCGGGCTGCGTAGTAAAGGTGTATTTTCCGGAAATTTCCTGGATGCTGATACCCGATTCACGCTCGGCGTATTCGTCGATCAGCGAATCGAGAGCAATCCTGACCTGCGCGGAATCTTCAGCGAGGCCGGAGGAGATTTCGGCCAGCGTCAGACCCGAACCCGAGATGAACAGCAGACCCTCGACGGCTGCTTTGAGGTACCGCTTGTCGCTCATTCGTCACCTGCTTCGCCGAATCTGTTTGCGTCCGCTGCAGTCTGTTTTTCTGTTTTCCCGTCATCGAAATGCAGCTGCAGCTGGCCTTCGATGGGCGCGGCGGAGTAATGGATGTCGCCGAGCCATTCATCCTGCCTGAGTCTTATCATTTTCTGTTTCGCGAGTTCGAGCAGCGCGAGAAAACAGGCGATAATGCGCGCGACGCTGAACCCCGTCACGGCCCGGAAAAAAGAAGCCTCGTCGTCGCCCATAACTTTGGAAAGCATATATTCCATCATTTCTTCGACGCTGATTGTTTCGTCGGCGATCTGCATTGGTCGCGATTTTTCTTCGCGATCGAGAAAATCCCTGAACGATTTCAGAAACGAAAGCAGATCGACCTCAAGATAGTCCTGATCGCCCTCGAAGGCCGCCCATGTGGGCTCGCGCAGCAGCCTGAGCTGCGAGCGTTCTTCGAGCTGGCGCATGCCTTCGGCGGCCTGCTGCATTTTCTTGTATTCGAGCAGCTGTTCGACGAGCTCGTAAGGCAGCGTATCGGGCGGCGTGTCGTCGCCGACGGTGGCGTTGGGTAAAAGCTGGCGGGATTTATAGAAGAGCAGCCGCGCCGCGGTATGCGCAAAATCTGCCTGTTCTTCGAGCGTGATTTCCGAACGGTCCATAAAGGACAGAAAATCGTTCGTAATGCGCGACAATGAGACGGAAAAAATATCGACTTCGTAGCTCTCAATCAGCGTCCACAGCACGGCGAGGGGGCCTTTCTGCTCAGAGCCCGCCCGCGTGTGGAACGCGACCTGAAAGCGCCGCGCGTCGATGCCGATTTCCAAAAGTTGCGTCAAAGTGTGTACCTCGAGATCATGCCCATCGAGTCTTTGAAGCGGCCGAGAGTGGCAGCCGCAACCTTACGCGCCTTATCTGCGCCGGCATGCAGAATTTCACCGATGTATTCCGGGCGGGCCAAAAGCGCTTCGCGTTCTTCGCGAAACGGTGCCAGATGTGCGATCACTTTGGCCGCGAGCTGTTTTTTGCAGTCGACGCAACCCAGCGCTGCGCTGCGGCAGTTGCTGTTCACCTCTGCCTTGAGTTCGGGAGCAAAAAAGTCATAATAGCTGAAAACAGGGCAGTTATTTGGGTTGCCTGGATCATGGCGTTTCACGCGCGCAGTGTCGGTTTTCATCACCATCAGCTTTTTCTGCAGCGATTCGGCGCTTTCAGACAGCAGTAGCGAATTGTTGTAGCTTTTACTCATCTTGCGGCCGTCGAGACCCAGAACTTTCGGGAAAGAGGACAGAATCGCCTGCGGAATCGTGAGAATATCTTTTTCGCCTTCTCTGTCGGCGGAGCGACGCGGTGCATAAAAATGGTTGAAGCGGCGCGCGATTTCGCGCGTCAGCTCAAGGTGCGGCAACTGGTCTTCGCCGATCGGCACATGCGTCGCCTCGTAAAGCACGATGTCCGCAGCCTGCAGCACCGGGTAGCCCAGAAAACCGAACGAATCTAAATCCTTCTCGGTATTGGCCTGTTTGTCTTTGTACGTCGGATTGCGCTCGAGCCATGACAGCGGCGTGAACATCGCGAGCAGCTGCGCGAGCTCGGCATGTTCGGGTACGTCTGACTGCACAAAAATCGTGGCCTTTTCGGGCGAGATGCCGGCAGCGAGCCAGTTGGAAATCATCGGCGCGATGAATTTATGCGCCTCCTGGTAGTTGGGATAGAAGGCCGTCAGCGAGTGCAGATTAGCAACCATAAAAAAACATTCGGCCTCGTTCTGCAGGTGTGCGAAATTGGTGAGCACGCCGAGGTAGTGGCCGATGTGCAGTTCACCGGTCGCCTGCATGCCGCTCAGTATACGTTTTGGTTTTGTATTGCTCATATTATGCCAGGGCAAGCCAGCGCGTGAGGAATTTTCCCGTCAAAAAGTCGATGCGCCAGAAATCATAGGTACAAGTTAAAAGGACTGCCAGCGAGAGCACCGACACCAGAATAGAGAACATCCGCCATTGCATGTAGGGAGCAAAGTACGTGGTAGCCGCGTCAAACGGCGGCAACGGAATGAAGTTCACAATCAGCAGCGACCATGCCTGGCAGAGATAGACCGCCGAGAAACGCGCGGAAAAAGTGTCTGCCATGGGGCCTTTGAGGAGCACATAGATTACGCCGATCGCGATGAGCAGAACGAGCCAGAGTTGGCCGTGCAAAAAGCGCAGCAGTGCGTACGGACGATCGCGCAAAAGGCCGCCGGCAGCGGTGCCCGTCAGGCAAAGCGAAGCAAAAGAGATTAACGGAAAATCCCTGAACGGATGCGATTCTTTGTCGTCGGTCATGCGCGCGCAGTACCATTCGCGGCTCAGCAGAATTACCAATGCTGAGGGTATCGCGAGAATGAGTTCGCCCGCCTGGTCGATCGTGTGCTGCAGGAATCCCATGGTTTACTGCGCCTGCGCTCCTGAAAGAGTCGGCGGTTGGTGAGTATGCCGCATTATCAGCCACCGCCTACATAATGGATGATTTCGAGGCTGTCGGCGTCGGAGAGCGGCGTTGTGGCGTACGCGGCGCGGCGTATCAATTCGCCGTTGAGTTCTACCGCGACGCGTTCAGGCGATAAACCCAGATGGCGGATCAGCGTGGCCACAACGGGTTCTCGCGCTATTGCCGCAAAATCGAATTTTTCGCCGTTTACCGTCATTTTCCCAGACACAAAATGCCCGCGGCAATTATTGCGGCCGTTTCAGCCCGCAAAACATTTTCAGAGATCAGCACCCCGCTCGCAAAGGTCCTGAGGGCCTGCATTTCGGTCGCGGAGAACCCACCTTCGGGGCCGCAGATGAATATGCTGTCTTTGGCCGCGCCAGCGGGATTGAGCCATACATTGGCCGTCGGGTCGCCAAATAAGGCGGGTTGCCGCGCGTTTTGCAGTGCCGCTACGTTATCCACAAAGCGCACAGCGGGTTTTACGGGATTGTACGCCTGCATACATGCATTTTCGAGAATCGCGTCGATGCGGTACGGTTTTTCAGAGCGCGGCGCAGAATAGGCGCTGTCGAACAGCAAAATTTCCGCAACGCCCAATTCCGCACACTTCTGCAATACCAGCGACAGCGCCTTGGGTTTAATCCATGCCTGTGCGATGCTGACACGGTGAGCTTGCGCTTCGAACTCGAGCGCGCGACCATCTGTTTCCGGCTTCAGGCGGATTTTCCCCGCTTCTATAACGGCTGCGCATATGCGGTCAACCCCGTTGCCGACGATCGCATTCCAGCCGGGCGTGCGGCGCAGCACCCGTGAAAAATGTTCGGCATGCCGGGCAGGCAGGTCGGTATTGCCGTTGCCGATGAGCGCAGCGAATTCAGCCGCAGCCAGCAGCACCAGTGAGTGATCGCGCTGATGGGCGCGCAGATATTGCCGCCCGGTCGTCACTGCAGTTATTTTTCGATATTCTCTTTTTTGAACAGAGAAGGGTCGAGGCGCGCCGTTTTATCCACGGAAAAAAATTCCAGCGTGCTGACCGTGCCGCGGCTGACGTCGGCCATATCCCAGCGGATCGGAAATTCAATCTGCCTGGTGCTGTCTTTGGATTCCTTGACAGAAATAGTGCCGTAGGTGAACGACAGCGTCTTCATCAGCACCATCGCCGAATCGTAATAATCGATGCGGCGTATGCGGTTGTCTTTCTTCGGGTCGACCAACACGAGCAGTTTGCCGTAATGGCCTTTGTCGAGCGGCAGATTTTCGATGACGGTGAACTCGCCCTGGTCGTTTTTTTCCGTGCCCCTGATTTTCTGCTGGTAGTTGTCGACGAACGAAGCATTGCCGATATCGAGATACGCAAAACCCGAACCCAGTACATTTTCAAAACGGTCGAGGTACTTTTTGTGGAACAGCCGTTTATCGTGCGTCATGTAGGCATAGATATTCTGGCCCTGATCGTTGTAGAGCAGCTTGAGCACAGTGCCGCGCGTCATCGAATCAAACACGAAAAAGCTCGCGTTCTGTTTCTGGTATAGAGACGCCTTGTAGACGACGGATTTTCCTTCGCGCGTGGTAATCGTCAGCTGCAGTTTCTGGTGCCCTTCGGCGAATTGCAGCTGCTGAAACACACGATCCATGATTTCAAATGCCGTGCCGCCGATACCGGTTTTACCGCCGCTGCCGGCCTGCGCCGCAGCCGGCAGTGAACCCAATAGCAGCCCCGCGCAAAACTGCGCCAGTATCGGGTATTTCAACAGTTGCTTCATGCCAGGGCGCTGCATGCTTCCTTATCAGATCAGGCGGCCGGCAGAGTCAATGGCTTTCTCAATTGAGATAACCTCGAGTTTCTGCGCATTAAATGCCGTCGATATCCCTCTTCTCGCACCCATCAGTACCTTGCCGAGAGGAGATTTATAAGAGATGATTCCCTTATCGACGTCTGCGTCCCACTGATCCATAATCGAGTAGACGAAGATATCCCCGCTCGCTGAGTCGCGCAGTTTCACGCGCGTGCCGACACCTACAGACGTTGTGTCAATATCGTCTGCCGAAAGTTGCTGCACGGCTTTGATGTCAGCTTCGAGCTGCGTAACCGTCGCCTGCAGGATTGTCTGGTTTTCCAGCGCGGCCTTGTATTCCGAGTTTTCCCGCAAGTCGCCCTTTTCCTGTGCAAGACCGATTTCCTGCGAATTGGCGGGCATTTCGACATTGATAATCTGATCGAGGCGGGCTTTCATCGCTGCGATGGCATCGGCGCTTGCGACGGTCGCGCCCGACTTATCGAGGCGAACAGCAAGCGTTTCTGTCTGCTCCGGGACGTCGCTTTCGTCTGCCTGTTCGGCAAAGGCCGCGGGATTAATCTCGCGCAGCTGCGATACGATCTGGATCTTTTCGCTGTCGTTAAAGAACGGAACGTCCTTGAGCAGCGCAGCAAAGCGCCGTACGGATTCTTTTGCCTCGCGTGTGATGAGGTCGATAAGTTCGTCTTTGCTCTGGCCAAAGAAAATGTCGCGCACGCTGTTGCGCAGTTTTGAACCTTTGGGTTCGATCTTCGGGATGGATTTCATCATCCGGAAAAGGCCGAGCAACGCTTCCTGCGTCTGACCGCCTGGCAATTCAAACTGGCCACCGATGACCGATTTGATAGTCCACAGGAACACCTCGGCGTTGTCTTTCACATCTTTTTTGAGGCGATTGACAAATTCGGTGATTTCCTCTGATGCTTCCGCAGCCAGGAGGTCTGCCATAATTGATTTATGCAGCTTGACGGGTGTCTCGAACAGCATCTCGAGGTAGATGCGCTTCCAGTCTTTATGATGGCGCTTAGCGAACTTCAGCGCGTGGCGCTTAAGTTCGGTCTGGCGTATCTCTTCGACGAGTTCGTAAAGGTCGGCGGGCGTGCGGCCCTGGAACATATGGATGATCTCAGCCTGTTGTTCTTTCGAGAACAGCGGTTCGTCGTCAGCGAGTGCTTCGGTTGCCATTTCAAGCAACCAGAGGCTTTTGAGGCGGGTGTTGGGGTCGAGGCTCTTGAGAGTCTCGCGGAAATGAGGCGCGATAAATTCGATCGCTTCGAGATTTTCTTCGGGAAGCTTGAGAACATCGATGAATGCCTGCACGCGGTCTTCGAATCCCTGTGCGGCCTGGAATTTTTCAATCGCCGATTCCGAGGTTGTAATCGGAGTTTCGTGCAGCTCGATCATGTCCTTTTTCTGCGCGGAAATGCCGATCAGCGCATCTTTCATCAGATCGGGGCGAACCTTGCCCCACCATTTCGACCATTGCGACAGCGGCACATATTTTTCTGTGAGTTCCGTTTTGATGTCAGACAGCGAGAGCTTTCCGCCAAAAGACTGCAGCAGAATTTTAAAAAACGCCGTGATGTCATTTTTGAACAGTCCGGCCATTTCGTCGGGTTTCTCAAACTGCATGACCCAGAAATGCTCTTCGCGCAGCGGCTTGAGCGATTTTAACGCCATCTGGATGTCCATTTTATGCGCTTTCTTATCTTTGAAATCGATGACTATTTCGGCCGTGTTCAGCTCGGTAATCTTACCTACACCCCAGCTGCGGTGGAAAACGTAGTTGCCCTTATCGAAAACGATGTTGGTCTCGAAATTAAGAATCGACGATTGCAGGCTTTTGCGTGCGTCGAGCAGTCCCGAATACTTAATAAAATCTTCGAGCAGCGAGTGCGATTTGTATTTTTCGCGGTAAGTGCGGATCAGCTCGTTTTTGAACCGCACGTAGCTCGGGTTATATTCCAGGATCTTCTTGCTGAGCGCCATAACCTTGTCATGATCTTCTTTTTTGATGAAGTAGTTAGCGAGCAAAACATAGAGTTCGGCAATCATCTCGCGCTGGCGGTGGCCCGCCAGAATGCGCTCGATCTTTTTGTAGAAGTTAAAATCATCGGGCAACAGGTCGATGAGACGAGTCCATGTCTGTTTCAGCTTTTCAAACTGCAGGTTGCGCGCAAACGCCTCGGCGGCCTGTTTGTAGAACTGCAGACCTTTCTCGAGGTCTTCGTTGATGATCGCATCGGCGTATTTAAGTGCGACGTCGGGGTTCTTGCGGTCGAGCACCGCGAGCTGCTCGAGCACGGGAATTGCTTCTTTATGTTTGCCGAGTTTTTCCAAAGCGTTAGCCCTGGCACGCAGAATTGTGCGGGTCTTGGTGACTGCGAGCATCTTCTCGGACAGGTAGTCGACCACCGCCCATTTTGAGGCTTCCTGAAACTGGTCGAGCAGCGTCTTCAGATGAATTATTTCATCGGGTATATTCTTCTCGGGCGCCATCATGCCCAGGAAATAGTGCGCGGCAATAGACGAATCATATTCGGCGAGGTGCGCGAGCGACTCGCTGCGCAGCAGATCCTGTTTGTTTTGTTTTTTTACTTCGTCAAAAATCTGCTCGAGAATTTTGAAGCGGGAGATGCTGACGTCTTTGGCTGAAAGCCTGGTCCATTTCTCTTCGTTGAACTGACTCTGAATCCGGGCTTCGAGTGTCTCGGTTTCGTTCGGTTTTTGTTCGACTGCTGTTTCCGCTTCGCTCATCTTATCTCCATAAAGTAATTCTTTGCGGCAAATATGGCCAGCGCCGAACGCCGGCCATATTTGCCGCCACCCACCAGGGCATAAAAAAAGCAGTAGCAAATGCCACTGCTTTGTTGTTGAATACAGGGCAGAACGACATGACGTCAAGGACAATTAGATCCCGCAGATTGCGTATTTTCGCAACTTTTTTTAACCAAATTCATCTAACTGCTGAAAAAATGAAAGGCCGCAAAACCCGCAAATCCACTCAACCAGTCAAATCGCGCAAGACAGCACCTGTAAAAAAAATACAAGCCGTGGCCGACAGCAAAGCAGCTTTGCGGCGGCGCAAAAAGCTGCGCCTGTCCCGTTTTAAACGCGCGATGCGTTTTGAGATCGCGAACCTGCTCACACACGGCATTGGCCTCGGACTGGCGGTTGCCGGGTCGGCGTTTCTCATCATAAAAGCTTCGCTGATGCATGACGCCTACCGCGTTGTCAGCTACAGCATCTTTGGTGCCTCGATGATCTTTCTCTATCTCGCTTCGAGTCTTTACCACGCGTTGTGGAATCCGCAGGTGAAAAAGTTAATGCGACGGCTCGACCACGGCGCAATCTTTTTCGCCATCGCCGGCACATATACGCCGATTCTGCTGGTAACACTCAAGGGGCCGCTGGGGTGGACTTTTTTTGGCATAGTCTGGGGGCTCGCCGTTGTCGGCATCGGTTTTAAGATGATTTTTGGCCACCGATACGAGGCGGTTTCTCTCACGGCGTATATTCTGATGGGCTGGCTCGTCGTTTTTATCGTCAAACCGGTCTATATTGCGCTGTCGGGGCCGGGGCTGTGGATGCTCTTTGCCGGCGGCATATCGTACACTGCGGGCACGATATTTTATGCGATGCCGCGGCTGCCCTACCACCATATGATCTGGCACTTGTTTGTGCTCGGCGGCAGTGTCTGCCACTTCCTTTGCATTTATATGTATGTTTAGCTGGCGCTAAACAACATATAAAGAGGTTGATACCCCAATTTACTGCGAGGCGTAGCCTCGCAGTAAATTGGGGCGGAACCTATTACTCAGGAGAAAACAGCGCCTGTGCGCATGAGATAGAACGCCTGCAAGCACTGTAGCAGCAGCGTATCGATATCCCGAATCAGCTGGATTTTTTCAGCCAGTGATATTTCGTGGTCTTTGATTGCGGCCTGAAAATCTTCCACCAGTTTGCCGACGGCGCCTTCGAGGTATTCAGTCGTCCATTTCTGTATTGAGAAATTGACGTTAACCTCCGCCGGGTCCATTTTGCCCTGCACGAGAAAGCCTTCTTTGCCTTCGCTGACCTGTAGCTTATGCACAAATTGATCGGCAAACGGTTGCTCAAAAAGCTTCATAAACAGCGCCGCCAGGCTGCGCACGAGCACGTGCAGCACATTGACGATGTTGGCTTTTTCCTGCCCGACGATACGCGTTTCGTCGCTCGCGTAGTGTTTCACCATGTGCGTCAGATGGTTGCGCTGAACAATTGTCTCTTTTAAGAGGTCCGCGAGCTTCTGTTGGCGAAAATCCACCAGCAGCATGTCGGTAAATATGAAGGCGCCGTTCTTGCGCACGTCGAGAATCTGATGATCGTGTGACATAGTCTTATTAATGTTTACAACATCCACCGGTGTTGTAAACAATAACCTATGTGGCGGCTTTACCTCACCAATGCCTGGCTGATGTTGATGACGATTCTCGCGCTGCCATTTTTGCTTGTACGGTTTCGGCACGGCGACAATACGAGTCTGCTGATGTACATCTACGCCGTCTTTGCACAGCGGCTGAGTGGCATACGCATTGCCGTGAGCGGACGCGAAAATATTCAACCGGGGCCTGCGGTCTATGTCATGAACCACCAAAGTTCTCTCGACGGCATTCCGCTCGGTATACTGCGCATTCCGCGCGTGGTTATTATCGGCAAGAAAGAGGTAGCCTATATTCCGTTCATCGGCTGGGCGTTCTGGCTCGCCGGCAATGTGCTCATCAACCGCGCCGACGGGCGCAAGGCCAAAGGCCAGCTCGACGCGGGCATCCATGCGATGCAGAAGCGTAAGGTTTCGATAGCCATTTTTCCCGAGGGTTCACGCAATAGAGACCAGGTAGGATTTCTCTCTTTTAAGAAGGGTGGATTTCTGATGGCGATTGACGCGCAGGTGCCGGTGGTTCCGGTGGTGATTGAGTCTTTTTCGCATGTGTATGACAAGCGTGCGCGCAAGATGAAAACCGGAACGATTCGGGTACAAATACTCCCGGCTATTTCAACGGCTGGTCTCCATGCGCGCGATTCGCAGGCGCTGGCACAGAAAACGCAGGTTCTGATGGAACGGACATTCAGTCAGTTCGTAATATAGAAAATGAGAATCATTCTCAATTATGGTTGACGAAATATCTGGTGCGGCAATGCTGCCGCATGGAAAATCAACAAAGCACCAAGAGCGGTGCGCTACTGTCACACAGTGAAAATGGCACAGTCCCACTTGGCGTGCCGGGCACTCGAACGGGAACAATGGGGCCTGTTTATGTAACGGCAGGGGACTACGATGCGAGATAAATTTGCAACTTTGACAAAAAAAGTTCTGCCAGCGGAAAATATAAGCGTGCGCGGACGGCTGAAGAAAATACCTGCCGGAATTACCGTAAAGACGATGGTCTGTCTGCTGCTTCCTTTTTTGGTGGCGGCCAGCGGGACTACGCAGAGCGCGCGCGAAAAACGCAAAGTCGGTTTACTGCTCGTCAATCACGGATCGCGCTCAGTGGCGTGGCGTAACGGGCTCTTACAATTGGAGAAAAATGTGCGGCCCAGCGCGCTGGCCGGGGGCGCGTTCAGCGATGTCCGCACCGCGTTCATGGAATATACCGAGCCGTCGATCGCAACCCGGCTTAAGGAATTCGACGCCGAGGGTTATACCGACATTGTG
>CAYHJO010000084.1:0-16321 GCA_964356715.1 uncultured Turneriella sp. | reverse complement strand
TTTTGTGGCATAGAGCACTGCGCTTTCCGGTTTTTTGGTCTGGAACAGCGCATAGACCGAGCGTTCGGGCGGAATTTCCTGATTGCCGAGCAAGATCGAGGTGGCGTTGCGCTGCGAGTCGAGATCGATCAGCAGAATTTTTTTGTCGCCGTGTTTACGGGCAAACGCATGCGCCAGCGAAAGCGCAGTGGTCGTTTTCGCAACGCCGCCTTTTTGGTTCGTGATCGATAAGACGATTGCCACAGGCTACACCTAGCCACGGGCTATAGCCCGTGGCCAGCAATTTTAATCCCAGTTGAATTTTTTCGCATCGGCAAGAAATTTTTCGAGACCCGAATCGGTTAACGGATGTTTCACCAGCTGGCCAAACACGCTGAACGGAAGCGTCGCCACATCGCCACCGATCATTGCCGCCTGTTTCAGGTGAATCGGGTGGCGAATACTGGCCACGAGAATTTTTGTTTTGAAGTCATAGTTATCGTAGATCGTTCTGATTTCTTCAATGAGTTCCATACCGTCGGTGCTGATGTCATCGAGACGGCCCACAAACGGCGAGACATACGTAGCGCCGGCTTTGGCGGCCAGCAGCGCCTGGTTTGCTGAGAAACACAGAGTGACATTAGTTTTGATACCTTCGCCGGAAAATACCTTCACGGCTTTGAGACCTTCGGCGATGAGCGGCACTTTCACGACGACGTTTTTTGCGAGTTTTGCCAGCTCGCGGCCTTCTTTGAGAATCGCTTCTTTTTCGGTAGCGACAACTTCGGCCGATACGGGTCCTTCGACCATCGCGCAGATTTCGCGGATTACCGTTTTGAACGACTTGCCGGTTTTGGCAACGAGCGACGGATTGGTGGTTACGCCGTCGAGAATGCCCAGCTCATGCGCAGCTTTGATTTCATTCACGTCGGCGGTATCTATAAAAAATTCCATAAGGCGGAGTAACGGTTCAAATGAGGTCGTCAACCAAAGGACAGGATGTCCGCAGGGTCGGCGGTTGACAGGAAGTCATCTGCGCCGCCGACTAAAGAGCAGGAGGCTCGTAGTCTGCGCGCGACACGAGGTCATCTTTAAGGCAAACCGTTGCGCAGGATGCGCTCAGGGTCTGCCGCTGACACGAGGTCATCTTTGCGGCAAATCATTGCGCAGGATGCGCTCAGAGTTTGACGCTGACAGGAAGTCATCTTTGCGTCAAACCAACTCCGTTTTCCGCTTTCCGTTTTCCGGCGCGGCACAGTTTAGGCG
The DNA here is from genome assembly GCA_964356715.1 of uncultured Turneriella sp. Taxonomy (GTDB): domain Bacteria; phylum Spirochaetota; class Leptospiria; order Turneriellales; family Turneriellaceae; genus Turneriella. The sequence goes on along the minus strand of CAYHJO010000084.1, from coordinate 15,076 downwards.
CATGAGCGCGCACGTTATAAAGAGGTTTGATGCCGGCGTCCTGCACGTGAACCTCAATAACCCGGAAAAACACAATGCGCTGACCGACGAAATGATGCGCCACCTGACCGACATTTTCAGGGCCGTCGGCAAGGTAGAAGGAGCACGCGTGATTGTACTGCGCGGCGAAGGCAAGGCTTTTTGCAGCGGTGTCGATTTGCGCCACATGGAAGAAGTCGCTGAATACACTAAAGCGCAGCACAAGCAGGACGTAAAATTGCTGGCCGATCTGTTTGAAGCCATCGTCGAATGCCCGTTGCCCGTCATCGCCATCGGCCATGGCAACATTTTTGGTGCGGGCATCGGCCTCTTGGCCGCTGCCGATATCGCTGTGGCATTTGAAGCCACGAGCTTCTGTTTTTCCGAAGTCAACCTCGGCCTGGTTCCGGGCATCATCTCCCCCTACGTTGTGACGCGCATCGGTCTCACCAATGCGCGGCGCTACTTTCTGACCGCAGAGATATTCCAGTCGACAGAAGCCAGGAATATGGGGCTCGTCAATTTTGTCGGCGCAAAACAAGACTGTTTCGATTTTCTGAATTCGATCATTACAAATCTAAAAAAAGGCGCGCCGGGTGCGCAGGCAGAAACTAAAAAGCTCATGGATATCTATACGGGTCATGCCAGGCGGCCGGTAAATCTGCCCGCGTATCTGATCGAGCTGACTGCCAACCGGCGCTTCAGCAAAGAAGGCCATGAGGGCGTGCATGCGTTTCTCAGCAAAGAAGATCCGCCGTGGAGAAAATAGATTTCTCTGACTGCGTGCGCATGGTGCCAAAATTTATTGCGCCTGCCCCACAATGATTAGAGCTTGACCGACTAATTCATGGCCCGATGCAGGCGAGCGGCAATTTATGCGATCGGCAACCCAAAACGGAGCAGTCACCATCCGCAGCATACTCGTTGCCGCCCTGAGTTGTGTGTTTCTCGCCGGCAACCTCAGCGCGGCTGAACAGTTTACGCCGGTAGACCCCGCACACAGGGCAAAATCTTCGGTCTCTCTGCATCTGCATTCTGCTCCGAATCTGTACGGGTCGTCGCAGGCCTTACGCGAATCGTTTCCCGAAGAAGTGCAACGCATTGAAGGGCTGCGGGGCAGGCAGAAATTCACCCGCCACGATCATCTGCACGACGTTTTAGGTAACGACCCGTTGATGCCCTTATCCTCAAAATCCCCGGTGCAACCGCTGTTATTATTGCAATCGGCCTGTTCGCAGGCCAACCTTATCGCCTTCGCGCATGCCTATCTGGCGGCGCGATACCCCATTCCTCCGCCCACCGCAGCCAGCTGATTTTCCGATTTTTTTTGTTCCGCAGCCAACCGGCGCGGGTGTGGGGGGATTATGTTCAAAAGCCGTTTTTATTTTGCCCTGTTGCTGGTCGCGGCGTTGTCGGCGCAGGAAAAACCGCCGGAAAAAAGCCGTACAATATCCGGGGATGCCGGGGACAGCTCAGGCGAGCTGCCGCGCATCGAGGCCAACCTGGTCAATTTCCCGACTCTTGCAGCGAGTGAGCTTAAGATTTACAGTCTCTCGCTGAGCGAAGCCGAGAAGTCGTTTGTCGAAAAAAACCTGCTGCTTCTGGCGGCAAAATTCCAGATTGAAGCCAAGCGGGCGCTGGTGATGCAGGCGGGTCTCTATGCAAACCCGAGCGTGTTTCTCGAAACCAACATCTATAACCACAAAACAAGCCAGATTCTCGACGCCACGGAAAATGGCAGCCAGATCATACAGGTGCAGCAGTTATTTCTGCTCGGGGGCAAAATTGATAAGCGGATTAAGGTCGCGGAAATCAACAAATCCCTGACTGAAAATGAATTCTATAATATTCTGCGCGCACTGAAATTTGAACTGCGCAATACCTTCTTTGCGCTGCACTTCATGCGCGAGAGTGTCATGTACTATGACCAGACAATCGAAGCCCTGGGGAAAACGGTGAAGAGCGCGGAAATCGCATTGTCGCGCCGCGCGATTACCCGCGCCGAATATCTCAGGCTCAAGGCGCTCAACTATTTTTTACGCAATGAACGCGCGAATATCATGGTCAATGTGCGCCTGAAAGAGGTCAGTCTGCGCGTGCTGATGAACCGGCCAGAGCTAGCGGAACAGCAGATAGTGCCGGCGGTCGACGAAAAATTGCTCGAACACGCAGCGGCTAATGACCTGAACATCAAACAACTGGTCGAGCAGGCGGAAAATCACCGTCCCGATATCCGTACGGCATTGCTGAATCTGAAATACGAAAGCGCCAACCTGGATCTGCAGGAAGCGAACGCAATTCCCGACCTCGCATTCGGTCCGGTATTTAACCGCGCGAACACGTACATCCCGAATTATTTCGGCCTCACCGCGCAGATGAGCGTGCCGTTGTTTGACCGCAATCAGGGAAATATCGAGGCGGCAAAAAAGGCGATCGCGGCAAGGAGCCGCGAATTGATGAACGAGCGCATGAAGCTCGAGGGCGAGCTTTCCGCTTCGCTCATTAAAGCGAAGGAAAAAGACAAAATTTATCAGGAATTCAAGGGCGGGCACGTGCAGGATTTCCGCGAACTCATCCATGTCATGGTGCAGAGTTACCAGAAACGTTATATATCCGTCATTGAACTTGCCGATTTTTTCGAGACATACCGCAACAGCATCGTGCAGCTCGTCGATCTGAAAACTCAGCGCACCGAAGCGCTCGAAAACATCAACTATGCGATTGGCAAAGACATTATTTTTCTGCAAACGGCGCCGCCGCCGGCCGGGGAGGCAAAATAATATGGAAAATTTATCTCACCGCGGCCTCAGTCAAACCCTCGCCTGCTGCCTGTTTTTCTTGCTCGGCCTCAACGCCGCATACGCGCAAGATGCTGCGACAGGCACTGCTGGCCCGGCGACAGACAAATCCGACAAATTCGCCGAAGCGTACGCCGCTGCCGATGATGCCATCAACCGCAATCGGCTGACAAATTCATTTTTTGCCATCGGGCCGACGGTTGGCCTGCCGTCGGGGTTGAATCTCAACGCGTCGCTTTATCTGTGGCGCTTCATCGTCCGCGGGTCGGGTATGTTCTACGGCAGCGATTTTATGGGCGGACAGGCCGATTTCGGATTTTCAATGTTTAACGGGACACGCATAAGGCACAGCGTCTCGTTTGTCGGCGGCTATATGCGCCGCACGCCGCTCTTCGCGCTCGACTCTGCTTTTCCCGACAATAAGACCGGCGTGTCGCAGTCGGGCACGTATCTCGGCGGCGCCTATGAACTGTTTATGGCCGGTTTTTTTCTGCAGGGCGGCGTCGGCCGCGCGCTGGGTGACGAGGTAAAAAATCCGGTGCTGATTTTCCAGGCCGGTTATCTGTTCCAATTTCCGTGAGGTAAAAATGAAAGAATACGTAAATCCGCAATGCTTCGTAAATCAGAGGAAGAATAACATGAAATTATTGGCTGTCATACCCGCCTTGCTGGCGGTTTCATTCGCCGCCTGCAAGCCGGCAAAAAAACCACTCGTCGACAGATTCGTCACACCCGAGGTCAGAGACAACGGAGAAAAGATCGTTTTCCCGGACGGCGCCGCCGGTCGCGAACGCATCAAGACCGGCCAGTTTGGGTCGGGTAAAGAGTTCATCAATATTCAGGCACCGGCGCATGTGCTCGCCAATATTAACACCTCCGTTTCGGGCGGCAGGCTCGTGTTATTTGAATCGGCCGAACTCAATACAGTGTGGGCCGCTTATCAGCGCGCGCGCAACCAGCACAACCGTGCGGCAAAAAATCTCAATCGCATACGCGACATGTACAAACTGCAGGTCGCGACGGAAAAAGACACGATTGAGGCCGAAGCCGACGCCGGTAATTCGCGCGCCGAAATGGCCGAAGCCGAAGCCAAACTGCGCGCGGTGGGATTTAATCCCAGCGATCTGCATCGCGTCGGTGGTTCGGTAGCCTGGCTGGTTGCCGATGTTTCAGAATCGAAACTCGATTCGACCCGCCGCGGCAAAAAAGTAAAAATCGTTTTCAATTCCTTTCCCGACATCGATATCAAGGGCACCGTCGAGGCAATTGGCGATAACGTTGATCCCGTCACGCGCACAGCGAAGGTGCGGATTGCCGTACCCGACGCGAAGCACAAGTACAAACCCGGCATGTTTGCCAAAGTGCAGTTTCTCGACGACGCAAAACCTGCGCTCGTTGTTCCCTTCTCCGCAATTTTTTCTGTCGAAGGTGAAAGTTATGTCTTCATCGAGACTGCTCCGAATGAATTCTCAAAGCGCAAGGTTGTCACCGGCAGTTCAAGCGTAGATCAGGTTGAAATCCTCGAAGGCATCAAGAAGGATGAGCGCGTTGTCATGGAAGGTACCATGCTCTTAAAGGGCCTATCGATAGGTTACTGACCCCATGATCAACAAAATCATTGAATTTGCGGTCAAAAACCGCATACCGACGATTTCGCTCGCGCTGTTTATCGTCATTGCCGGCATCTGGAGCTGGATTGATATTCAGAAAGAAGCGTATTCGGATATCGCGGATACGCAGGTTCGCCTCGTCGCAAAATATCCCGGGAAAGCGGCGACCGAGGTCGAAGAACGCGTGACGTTACCGATCGAACGCGTGCTCAACGCCGTGCCCAAGGTAATTGTCCGCCGCTCGCGCACAATCAACGGCCTCGTGGTATTCCAGTTTGTCTTTGAAGAGGGCACCGACGATTACTTTGCACGCACACGTCTGCTCGAAAAAGTCAAAGAAGCTGACATTCCCGCAGACGTGGTGCCGCAGCTCGCGCCGATGAGTTCTCCGGTGGGAGAAATCTACCGCTATGTGATTGAATCGAAAAAGAACCATACTGCGATGGAGATGCGCACAGCGCAGGACTGGATTGTGATGCCGAAAATGCTGGCGATTCCGTGCATCGCCGACGTGGTCACATTCGGCGGGCTCGCAAAACAGTTCCACGTCATTACCACACCAGAGAAACTTGTGCAGTACAAGGTCGACCTAAACGATATCATTCAGGCGGTTGGCGAAAACAACCTCAATACCGGCGGCAACATTCTGCGCCAGGGCGATCAGGGGTTTGCGATACGCTCGCTGGGCGCGATCCGTACGCCGAAAGACATTGAAAGCATTGTCATCAAAACCGAAAACGGCGTGCCGATTACAATAAGGGAACTCGGATCGGTTGAAATTTCACCGCTGATTCCCGCCGGGGTTCTGGGTTATGTATTCCAGAACCAGCCCGACGGTTCACCGCGCGTCGAGGTTGATTCAAGCATTCAGGGTCTCGTGGCGATGCGCCGCGGATGCGAGCCCAATGCGATGGGCGAGCGTATCAAGGCGAAAGTTAAGGAAATCAACGAACATTTTATGCCCGACGGCATGCAGCTGAGGCAGGCCTACGACCGCGCCGATCTCGTGAATTTCACGCTGCGTACCATTTCGCGCACTCTGATCGAAGGCGTGAGCATCGTTGCCCTTATTCTCGTGTTTTTTGTGGGATCAGTGCGCACTTCGATTGTGGTCGTGCTGACGATTCCGTTTTCGATGCTGTTTGCCTTTATTCTCATGCAGATGACCGGTATTCCCGCGAGTCTGCTTTCTCTAGGAGCAATCGACTTCGGTATCATCGTCGACGGCGCGGTCATCATGGCTGAGAACATCATGCGAAAATACCGCGATGCCACGCATCTCGACAAGGAAAAAGGAATAGAAAAGTATACGCTCGAATCATCGAACGAAGTCGGCAAAGAAATCTTTTTCTCTATTCTGATCATCATTCTCGCATATATTCCCATTTTCACCTTCCAGCGCATCGAAGGCCGCCTGTTCAAACCGATGGCGTTCACTATTTCTTACGCCATCATGGGTTCGATGGTGTTTGCAATGACGATGATTCCGGTTCTCATGTCGATGTTGTACCGGAAATATTTTGAGTCGCAGAACCCCGGCAAAATCGAATGGCATAATCCGATCTATGCCTGGATGGAAAAAAAATACAGATCGCTGATCGAGCGGCTCATCGCTTCCTATAAAAAAGTTGTGCTGATCGCTTTTTCGGTGGTGTTCGCGCTGACCGGTTTCGGCCTGTGGAAAATCGGAACGGAATTTTTGCCCGAACTCGACGAAGGCGGTTTCAACCTGCGCGCCTTTTTCCCGGTCGGTATGTCGCTGCAGTCTGCCAATAAGTACCTGCCCAAGATCCGCGAGATAATTTCGCGTAACGAACAGATTACGTATATGCTGTCGCAGCTCGGCCGCAACGACGACGGCACCGATCCGCTGCCGCCCAATCGACTGGAGATCCAGATTGGTCTCAAGGACTATGACGACTGGAATGAAAAAATTACCAAACAACAATTGTTGATGCGAATGAACAGACAGCTCGAAGCCGAATTACCGGGCATGAAATTCAGTTTCTCTCAGCCGATTATGGATAACCTCGCCGAGGCGATCATGGGCACCATTGCGGACCTTGCCGTCTTTGTCTCGGGCCCCGATCTCAAGGTAATGCGTAAACACGCGGAAGAAATTCTGAAGATTGTCGCACAGATGAAAGGTGCTTCGGAATACGGCATCGAACAGGAAGGAGACAATCCCCAACTCACGATCAACATCAACCGGGAGGCCTGCGCGCGTTATGGCATCAACGTCAGCCAGATTCAGCGCATCATCGAATCGGGCGTGGGAGCCTCGCAAATATCCACGCTGTTTGAAGGTGCGTACCGCTTTCCTATCGTCGTGCGCTTTCCTTACGAATACCGGAAATCCGTGAAAGCGCTGCAAAGCCTGCCGATATTTTCACCCAAGGGCGATCGGGTGCCGCTGGGCCAGCTCGCCGACATCAAACTTGCCGACGGCCCCACGATGATCTTCAGACAAGAAGGCCGTCGCAACATCACGGTGCGCACCAACGTGCGCGGACGCGACCAGGGCGGTTTCGTGGCCGAGTTGCGCCAGAAGGTCGCCAAGCAGATCAAACTGCCCGAGGGTTACATGGTTCAGTACGGCGGCAATTACGAGAATCTGTCGCGCGTGGGTAAACAGCTGGCAATCGTGCTGCCCATCACCGTGCTCATTATTTTCGGCCTGCTCTACGTGATGTATCGCAACCTGCGCTATGTCTCCGTTGCGCTGGCCTGTCTGCCGCTGTCACTGGTCGGCGGCATTCTTGCACTGATTATGCGCGACTATTACTTCAACGTCTCAGCGGGGGTGGGATTTATCTCCCTTTTCGGTATTGCGACGATGTCGGGGGTTCTGTTCGTCTCGCGGACAAACCACATTCTCGCCGATAAGCCGGGGTTGACGATCCGCGAGGCTGTCGAACTAGCAGCCATCGTGCAGCTGCGGCCGATGCTCATGACGATGCTGCTTGCGCTGCTGGGATTAATCCCCGCGACGCTCGCATCGGGCGTGGGTTCGGACGTGCAACGTCCGCTCGCCACGGTGATCGTCGGCGGGCTGTGTTCTGCGCTGCTGCTGGTTCTGACCGTACTGCCCTGTTTGTACCTGCTGATCGTGAAAGAAGACAAGGCTACCTTCGGAGCACATGGCACGCACCGAGCCCAGGAAAAAATTGACTACTTCGGTCTCGCACAAGATGAGAAGCCAAGTGAATACGTCAGCCGGTTTGCCGACGACGAAATTGAAGAAGAGAATAAGAAGAGACTGCAGAAGCGGAAGAAGAAGAGGTAGGCCAAAAAAAAGGCGGGCAAAGCCCGCCTTTTTCGTATCAACAGATTGTGTTCTTAGAACATCAACGCTGCGTCTACGCCGACCACGAACTGGTCTTTTTTGTTGCCATCATAGAATGGCAAGGCTGCTGCGCCGCTGGCAGTGCTGTTCGCAACCGCATTCAGAGCAGTACCATCGAAGTAGTCGTAACGACCGTTTACACGAACGAAGAAGTTCTTCTGCGGCTGCCATTTCGGTCCAAATGTAACCTGGAAAAAGTTTCCGATATAGTTCAGACGTGAACCAGTCACAAGACCTGTACCCATGCCCTTCGCAGCAGTGGATGTCGATGACAGAGTTGGCAATACGTTACCTACGCGCACACCAGCTGTATCACGGAACCATTCGAAGTTAATGGCGAGTTGCAGAGTCTGCAAAGTCTGGTGAATAAGGTACACGTTTGCACCGTACCACATCGCTGTGACTTCTTTGTCTTTATTTGTACCCGCTGCTGTAAGTGCCGCATCGTTTGCCGACTTGATATCCGCAACTTTCTGGATACCAAAGTCTGACTGGAGTACCAGTTGCAGAGTCGATGTCAGAGGACGCTTGTAGACCAAAGTCTGGAAATATCTCCAGCTGTAGAGACCGTCAACATTGTTGTAACCACCTGAATAAGGGAAGTTACCACCGCTCGCCTGAGCTGCGTCATTGAGAGCTGCGCCGGAAACCACTGTGGAGTTCGCCTGGTTCTTATAGTTGTACTCTTTAGATACGTGAACAACCCAGTCAAAAGTCGACTTGTCGTCAAATGTGTACGTCAAAGTACCGAGAAAGCCGGGGGCCTTGGCACCTGTACCTGAACCATCCCAGTTGTCGCCACCGCGCGTCGCACCACCCATCAGGCTGATTTTGTCGCTGGCCGTCCAGTAGAGAAATGCACCAAAATGCGTGAACGGTTCACCGTACGCATAGGTGTAGGGGATAGTATTGAACACATTCTGTGTTGTATCCACCGTAAAAAATCCTACTGGTGAAATGATGTGACCAACGCGGAGCTTGATCGTTTTGTAAGCTGCATCGACGTAAGCTTGCGGAATCGCCAGACCGTACTGGTTGCTCGCTACAGAAGATGTACCACCTGTGCCGCCGGTACCAGTGTTAGTCTTAAAGACTTTGTCTTCAAAACCTGAGCTGGTTGCCCAACGATAGTTTGAACCGTACATTGTATCGACGCGCATACCGAAGTCAAAATCCTTTTTGCTGGTATCTGTGGGTATTTCGAAGTACATCCACGCCTGGTTGAGCTGGTATTCGTTGGCGCGGTCTGTCCACGTCAGCGTGCCGTTATAACCGTCTTGTGGATGGTTCGGATTGTAGGTATAACCCTGCACAAGGTTACCACCGATGTTCGCCCATGAGGCTTTGTCTGGCGGACCTGCTGGCGCTGCTGCTGCGTCGGCTTTGGCTTTCGCTGCGGCCGCATCAGCGTCTGCTTTAGCTTTGGCTTCTGCAGCTGCTTTAGGATCCACTTTTGCAGCAACTGGTTTAGCCGGAGCTTTGGCTTTCTTCGCCTGTCCGAACACTGCGGGCGCTGTCAGCGCTACAATGGCAAGAAGGCTGATTGCTTTTCTTAACATAAAATCTCCTCTCTAACTTGTTATTTTGCACGCCGGCCTGATGCTGCTCGCACTGCGCAGGAGATGCAAACTTGCTCATATACAGCAAAGTCTGTGCCAATTATTTATCCCTGAGGACAATGCAATATGCTTTCAAACAGCGGCGCAGTTCAAAAAAAAAACTGAATTTGCCCGATTACAATATTCGCAGATTACAGGCTTTTGTGCGTTTCATCGCAGTATGGCGGAGTTTTGGTGTGCTTGCATTGACACAACCATACCTCGCCCCCCTTTTCCGGCGCGAATTTTAACGGCTGAAATTTGCTTTCGCCGGCGGGGAGAGTCTTGTTTACTTCTTTGTGCGATCCGTCGCAAAACGGCTGCGTCGTGGAATGGCCGCATGCGCACCAGAAGTAGTTCTTTCCCGCTTCGAGCGCCGCGGCCGCGGGTGATTTACCGGCAATTCGTGCTTCCATACGGATGCATAGAATGTCCGGCGGCGCTGTCAAGCAGGCTAAGCCTGCGCGGCCCCGGTTGCAATAACATCCGGTGCAGCGATTTCTGTTGACCCTTCGACTCTTTTGTGCGCAAGGAAATTCGTGCCAAACTGGATACCAACTGGTATGACGACCTACACGTAGTCTCTGAGTATCGATAATGCCCCCCACAAAAGAAAGTATTGTCATAAAATTTTCCGACTGGCTGACGCGAAAAGCCGCCAAAATCGATTCGGTTATCGAATATTTCGGCGCGTTCAACGACTTCCTCAACAAGGCGGATTTCGGAATCTTCCGGGCCAATTTCGCCAGCCGCTCGCTGCACCCCCAATTCGGCGCGGTTTCTCTGATCTGGTCGAGCATTGACGACATACCGCTACCGCCGCCGAACACCGGCATTGCCGACATGCGCAAAATCAAGGTCAAAAACGGCTATGTCAATCTCATCCGTATTTTGCGCGTCAACACCGAATCGGCGGCGTTCAAAGACTCGCCGATGGCTCCCGTGATTCTGCACGGCCGCAGCGTGCGCGAGAAAATCCGCGCGAACATGCGGCAATTCCGGTACCCGATTCTTAAGGATCTCAGCGAACTCGGCGCCACCGACTACCTCGCATTGCCGGTGATGTTCAAAGGTAAGATCGAAGGCTTCGCGAGTTTTGCCAGCAATCGCCGCGGCGGACTTTCAGCGGGACAGCTCAGCGAACTCAAACGGCTGACGCAGCTCTTTACGCTCGCGCTCGAGGCAAGGCTCAAGGACGACCTGCTCGATACTCTGCTCCGCCTCTACCTCGGCGAAACAACCGGCCCGCAGGTTCTGGCCGGGCGCATACAGCGCGGCGACATGGAAAGCTTCGAATCGGTTATCTGGTTTTCAGACATCCGCGGTTTTTCGGCGATGAGCTCGATCATGCAGCCGCAGGAAATTATTGAGGTACTCAATACCTACTATGACGCGATTATTCCCGCGGTTCACAAATATGGCGGCGAAGTGCTGAAATTTTTGGGAGACGGCCTGCTGGTCATCTTCAGCGCCCGTTCCGGAAAAGAACGGCAGGTAAAATACCAGTCATTGATTGCGGCTAACGCGGCAGGCAAGGCGCTGCAGAAACTCAGCCGGCAGCGCGTTGCCGAGGGGAAAATCCCCCTGGAACACGGCATTGGCCTGCACTACGGCCTGATTCAATATGGTAATATCGGTTCGAATGAGCGCCTCGATTTCACGGCGATCGGCTCGGCGGTCAATATTGCGAGCCGCATCGCCGCGCTGTGTGCAGAGCTGTCATGCCCGGTGCTGATCAGCGGCGATCTCGCGCGCTTTCTGCGCATTCGGCTTGATGCGCACGGGCCTAAAGAGCTCAAGGGCATACCGTTGCCCGTTGAAGTATTCTCGCTGCCAAGTTCAAATAATGCTTGATACCATGTTTTTCCCGTGCTTTCTGCCATGCACATGGTCATCATCGAAACGCTGAGTCATATCAATATTCCGGCAAAAAATCTGCAGAAAGCCGTCGAGTTTTACACGCAGTTTCTGGATTTTGAGGTCGTCGAAGAAGGCGCCAACCATGCGCTGGTGGCGTTTGATAACCTGCACCTGCGGCTCGATTCCGGCATGGAGCCGTTTGCCAAGGTGCCTGTTCTCTCGTTTCTGCTCGATGTCGACGATTTCACCGAAGCGCTGCAAGAAGTGGAACAAAACAGCATCGAAGTGGCCAAAGGCCCGTTTGAAATCGAAGGCGGCGAAAGCGTCTACCTCGCTGACCCGAGCGGCAACCTCGTCGAACTTTACTACCGCGAAGATTGAACTACCTGACAGCCACCTTCTCTGCTGTTCACTGGCTGGGAGTTGCTGTCTACACGGGTTCGCTTGTCTTTTTGATACTGGTCTTCCAGAAAACCTACCGGCGCTACCGTTCTTATAAATACATCGATAATTTTCGCGCCGAAGCGATCGGGCTTTACTGGAAAATTCTGCACCTCGCTTTTCTCGCAATCATCGTCAGCGGCGCGGCGCTGGCCGGCATGGGCGGCAAGTCTGTTTTGAAGGGACTCTACGGTTTGCTGTTTTCGGCGAAACTTGCACTCTGGCTGGTGCAGATATACCTGTCGCAAGACCTGCTCAAACCGTTCACACCCGAAATAAATGCCGATGGCGAAAGCAGCGAAAAACCCGGCACAGAAGCACAGCGCCATTACGCCGTACTCGTGCTTTTGTTGTTGATCGCTGTCTGCGGCTTTATGCTCAAGTATTTCTGATGCACAGGTGCGGAATTTTTTCTCTTTGGCTGTTATTTCTGCTGTGCAGCCGGCATCCGCAGAACGCCGCGACATTTTGCCGCGATTTCGACCGCAACGGCTGCGTCGGCCCGGAAAAAGACAACATCGTATTTGCGCTCGATAAATCCGAGCGCAAAAAAACCTTCCGCGACTTCTGGAACTCCGTTTATTTTCGCGGTGATCGCCTCGCCTTCGCGCTGAAAAACGCGGACGCGCGCAAAGAGGTCACGTTTGAATGCCTGCACGGGCATTACAATTTTGCGGAAGATGCAACCGCAAAACACGAGCTCGAATACATCGAACTGCGCGACAAAGACGTCTATGGTCTCGTGATGCTGGGTGCGATGCTCGAAAAAAAATTTCCCGAACGGCGCAATTCCGCCTACACCCCGCCCCCGCCGTTTGAGGTCACCTATCATGTCTATTGCGGGAAAGATCCGCTGATGCAGAAAACGATACGCGTCGAGCTGAAATAATGGGAAATTTTCCGGGATAAACGGTGCTCGCAGGCTTTCCGCACACCACCGGCAGCATTCGCGATGGCCGTTTCAGCGTTGAATTCAACGGCAGCGCCATTACCGTGTTCACTGCGCGTTCGGCAGAGCGTGATCTCGCACAACTGAAAAATCTGCTGCTTACGGCATCGCCGGGCAACATTCCGGTGGTCGTCGCGCCCTACCGCGGCGAATTTGCAGAACTTTTCAAACGCAGCGAAAGATTCGTATTCATTGCACCTGTCTCTTTCGCTGGCGAGTTGCCGGCTGACAGTCGTCTGATTGCCGACACGCCGGCATTGGAATATTTCGTGAACAGCATCGGTAAAGACGATAAATACGATATCCGTATCGCCGCGCAGTGGCAGGCTCTCACAGAACCGATGCGGGTTGCCGTGCAACAGCTGTTCGAGCGCGCGGCGGTGCGGCTGAGAACAATCCGCCATTTTGGCCGCCTGTGGCAGATCAATTTCCGGCTCAACGCCGCGCGCAAACACGCTGACATTGCGCGCCTGAAAGATTTGCGCCCCGATCTGCTGGTCATGGCCGGCCCCTCACTCGATTCTGCATTGAGTTTCGTGACACAGGCAAAGCTCATATGGTGCGCCGATACTGCGTTACCGGCACTCGCCGCGCGCGGCGTCTATCCGCGCGTGGTGTTTTCGGTCGACGCGGGTTATGCTTCGAGCGAACACTTCTGCGGCCTTACGGCCGAAGTCCGCAGAAGAAACATGCTGCTGGTTTCCGATCTCCTGGGTAACGCCGCCGTGCAGCGTCTTCCCTTTTCAGAAAAACTCACGTACCAGAGTTCACATCCGCTCGTACAACAGTTCTGCAGTGCAGCGCCGACCACGCTCACAGCTGTAGAGAACCCGCGGGGCGATGTGGGCTCGCTGATGCGCAATGTCTATGCACTGCTTTTTGGCGACGGCGCGGCAAAGGTTATCGGCCACGACGGGCGCAGTGTGAAAAAAATCACGCATGCGCGCGGCACTGCCTATTTCCAGCGCGCGTACATGCGACAGACGCGGTTGTTCACGCCCGAACTCTATCTCGCCCGGCTGAGCCGGCGCTATTGATTTAGTTTTGCCGCGGCGCTTCGCGCGGTATCGCAGGGGCCGCGATACGCGTTCCCAGTTCTTCGGCAAGACGCGAAATCTCGGGCGTCAGCTCGGCATGGATTTTGGGATTTATGGCGTAAGAGCTGATAAAATTGCGCAGCAGAAATTTCAGCAGATCTTCCTGCGATACGTTGCGGTAAAGATCGTCATAGATATCGCTGCCCTTGTAAGTTTCACTGTGCATAAAATAGAAGGCGACCTGAGAAATGAGACTCCATACCGCGAGAGTCGGATTATCGCAGCGCAGCTCGCCGGCTTCGATGCCGCGTGAAATCACCTGCGTCATCTCTTTGATACGCGGCACCATGTATTTCTGAGCGACACGCTTCAGGTTATTCTGCCCTGCCGCGAGTTCCCACGCGAGAATGCAACGGAACGACTTGCTGCGCGGATCGCCGTGTTTCTGCAAAATGATCTTGAGAAAAATATGCACACGCTGCACCGAATTTACCGGGGCGTCCGCAAGCCGCTTCAGCAGCCCTTCGGCCTCGCCGACAGAGCCGTACAGTGTTTCCAGGACAGCGTTGTAGAGGGTTTCTTTATCGTGGTAATAGTAGTGCAGCATCGCCTTGTTGACGTTGGCGTTGCGGGCGATGTTTTCGGTGCGCGCACCGGCAAAGCCGAGCGCAGCAAATTCGTCGATGGCCGCAAGCAGAATTGCCTCGCGCGTCTTCGCTTCGGGTAATTTACCGGTTTTTTTCGCAGCGGTTCGCATAGTCTCCAGCATACCTGTGATGGTCGCTACAGATAATATACACAGCGTTCAAGTTCTCAACCAAAAAATTAACCGTTTGGTTAATTTGAAACGCACACCCCCGGTGTGCGTTTCAAACAAATAAAAAGGCCCCAACGGGGCCTTTTTAGCAGACGGATTAATCCGCCTCAGTTTGCTGCGGGATATACCGAAATTTTCTGGCGATGCTTGTCGAGACGCTCGAACTTTACCACGCCGCGAACGGTTGTGAACAGCGAGTCGTCCTTTGCGCGCAGGACATTTTTGCCCGCGTGAAACACGGTGCCGTGCTGGCGCACCAGAATTGAACCCGCCTTGACCAGCTCACCGCCGAATGCCTTGAGGCCCAGACGCTGTGAGTTTGAATCGCGTCCGTTCTTTGACGAGCCGCCGCCTTTCTTGTGTGCCATGGGCCAGTTTTGACGGTCGAAACGGCCTGTAAAGCCCGATAGTATCTGAAGGCCAAAATCAGCAAAAAACGGTCGACGACCTCACCTATTGCTTTGAGCATAAACCTGCCGGGCGCTGGCCTGGCAGGTAGTGTGCTATGAACCGTGAAAAGGCCCTTTGGGAAATCCGCAATGAAAAGAATAAGGCCAGCGTGCGCTGGCTTTTGGTGCTGGCGATCGGTGGCTACCTGATCT
>CAYHJO010000083.1:0-16358 GCA_964356715.1 uncultured Turneriella sp. | reverse complement strand
TTTTGAAAACCCGAGGCGCTCACAAGGCCACAGATATCTTCGGCGACGTCGGCGATCTGTATCGTTGCCGACTCGTTATCGAGCATTTCGCGCGGCGTGTTGAGTTCGCTGTAACCGCGCAGGTAAGGTGCGATGCAGGTGTAACCCTGATCTGCGAGCTGCGGCATGAGCTTTGCCCATGTGGCGGGTGAATCGGGAAAACCATGCACTAAGAGTGCCAGCTTCTTGCCATTACCAAGTTTAAGCGCCGGGTGCGTCAGCCCGTTGGCAGTGAGCGTGATTTGTTCCATCTGCCGTTCTCTAATGGCCATAGCCAAAAAATATGCGCGAAAACCGGAAGCCTCGCGATTCGCCAGAGCGAACCGCTACCAGCACGGCCACGGATGGCCGCCGGGCCGGCGGCGCACAAGGACGTGCATGGCCGACGGCTAAAGCGGCCGAAGCGGCCTGCTTCCGGTTTTCACAGAGGCGCATATTTTTGGCTATGTTAAATTCTCAGCTTGCTTTTTCAAGCTGAGAATTCCCTTTCATTTCACACTGACCTTCAAAAATTACGCCATCGTCGATTTCGAGTTTGGGTGAGCGGATATTGCCCACGAGTGTTGCGCCCTGTTTGAGTTCGACCTTTTCACTCGCGACGACGTTGCCCGTCACGTGGCCATAGACCACGACGTATGTCGCTTCGATGTGTGCGTTGATCTTTGCCTGCGGTCCGATCTCGAGCACATCGCTGCCCTTGATCTCACCTTCGAATTTGCCGAGTATTTTGAGCGGTTTGCCGAATTTGAGTATGCCTTTGAAGGCACTGCCGTGGGCAAAAATTGTCGCTTCGCCGCGACGGCGGGGTTCTTTGGATGCCATGTTATTTCGTCTTCATAACATACACGCCGTCCCAGTCTGCCGGGGGCGGTTCTTCGATAAAGTGCAGGCAACGGTCGAGGTATACCTGCGAAGGGCCGTCGTCTTTTTTGATCGCCAGCGCCTTTTTGAAAATTTCAGCAGCCATCTTGAATTCGCGCTTCTTATACATCGCGAGGCCTTCGTTATAGACCTTCAGCACTTGCTGCATCTGTTCAGTGAGCATAGGCATTTGTGAAGATAAAGGGGGGGATGTAAAGATAAAAAGCACGGTATTGGAAATGGCGTTGCGGAGCAACTCCCTTTCCAATACCGTACATTAACCTATGGTCCGGTTGATTGAAATCTGCCTCAAAAACCGCATGTGGATTATGGTCGCTGCTTCGGCCCTGGCGCTCGCCGGCCTCATTGCGGCGGCCACACTGCCGGTCGACGCGGTGCCCGACATCACCAACGTGCAGGTCGTGGTGAACACGCGTACGGGGGCGCTCGACCCCGAGCAGATCGAACGCACAGTCACCTATTATATCGAGATCGAAATGTCCGGCCTGTCTCAGGTCGAAGAGATACGCTCGCTTTCTAAATATGGCCTCTCGCAGGTAACGGTCGTGTTCCACGAAGGCACAAATATATACTGGGCGAGACAACAGGTCGCCGAAAAGCTGATGATTGCGCGCGACAAGCTGCCCGGAAGCTTAAGTCCCGAACTCGGACCGATCACCACGGGGCTTGGCGAAGTCATCATGTACGTGGTTGAAGCTGCCGACGGTTCGGAGCTTGCGAAAAAAAGCGAGAAAGAACGCCTGCTCTACCTGCGCACCGTGCAGGACTATTTTATCCGCCCCGAACTCAGAAAGGTGCATGGCATCGCCGACGTCGATTCGAACGGCGGCTATAAAAAAGAAATCCACGTCAACATCGTGCCCGAACGGCTCGAAGCGAATGGCATCTCGCTCGAAGAGCTGACGTCGAAGCTTAACACCCTGGGCGAAAACTTCGGTGGCGGTTTTATCGAGCGCAGCGGCAAACAACTGATCGTGCGCACCACCGACGAGATGCGGCATCTCGACGATGTTAAACATACACCGGTCAAGATGCGCTATGACGGTTCGGTGATTCTTTTGGGTGATATTGCCGAGGTGCGCGAAGACCATGCTCTGCGGCTCGGCGCTGCGACTTACCGCGGCCATGAGGCTGTGCTCGGCACCGGGCTTATGCGCGTGGGTGAAAACAGCCGCGAAGTGTCGATGAACTGCGAAGAAGTCCTGAAGAATATGAAGTTGCCCGAGGGCGTGCAGATCAAAATTCTGTACACGCGCAGCTTTCTGGTTTCTGCGACGATCAAAACCGTGCTCAAAAACCTCGCCGAAGGCGCGATTCTCGTCATTGCGATTCTGTTTCTGATTCTCGGCCGCTGGCGCGCGGCACTCATCGTCGCGCTCGCGATTCCGTTCTCGATGCTGCTCGCGATTTCAGGCATGAGTTTTTTCGGTATTTCTGCAAACCTGATGAGCCTCGGTGCGATCGACTTTGGTCTCCTGGTCGATGCCTCGGTCGTGATGATTGAAAACTACCTGCGGCGCATGGATGAACGCGACACGAGCCTTGAAC
Organism: uncultured Turneriella sp.; assembly: GCA_964356715.1. Classification (GTDB taxonomy): domain Bacteria; phylum Spirochaetota; class Leptospiria; order Turneriellales; family Turneriellaceae; genus Turneriella. The sequence goes on along the minus strand of CAYHJO010000083.1, from coordinate 13,889 downwards.
CCAGCCTGCAACAGCGCTTCGAGCTTCTGCTCGATTCGGCGCGAGAAGTGGCGAAACCCGTCATTACCGGTCTTTTTATTATCATGCTGGTCTATGTGCCGGTGCTGACGCTCGAAGGCGTAGAGGGCAAGATGTTCCGGCCAATGGCGCAGACGGTGCTGATGGCGCTCGCGGCCTCGCTTCTCGCGGCAATCGTGCTCATGCCTGTCCTGGCGCTCATCGTTCTGCGCAAAGAAAAGAAGCACGAACGCGAGCCGGCCTTAGCCAGGTGGATGTCGCACATCTACGCTCCGGCGCTCGAGTTTTGCCTTAAGCGCCACCGCAAACTCGCGTGGCCAGCGCTGGCACTGGCTGTACTTGCCGCTTTTGTTTTTTCACGTCTGGGTTCTGACTTTATGCCACGCCTCAATGAAGGCGATATGGTGGTCATGGCCGCGCGCGACGCATCGACCGGCATCGAAGAGTCGGTGCGCATACAAAAACTCGTCGATCAGGAAATCGCCGGTCATGACGAGGTTGCCGAAGTTTTCGCGCGTATCGGCACACCCGAATCGGCCACAGACCCGATGGGGCCAAACCTCGCCGACACGTTTGTGATTCTGAAAAAAAATCAATCCGACGATGCGACAAAAAAGAAACTGTTCGCGAAAATCAATGAGCAGCTTGCGGCAAAATTTCCCACGCAGATTCTTTCGCCGACGCAGCCGATAGAGATGCGCTTCAATGAAATACTCGAAGGCAGCCGCGCCGATGTGACGTTGCGCATTTTCGGCAATGATCTGAAGCAACTGATGCAATACGCCGATGAGGCTGAAAAGATCATCCAGCAGATCAAAGGCACGCAGTCGGTCGAAATGGATGCGCTGACCGCGCTCAAAGAAAGCCCGCTGCTCGACATCCGCGCCGATAAGAAGCTGATCGCGCGCTACGGTGTGGCGCTCGCCGAAGTCAATCGCGCGCTCGAGATGGCGATGGGTGGCATCCGGGTCGGCAGCTACTATGACAACAACATCCGCCTGCCGGTGATGGTGCATCTCGACGAATCGCGACGCAACAATCTCAAACAGATTGCGGCGATTCCCGTGGGATTAGCCTCAGGCGGCACGATTTCGCTGGGCCAAATCACGCAGATCAAAGAGACAAAAAAAGTCACCACGATTGCCCGCTACTACGCGCGCCGTTACGCCGCGATCGCGATCTATCTCAAAGATCGTGACATTGCTTCGTTCGTCGAAGAGGCGAAGACGAAGATTAACCAGCAACTCAAAATGCCGTTCGGTTACACGACCTACTGGGCGGGGCAGTTCAAAAACCTAGAGAAAGCGCGCAAAAAGCTGCTGCTGATCGTGCCGGTAACCCTCATCATTATCTTTATTCTGCTACTCAGAACCTTCGGCTCATGGCGCGATGCGCTGCTGATTTTTTTGAGTGTCCCGTTTGCAATGACGGGCGGCGTATTCTCTCTGGCCCTGACTGGCATTCCGTTCAGCATTCCCGCGGCGGTCGGCTTTATTGCGCTGAGCGGCATTGCGATTCTGAATGCGATGGTGATGGTGAGCTTCTTCCACGAGCTCGGGCAGAAAAAACACGACCTGCTCGAAATCGTGCGCGAGGGGGCGCGCGAACGCCTGCGCCCTGTCGCGATGACCGCACTCGTGGCCTCGCTCGGCTTTCTGCCGATGGCAATCGGCACCGGCCTCGGCGCCGAAGTGCAGCGCCCGCTCGCGACTGTAGTCATCGGGGGATTGATCACGACAACAATACTGACATTGTTGCTGATACCCGCGTTCTATCTGTGGAGTGCGCCGCGGAAGCACTTTTCTCCGATGGGCGGTTCGGGAGATCCGGTGCATTTTCAGGAAAAGACTACCGAAGACGTAAAGGTGCGCGGACGTCGTAAGCGTTGAAAAGTCTGTGCGGCAGAGCCATCGTAGGCTGGTTATACCAGTTCGATATTTAGCGGACGCGCCATTTTGTCAAAGTCACGATCTTTATGCAGTATTGGTATTTTATTTTCCATCGCGTGCCATGCTATCAGGCAGTCATTGCTCTTGCGTATAGTAATGCCCTTGCGCCGCAAACGCCGGTAAATCTGGGCTGCGCCTTCTGCCGCCAGATATTCGTCCGCGTGTAGCCGATATAAAGATTGCAGGCGGTCAAATGTCATCTGGTATTCCTTCTCATTTGCAATGCCCTGCAAGACCTCTTGCAATATAACAGGACATATAACGACCTGCCCATCGAGCAGTAGTTCATCCAGTTGATTCGTCTGAACAGATTTTGCCCCGCGCAAGTAATCAATCCACACCGAGCTGTCGGCAAGAACCGTTTTCAATTTGTTGCACGCATTTCGTCGAGATTGCCTTCCCAGTGAATTTTGCCCCGCAGATCACGTATACTGCGTTGTTTGTGATGCCGCACGAGTTCACGCAGCGCCATATCGACTACGTCTTTTTTGGTCTTTTGGCCTGAAAGTTTCATGGCTTCTTTAACGAGTTTGTCATCGAGAACTATGTTAGTCCGCATACACCTTTTTTGCCTATTATATACACATCGTCAATGGGTTTTGGATTTAACGCATGCAGGATTTTAAGCTCACCCCAGCAGTTTCCGGAAAAAGTCATGTTCGCGCACGCGCGAACATGGATCGACGGGGCAACCAGCGTGGGTGCCTCACTCCCCCGCAAACTCGGGCAAATGCGAAGGTTCGTCCTTATTCGGCGACGCCTTGCGGTACGCATTGAGCGCGCGAATTGTGGCGCGGCGTTCGCGTGAAAGAAATGCCGCAATCGCCGCCGCACCCTGCGGATGGAACAGTTTGTGGCTGCTATAGACCGGCAGCGCGCTGAAACCGCGCTGGAACTTATGCTCGCCCTGCGCGCCGGCTTCAAACAGCGAAATATTTTCCGCGATCGCAAAATCGATCAGCCGGTAGAGGCAAAGTTCAAAATGCAGAAACGGATAATTGCCTTTGGCGCCCCAGTAGCGGCCAAACAGGCGGTCGTCCTGTCTGAACGCAATCGCTCCGGCGACCGCCTCTGCGCCGTCAAAGGCGAGTACCAGCACCAGGCTGTCAGCCATGGTTTTCCATAGCTCCAAAAAGCATGCCAGGTTGAGGTAGGGCGAGCCCCATTTGCGCGCATAGGTCTGCACATAAAACCCATACATCGCGCGCATGTGTCCTTCGCGAATCGCGTCGCCGGTCAGCGTCTCGATCGTGAGCCCCAGCTCTGCAGCTTTCCGGCGTTCGCGCTTGATCTCTTTGCGCCGCTGCGAGCGCAGCGGTGCGAGATAATCATCGAAAGAGTTAAATCCCCTATTCTGCCAGTGGTACTGGTGCGTAATGCGCGGCATATAGCCGTGCTCAGACAGCACCTTCTGCTCTTCGCGCGTGAGGCACAGAAAGTGAATTCCCGAAGCGCGTTCGGCAAGAGCGAATTCTTCGAGCGCAGCAATCAGCGGTGCGGTGGACGGATTTTGTATTTCGCGCCCGGTGAGTATGCGCCTGCCTGAGGCTGGCGTGAAGGGCGCCGCCACCGTAATTTTGGGATAATAGCTGAGGCCGGCCTGTTCGTATGCATTGGCCCATGCCCAGTCAAAAATATATTCGCCGTATGAATCGCCTCTGATATAAGAAGGAATTACACCTTTAAGCTTACCATTCTCCTGATGAGTGACATAGCGCGCCTCCCACGGCTGGCCGTCGCCGATACAGCCGGTTTTTTCGAGTGCTCGCAAAAACTCATAGCGCATGAACGGATTGCCCGGTTCAACCAGTGCATTCCACTCAGCGGCTGCAATGCCATCGAGCGTCGGCAGAATTGGGTATTCCACAAGTCTCGCGCTAACCGAAACGCACAGACGTCATCGTCAGTGCGCCGCCGACCGCTTCGGTATTGAAAAATTCCGGTTTCTCATGCGCGTGGCTCAGGCCCAGTATATAGAGCAGGGGCACATAGTGCTCTGCGCTGTTCACGGCGAGCTCCATGCTTTTCCCGAGAGCCGTCCACTGGATGAGTTTTGCATAGTCTCTTTCGCGAATCAGTTTTTGCACCAGTGTATCTGCCTCGCGCGCCCAGTCATGCGCGTAACCTATTTCGCTCAGCCGGTTCCAGTCGACGAGGTGCAGGTTGTGCACGATATTGCCGCTGCCGATAAACAAGATGCCTCTTTCACGCAGCGGCTTCAGCTGTTCGCCAATTCTGAAAAACGTTTCGCCCGATGCGGTCGCGTCAATCGACAGCTGCAATACCGGCACATCGGCGGCCGGCTGAATGTGGCGCAGAATGCTCCACGTGCCGTGGTCGAGCCCCCAGTCTTCGCTCAGAGTTACCGGTGTATGCTTTGCCAGCGCGGTTTTGATCTCGTGTGCTATTTCTGGTGAACCCGGTGCAGGGTACTCAATCTGATAGAGCGCCTGTGGAAAGCCGCCGAAGTCATGGATGGTTTTGGGTTTTGTGTTGGATGTTATCTGTGTACCGCGCGTGAGCCAGTGAGCGGATATGCACACCACGGCCCTTAGGACATGAGAACCAGGGTTTGCCGGTTCGCGCGAGGCTTTCTCTGCCGGAAAGGCGCGGTGCGGTAGCGCTTCGCCGATCGAGCGCCATTTTTCAGAAAAGCTGTTGCGTTCGATCGCGTTCATCGGCGACCCGTGGCCGATGAACATGGCCGGGAACCGCGGCACATGTAATCCCAGGGGTGTCGACGGAAAGGCCGCCGTCTGTGCCGACAACCGGTTACTCAAGAAACGGACCTGAGAAACCGTCGCCCGCCAGTTGTTCGATCATCGTGTACATCTGCGCACTCGCATTCTCTTCTGCAACGAATGCCGCGCCTGCCGAAAAAGTAACTATAAAGAACAGCGAAGTCGAGACAGCGAGGGTGACTCGCGTTTTTCTGCGCTGTTTGCGGGTAGTGTCGACGGCTGCCATGATCGCCTGATCCCAGTCGCCGCTTTTCAACCGCTGCCTGAATGCTTCGCTGTTTTGTCTATGTGTTTTTTTGTCCATCTTTACCTCACGCCAGTCTCTGTCTCAGCATTGCCAGACCGCGCGATAGCCTCGATTTCACGGTGCCGGGGCGGATTTCGAGTTTTTCGACGATCTGTTTCGCCGTGAAGCCCAGCATCGCGAGCTTGACCACATCGGCATAGTGGTTGGGCAAATGTCTCAGTTCAGCCAGCATTTCAGACGTCAGTTCGGCGACATTTGTCCTGTCATCAACTGAAGCGAGTTTGTGCTTCTGTCCTTCAAGAAATTTTTCAGCCTTTACCTCTTCGCGCCGGCAGCGTGAGTTCATGCGCAGGGTTTCGTTTTTGGCGATGGTATAAAGATACGAACGCAGCTTGCCCTGTTCCTGCAACCTGCCTTTTTCGAGCGCGCGGTACGCTCTGATATAGACTTCCTGCGCGATGTCGTCGATAGCGTATAAATAGCCGTTGTCCAGGTACCGGCGTATCGCGGCCAGTACCGGACGTTTGGTTTCAGCAATGATTGCCTGAAAGTCCACGGCTTCGTTTCCGGTTTACTTATCTCCGGAGAACTTTTGCATGTGTTTTTCGATCAGGTCGGCTGCTTTGTTGCGCTGCTCGGGAGTGAGAACCTTATGCAGTTCGAGCGCCTTCTCGACGAACAGGGCTTCCATGGTCTCGCGATGCACCTGATGGCGCTTTCTGAGCGCGGTTAGTTTGCCGTTGTCGATTGTGTCGGCGCGCAACAGTGTGGTTACTTCTTTAAGCTGCTGCCCCCGGTCTGCTTTTTCGGTCTTCATGCGCGCCACAATCTCATCTTTGATCTTGTTGAGCACCTGCTTCTGCGAATCGTTCAGATCAAGCTCTTTCGTGACGCGCTTTGCCATCCATTCGGCACGTTCTTCGGGAGATTTGTGTTTCCACGGCCGGCAATTCGTTACCGCAGCCACGCTGGCTAGAGCGGCGATAACGATCACTACGCGCGCCAAAAATGCTTTGCTTGTTTTGTGTTCCATAATACTCCGCTGACCCTGAATATAGCAAATAGTTCCCGGATACCGCCTGTTTTTGCGCGCGTTTGCGCTTAACGGTCGAGAAGAATAATTTCAACCCGACGGTTACGCGCTCGCCCATCAGCGGTCGAGTTTTCGGAAACGGGGTCTCTGGCGCCTTTGCCCTCGTAGCTGATAGTATCGGGGTTCAAATCGGCGCTGTCGATGAGAAACTCCGCGACGCGCTCTGCGCGCTTTTCTGACAGCTGCTGGTTATAGGTTTCGTCGCCCGTGCTGTCGGTGTGACCGCGCACACGTATATGCTTGCTGTCGGTGTCCTTAAGCGTCAGCGCAATTTTTTCCAGTGAGGTTTTTGCCTGCTTGTTCAGTTTTGCACTGTCGGTATCAAAAAACAGGTCGGGCAGAGAAATGGCCACGCCGTTATCCGTGATGCGCACATCCAGCTGCGGATTATCTTTTTGCAGATTTTCTTTCAGCCGGTCGGCCAGATTGACTTTGCCGGCATCGTTACGTGCGCGGAACTTGCGGTAGTAACTGCGGCTTTTGATTTTGAATTCGTTTGCGAGACCCTGCTCGTTGACGATAATGACATTGTATTCTTCCTGCGCGTAGTAGGGTATACCCTGCTGCGCATCCCAGAACCAGATCGAGGTAACGTAACCAAACACGCGCGGGCCGGCGGCGTCGCTGTCTCCGAAGTTCAGTTCATAATTCGAGATAAATTTATGGCAGTTCTTTTCACCTTCCTCCGATTTCACATTATCGAGGCCGCGGTATTCGTAGCGCACATTAAACGGCACGGTCACGAGGTTGGTGAATTTCATGATCTCTTCGCCGGGTTTTTCCCAGGTCGCACCCTGTTCCATGGCGGCTTCGTCTTTAAGCGCGGGGTCGCGCGTCTCGGAAAATGTCGGCACCGAGCGAATATTCGGCATGTATTGTTCCCGGTCGACGACAAAGAGTCCGGTGGGCTTCAGATAAAAGCCGGCGGTGTATCTTTCGGTTTCGGCGTAAGGAGCTTTGGAATCTGAATTTTTGATGAGGCTTGTGAAGGTACCCTCGAGCAAATACCCTTTTGCGGGGTCGGTGGCCCTTGTTTCGAGCAGAACGCGGTGGAATACCGAGCGCTGTTCGGAACGTTTACCGCTTTTGATTACCTGCTCTGAGAATTTTTTAAGTTCAAGAATATCCCCGTCTTTGAACTGCCAGCGGAATACCTTGCCTCTGGCTTCGGCGAAGATGTCGACGGCAGGCTTCTTGTCCACACGGGGTGCTGGCCGCGCGGGTGCGCGTGCCGGCGCACTGCTGATGGCGGTGATTATCAGCAGCGCAAGAGCTGGTACGGCGATCTTATACATGCCCTGTTCTATTTGACGACCATATTTACGCAAGGGTTGATCTTAATTACTGAAACTTTCGTATTGCGGCCATAAAATTGGCTGCCGGGGCAAGCGAATTATGTCTCCTGATGCATTTGGTGCCCGTTTTGCGCCGCCTGGGCCAAAAAAATGCCTTATTGGTCGCCGGCACGCTGGCGGCGACGCACTGCGCTCAGCGTCGCCAGCAGCAGTTCTGCGCTGACCCCGGACACGCACTGCCAGGGGATAGCTGCGGTGCATTTCACCGCACCGGGAAGCGGGGTACACGGCCGGCAGGCAAATTCCCCGGTAATCACCCGCGCGCGGGTCGCAAAAGGTTGCCACACGCGTTCATTGAGCGGGCCGAACACGGCGAGCGTGGGTATTTCCAGATGCGCAGCGAGATTCAGCGCTTCGGCGTCTACACCCGTTACCCACGCAAAATTCTGCAAGAGGGCTGCCAGAGACTCCGCAGGCGGATTAATCAGTGGGAGAGTGTTTTTTATCGCGCGTTCGGTCAATGTCCGGCTGATTTGCCGGGCGAGTTCCGCGGCGCTTTCCGCTGCACCTTGCGCCGAGCGAACGACCATCGTGCATTTTTCATCGCGCGTTACCAGATTGATAAAACGAACAAACTGCGGCAGCAGGTGGGGAAGCGCCGGGTCCGCCGCATCGAGCACAACAGCGCCGGGCGCGGCTTGCGCCGCCGTGTTCGGAGGACGCAGCGCTGGCCCTGCCGCAAATACAGGTTTAGTCCAGTGTGCGATTTTTTCGCCGGTCAGGTGTTCAGAAAAAATCTTGAGCTGGTGCACAAAATGGTGGTTCTCGGCATTGAACGGCAGGGAAAAATTCAGCGGCAAAAAACTTCTCAGCGGTGCAAAGCCCGCACGGTTTTTCACCAGTGCGAAGCGGGCCGCCCATTTCGCCCCGGCATTGGCCTTATAGTCGGGATTAAGAAAAATAACCGTATCGTAGCGATTACGCAGCAGAAACCACCACTGCCGGAAAAATCCGCGTGGAAATCTTACCGATGGCGAAAAACCGGCAGCGGCGTTCCACACATCCTCCGTGTCCGCGTCGCCGAGCGCAATATCGGCACCGGCTGCAAATTTCTCCTGCCAGAATTGCAAAAAGTACGCAGCAAAAACCGCATAGCGCGCGTCGAGCGTATTGATAATCAGCGTCTTGCCGGGATAATTCAGCCGATGGAATTTCACAGGCTTGCCCGCTCTGGCAGAACCAGCCGCACGGCCAGGCTGCTGCGCGGCGCAGAAAGATAGACCAGCGCACGCCGGCGCTCGCGTGCAGACAGTTTACTTTCGCTGAAAATCTTGCTGATGGATTTATGCCCGCAGGGCGTGGCAATCGTGATGCGGCGGGATACCTGATCGCCGCGCAGGCAGGGCGACGCATCGGGTTGCGGCAAAGAAACCTGCTCACCGAGCCCACGGCGAAACACGACCGCGTCGCCTGCTGCGGTGTTTTCTTTGTGCGCAAAGAACGGCGGCAGACGAAACGGCAGTTTATGCGCGCGCGCAAAATGGTTGCGCGTGAATTTTTTCACAATAGCGAGGGAGCGGAATGCGGAAAATACCGTGCGTGCGCGCTCGGCGCTCTGCATATTGTCCCACGCGGAAGCCGGTAGCCGCAGTTCGCGCCTGTGTCGCCGCCTCGGCGCCGCAGACTGCGCGGCCGTCGCTGCAGGTACGGCAGGGTGCGCCGCTGCACCGGCGGCAGATACCCTGATACGATTACGGGCGAATTGCATATCTGAGTTTGCCGGATCTTCATACACAGTCAGCCCGCGTTCAGTGGCGGCAGTTCTCACCTGTTCGCGGGTGAGCCGGCAGAGCGGGCGCAAAAAACCGGTATGCGCATCGGCAAAGGTGAGTGCGGGAAGCGCTGCTTCGGGTATCTGTCGCGCGCGGCGCAGCGCCAGGGTTTCGAGGAAATCGGAATAATTGTGACCGGTGATGACAGCGGCACGGCCGGCGCTCTCATACCGGTCGGCAAGGCGGAGAAGGTATTTGCGCCGGACGAGCGAAGCCGTGTGCTCCCACGAATATCCCAGCCGCCTGGCGATTCGGTCTATATCCGCCTTGTGCAGAACAAACCGCCATCTGTTGCCGAGCGTCGCTGAAAGCTTTTTTGTGGTTTCATCGAATATGCTCTGCCGTTCCGGTTCGATGGGGGCAGAATAGTGGTGGCAATACCATGCCATGAGGCGCTGGTTTGGGTTTATGGCAGCAATTTCAGCCGCCAGCTCGAGTGCCAGCAGGCTGTCTGCTCCGCCGGAAAAAGCCACGATGAGCGTAGAGACGGCGGAGGTTGTGTTCTCCAGTTCGGCGGTTGTAGTGAATAAATCCACAAGCGGCCTGAAGATCAGGCGTTGTTTTTGGAGAATTTGGCGCCCAGTTTGAAGCGCGCCAGCACGTCCTTGATGTCCTGCGTCAGAATCGAGCGCAGCGCTGCTTCGGCATCGTTGATTACTTCGATGATTCTCATGTTTTCTTCGAGCGTAAAATCGGAAAGCATGAACGCCTTGATCTCATTCTCTTTCGGGGTAGCGATTTCTTTGCCACGGATTTTCACCGGGCCCACACCCATGCGGATACGCACAAATTTGTCGGATTTTAATCCGCGCGCAATCGATTCGACACCGATATTCGGTATTTCCGGCGGGCCCTGCGCCACAACGACTTCGCCATATTTCATGGTGATGTCGTCGTGCACGACGATGATATTGGCAACCTGCACGCGCAGAAACGAAGCGATGTAGAGCACCGCTTCGCCCGAAAGATCCATAAATGTCTGCGGTTTCAGCAGCACAATGTCATGGCCTTCAAAGTCGCCCTGACCGAGCAGCGACTTCTTTTTCTTTGTCTTGATCTGAATTCCGGTGTTGTTCGCAAGAACGTCGACCACTTTAAAGCCGATATTCTTGCGATTATTCATGTAACGGTCACCGGGGTTACCGAGACCGATCACAAGCTTCAGATTAGACAGCGCCATTCAGTATAGGTTAAGCTAAGCAGCCGACCGGATTATTTCTTTGCCGGTTCTGGCTTCGCCGCGCCCGCCGCAGGTGCAGCAGCTTCGCCAGCAGCAGGAGCAGCCGCGCCGGCAACCGGTGCCGCTGCTTCTTCTTTCGCCTGGTGAGTGACGTGGCAGATCACCGTCTGCGGGTCCATGAGGATCTTACTGTCGGGTGGCAGCTTCACGTCGCTGACGTGCAGCGAGTCGCCGATCTGCAGGTGCGAAATATCGATGGTCAGGAATTCTGCCAGGTATTTCGGATAAGTTTCGTAGGGTACCTCGGTGAGGAATACTTCCATAATGCCGCCGTTCTTTACGCCTTCGGCCTTTCCTTCGATGTGTACGGCAATGCGCGTGCGCAGTTTTTCGTCCTGTGAAACGCGGTAGAAGTCGAGATGCTGCAGCATTTCGTTCACCGGGTGCGACTGGTAGTCTTTCACGAATACCTGTTCTATCTTGCCGTCGATGTCGAGGTCGATCAGGCGCGATTCTGATATGCCGTGTGCGAAGAGTTTGCGTGTGTCTTTTTCGAATACCTGAATACTTTCGCTTTTACCGTGGTTATAGATGACCGCAGGTATGATTCCCGCACGCAGCAGGTTTTTCCCGCCGATCTTGCCATCGCGCTTCTGCGCCTTGAGTGTTGCCTTTTCCATTCTTTTTCTCCTGTGGTTTATATAAACAATGAACTGACGGATTTCTCTTCATGTATGCGCTGAATCGCTGTCGCAAATATCGAGCCGACCGACAACACGCGCATGCGCGGGAACCGCTTTTCATCGGATATTTTAAGTGTATTAGTGACTACAACTTCGTCGATCGGTGAACCGATCAGATTCTGAATCGCGCTGCCCGACAACACGCCGTGCGTCGCGGCAGCGATGATTTTCTGCGCGCCTTTTTCTTTGAGGGCAATCGCCGCTTTGCAGATAGTGCCCGCGGTATCGATCATGTCGTCGATGAGAATGCAGTTTTTGCCTTCTACCGAACCGACGATGTGCATCACCTCGGCCTCGTTCGCGCGCTCGCGGCGTTTGTCGATGATTGCCATGCTGGCGCCCAGCTGCTTGCCGAAAAAACGCGCGCGTTCCGCGCCGCCGACGTCGGGTGAGACGATCACGAGATCGTTCATCGCCAGCTCGCGGAAATATTTTACCAGAATCGGCGCACCGAACAGGTGATCGACGGGAATTTCAAAAAAGCCCTGAATCTGATTCGCATGCAAATCCATCGACAGCACACGTTTGACGCCGATCGCCTCGAGCATCGTCGCGACCACTTTGGCCGAAATGGGCACACGCGGTTCGACTTTGCGATCTTGCCTTGCGTAGCCGTAGTAGGGTATGACCGCAGTGATGCGGCGGGCTGAGGCGCGGCGCAGCGCGTCGACAATCAGCATCAGCTCCATCAGGTTATCGTTAGCCGGGTTGGATGTAGACTGGATAACAAACACGTCTGTGCCGCGCACATTTTCCGATATTTTTACGGAAATTTCGCCGTCGCTGAAACGCTTGCACTCGACGCCACCGAGCTTGATGCCCATGTCATCTGCAATCTCTTGCGCGAGTTCTGTATTAGAGCGCCCTGAAATGACTTTTATTTCTGCTTCGACCATGCGGCTGCTACGCCGAATATGCTACGGCGCCGGCTAAAATGGCTTTTTCAGACACCCTGTAAACCATTTCGGTCACAGATGGCTGGCGGGGACGCCCCGCAGCCCCGTTTATATGTTGAGTTCGCCACTGGCATTGAACGGAAAAAACGGATTATGGGCGATTTCGAGCAGATTTCCCGAGGGGTCGGCTACATAAGCCGAGTAGCCACCCCAGAGGACTTTTTCGGGCTTCTTCACGCTTGTTGCCCCGCACGCCAGCGCCGCGGAAAACAGGCTGTCGACTTCGGCGGCCGAAGCCGCATTGTGCGCGAGCGAAAATCCGCGGAAACTACCGCAGTCGTTTTGCACAGCGGCGTCGGCAGCGAGTTCGGCCAGCGGGAACAGTGAGAGCACCAGACCCTGCAGGCGCAGAAAAACCACGCCTCCCTGGCTTCTGTCAGAACGTTTTATGCAGAATAGTTTTTCGTAAAATTGTGCAGTGGCCTCGAGGTCGTGAGTGCCCAGAGTGATCAGGTGCAGGCGTGGTTGCATAACTCCTATACCTGGTGCAGAAACCAGTCATGAAAATGCTGCAGCTCGCCGCTGCTCAGTGCTTCGGCGTCAAAAGCAAAATCGCGGATTTTCTTCACCGCCGCCTCGCCAATACCCGAGGTGCGCAGCTTTTCGAGCACGGTTTCTGTCATCTCGGCTTCGGGCGTGCCGGCGAAGCCGGGCGGATAGAGACTGGAGGCTGAGATCTTTTCGCCGCTGCGCAGTCTCGCAGTCACTGTCGCGGGGTTGACAAACGTGAAACGCGTGAAATCCTCGTCGGGCAGAACCAGATTTTCTGTCGGGTAACGGCTCCTGCGGAACAGGTTGATACCCGCCTCGAGCGGAATCTGGAATGCGTCCATAAATCCGCCCATGCGCTGCATGTATGGGCCGAGGCGGTGCAGATTTTTGAGCATAATACTGCCCGAATCTTTCAGCAACGAAGAATATTTCATCATGACGCGCGTGGCCTCGAGGTCGTGTTCGACGGCGACCTTCTCTGCCAGCTGCCACACCTCGCCGCGTGAGAGCGATTCTGCAGAAAAACTCTCGGGCGTAATGTTGCCGTCGAGCAGCATCGAGGCACAATTCACAGGCAGCGAAAAATTCAGCGTGGTGAGCGAACTCTGCGCTCCTTTAAGATATGGTTTGGAGAGATCGTTCATCTTTTTCGACAGCATGTTGCATTCGACCACGACGGATGTGATCTCACCCGGCGCGATCTGCTTCGCGCGCATTTCGCGGTAGATTGTGCGGCAGGCCTCGACCGGGCCACCGATGTAGGCGCAGCCGGGATATTTCTTGACTGAGATCGATTGCGAGTACCAGCGCTCGCCGATATCGCTCCATACCTGCAGCAGCGGTGCGTACGAAAATGCAGCATAGAAATCGGCATCCGCGCGGAACAGATCGGGTCCCGCGACGCCGTCGGCGGCAAGCGCCGCTGTGAGACCCGCGTTCAGCGACGCGGAGGCGGTGAAAATCTTTGCCGAAGAAGAAAAGAAACTGTCGAACAGCGCAAAAACCGGAAACGCCATCGCGCGCGATACGGTCTGGCGAATTATTTCGGCCGGGTTGTCGCGGTGCTGCGCCAAAAGCCGGCCGCCGATGAGCCCCGCATTCAGCTGGTGTATCGACGACCACATCTGCCCATTGTGCGGACCAAAAAACAGCGACGCGCCGAGCCTGCCGCCCGCCTCATTGCCCAATGCCTGCAGGCAAACGAACTCCCTGCCGCTGACGGGAAAATCCGCTGCCAGAGCGAGCGGCAGCACAACCGAAGAGTGTCCGCAGTGGCCCGCGAACATGAAATCGTCAAAGTCATAGAACATGGCGAGTGTCGCGAGGTAGGTCGCGCGTGAAAT
>CAYHJO010000082.1:0-16368 GCA_964356715.1 uncultured Turneriella sp. | reverse complement strand
AAGCCGACGAAATGCTCGCGCAGGGTTTTCGCGAAGACATAGAACACATATTGACCGACGCGCCGAAAGAACGCCAGACGATTCTGTTTTCTGCAACGATGTCCAAAGAAGTGATGGCAATCACTTCGCGCTTTCTCAATAATCCCCAAAAGGTGGATGTGCTTGCCGGCGAGAGCAATAAACCCAAGATCGATCAATTTTTCGCCATCGTACCGGAGAAGAACCGCGTCGAGGCGGTCATACGGCTGATGGATTTTTACGAGATCAAGACTGCACTGGTCTTCAGCAACATGCGCTCGCAGGTCGACGGACTTACAGCACAATTCAACGACCGCGGCTTCAGCGCCGAAGGCATACACGGTGACCTGAACCAGGCGCAGCGCGACAAAGTGATGGCACGTCTGCGCACCGGCAATGTGCGGCTGCTCATTGCGACCGACGTCGCGGGGCGTGGCATCGACATCAGCCACATCGACGCCGTTTTCAACTTCGATCTGCCGCGCGATATGGAGTCATACATCCACCGCGTCGGGCGTACTGGCCGCGCAGGCAAGAGCGGCAGAGCGTTTGCGTTCGTGCGCCCCGGCGACATGAACAAACTCAAGCGCCTCGAACGTATCCACGGCATACGCATTACGCCGCACGACATACCGGCGCTCGAAAGCCTGACTGGCAAGCGCGCTGAAGTGGTAATTGCTGATCTCGCGGCTGTCGCCAAAAAGGCGAAACTCGAAAGTATGTTGCCTTATGTGCAGCAGCTCGTCGAACTCGAAATTCCTGTCGTCGATATCGCAGCTGCCGCGATCAAGATCTTGCTCGGCAAAGACGGCGGTGGCTATGACACCAAAGCGCACTTCACTTCTTTCAAAGAAGAGATCAAGGCGTATAAGAGCGACAAACCGCGCGACCATAAAGATCGCCGCGGTGGTGGCGGCGGCTACGGCAAGAAGCGCTTCAACCGGCCGAAGGGCCAGAAAAAACAGCGGCCGGCTTAACCGCCGCTTCGCCCGCTATCAACGCGCCTTGCGCAGCTTGTCGCCGATTGCCTGCGCGGCAATATAACTGAACGCCATAATCGTATAACTCGGGTCGACAGAAACTGCGGTGGGAAAAACCGACGGGTCAGACACAAACAGGTTTTCCATACCATGAACGCGGTGATCCGAATCGACAACGGAAGTTTTTGTATCAGAGCCCATGCGGCAGCCGCCGGCCGGGTGCGGGCTTGCCATCGCAAATGAACCCGGCTCGAATTCGAGTTTGTCTATGAGTGAAAGCTCATTGGGCGAATCGATGCGTGTGCCGCGCAGATCGGATATCATCACCTTAGTGGCACCCGCGGCAAAATTGGCGATCACCTGCTTATTGAGCAGATCGCGCAGCATCGCCTTGTTTTCAGGCACCAGTGGATAGATCAGCTTTCGACGCTCGCCGTCCATCTCGATGCGCCCCGCAGGCACGTCGTCGATCCAGCCAATCGTTCCGCCGAGATAGGGTAACTTCTCCATCCACTCAAAGTGCTCGCGGCCATAGCCCGGCAGCATCGCGGCGAGCGTGCCGGGTTGCAGCTGGTTGGGCATCAGCAGATAACCGCCCTCAGCATATTTGCCGTTCCTGTATTTTGCCAGGCGGAACTCGTCGACGCCAAAGCCCGCCGGAATATTGCGCCACTGCACGACGGGTTCGTTGTAGAGCGCATGCACGATCGGCGAGGGATTCATCGCAATGTGCTGCCCCACGGCAGGCAAGACTTTCCCAAATCCGTTGGAGAGCAAAAAGGCGCTCGACGAAAACCCGCCGGCTGCAAGCACAAACGCACGCGCCTCGATTTCGAGGAACTGTCCGCTCTCTTTGCCTGCGGGGCGGTCCATGATCGCACAGCGCAGCGTCTTTATGCGATTGCCGGTGAACTCAAGTTTCTTCGCGCGCGTGTCGGCGTAGAGCTCACCCCCGGCTGCGACAAAGTCTTCAATGTGCGTCACGAGCTGGCTCTGTTTGGCACCAAACGCGCAGCCCTGCATGCAGTGCCCTGACTTCTGGCAGTTCTTACGCGCCTGTGGCACACGGTGCCCTTTCCAGCCGAGTTTGTTGGCTGCTTTCTCGAGCAGGCGGTTCATCGGGTTCAGGTATTCGTCTTTCGCCGGGTGCACGTTGAGGCGGATGTCCAGTTCGTCAAAAGCAGGCTTCAGGTCTTGCGGGCCATGGCCGCGCACGCCAAATTGTTTCTCCCAGAGTGCGAGACGGTCGTCGGGCGTGCGGTAGCTGTCAGCCCAGTAATGCACCGAGGCTCCACCCACGTTGTCACCCGATAGCAGATTGAACGATCCGTCGTTCGACGTCATCATGTTGCGGTCGGCGGAGACTTTGCCTGCCATGTTGAGCTCATTGTTGTCGAAGCTGCCCGTCGGGTAGTAACCGCCCTGCTCTACAATTATGACCTGATAACCCTGCTGCTGCAGTTTGCGCGCAACGGTTGAGCCGCCGCAACCCGAGCCGACAACGCAGATGTCAGTTTTGATTCTACTTGGTCGAATATTATCGAAAGTATGGATGCGGCCACTCATGATTTCACTCCGCTGATTTGCCGGTAGTGTTTGCGCTGCTCTGAGAGTTTTTCAGGCATGCCGCCAAAAGGGCCGTCATAGCCGATCTTTTTCCAGGTCGAGGCATGGCCATAATAGCACAGCTGAATCAGCATGCGTATATTTGAGACCGCGGCGCGCACGAGGTCAGAGCCTTCGCCTCCCGCGCGTTTCAGAAATTCGACGCGCTTTGCGGGTGCAAGCCGCGACATGCGGCCGAAATAGCCATACGCCGCAGGGGAAAACTCTATCAGATAGATTGCGGCAATAAAATCGGAACGGATGCCGTCGGCGACAAACGTGAGCTCTTCATCGAGCCGTCGCACGACCTGTGTTGTCGTCGCATCGGGCATGCCCGCACCCTGCGGCAGCGTCACTTCTGCGAACGAGTCGAGTGCGTCGGCAAGGTATGCATTCAGTGTTACCAGATTGCCGAAAGATTTGCGCGGCCAGAAGCGGCTGATTGCCCCCGCAGCCAGCAGGCTGCCACCCCCCAACAGGGCATATTTCAGAAAACTGCGGCGGGAAAATGTGCGCTCTTCCATAGTGCGACAGCGCGGTTTTGCTGTGTTATCTGTCGATGATAATCAGACTTGCAGGGTGGTGCGCGGCAGGCGGTTAAGCATTACCACAAAGGCAATCGCGCATGTTCCGCACCATTGCGTTCCAGATACCGTTCATATGCCTTTCGTTCGATTTGTGCTGTCAGATTTTTTTCCATGAATTCCCCCTATTCAGGCTGCTCTCCCGGCAGCTCATCTGTGCAGGCAAAAGACGACCCAACCGACCCCTGACATCAAAGCCAAAAGTGCCATGGCATGCACCAATACCCTGGAAATCTCATGGTTTCCACCCGGAGCCAAACCTTACACCATTCCTGCAAAAAGTCCATACGGAGTAGCTCCCGCATTCATGCGTAGTATTATGCGATTAGCATCGCCGGACGGCTAAATGAGTCCCTTTTCGATGGCGAATTTTGTGAGGCCCTGCACACTATCGATATCCAGTTTCTCCATGAGGTGCCCGCGGTGAGCCTCTACCGTCCGAACGCTTAAGTTCAGTTTTTGCGCGATTTCTAGGTTGCGCATACCATCGGCAAGCAGCACTAACACCTGCTTTTCACGTTTGGTGAGCAGATCGAGCGAGAGTTCGCTGTCGCGGATCACCTGATAATCCTCGATGATGTCCGTGGTCAGTTCTTTCGAGAAAAAGCGTCTGCCCTGCCGGATTGTACGTATCCCCGAAAGTAATTCTTCATAAATCTCATTCTTCAGCACGAAACCATCGACGTCGAACGAAATAACCTTTCGGAAAAAATGGCGGTCCTTATGCATCGACAAAACCATAACTTTGATATCGGCGTATTTTTCTTTGATGCGGATCAGCGCTTCAATGCCGGTCATTTTCGGCATCGACAGGTCGGTAATCACGAGATCGGGCAGATGTTCGTCGACCTGCCGCAGCAGCTCTTCTCCGTCCTGCGCCTGCGCGACGATGGAGTACTCGTCATTTTTTTCCAGCAACTCTTTCAACCCCATGCGAAACATGTGGTGGTCGTCTGCCAGTAAAATTCGGTATTTATTGCTCTTTATTTCGTTTGTAGATTTCAAGTTTCACCTCGAGCCCCTGATTAATTTCTGACGTGACGCGCGCGGTACCGCCGGCAGTTCTGGCGCGCTGCATCATCAGCGCCAGCCCCAAACCACCGCTGCTGTACAGCTGCGCAGGAGTTGCGCCTTTACCGTTATCACGCACGGTAATGTTCAGCCGGTTGCCCGTACAGCGGGCTATGAGGTCGAGCCTGCTTGCCTGCGCATGCTTGATGACGTTGGCGATCGATTCCTGAAAGATGCGGTAGATGTCTGGATCCCAGTTTTCCGGGAAAAAATTCCGCATTTCTTCGAGGTCAAGATGTACCTGTAGGGAGCGGGGTATGCGAGCCGCCAGCACCTCAACAGCCTCAGGAAAGCCAAGATTCTTGAAACCGACGGGGGACAGATCGCGCGCCAACAGCCGCGTTTTGGTCAGAATATCATTGAGATAGTTCACAACCTCATTAACCTCGCCCGCGCCTTTATCGGGCAAAAAGGCGGATTGAATCTTGAATTTAAGCAGGGCCAGCGAGGTACCGAGATCATCATGAATTTCGCGGGCAATGCGGTCGCGCTCGTTTTCCTGAATACGGATAATTTGCCTCGACAATTCCCTGACTTCGGAAAGGTCTTTGAGTATTCCGGTGAAAAAATGTTTTCCGTCGATAATTGCCTCACTGATGGAAAGGTGCGCCGGAAATTCGGTACCGTCTTTTCTCAGACAAACAACCTCGCGGCCGATACCGATAATTTTTCTCTGACCGGTTTTCAGATAAGTAAGGACTTTTTCGTCATGGTCACGCGCAAATTGCGCCGTCATCAGTAGTTTAACATTCTTGCCGAGTACTTCGGCGGCAGGATAAAGGAACATTCTTTCAGCCGCCAGGTTAAACGTGTGGATCTTCCGAGTTTCATCGATTGTGATAATTGCGTCGGCGGCCGAACTGATAAGGGCGCGAATACTGTTTTCGGATTCGCTGAGCCGGCGCAAAACCGGAAAATAATGCCGCACCAGCACCAACAGACTGAACAACAGAGCGGCGCCGGCCGGCAATAAGCTAATCAGTCCCGCGATCAAAAATGGCTTTCTGAGTTCTGCCATATCGATTTTCACCACGAAAGCAGTGCCAGCGTCTTTAATAAAATCGTAACTGGCCAGCACTTCAACGCCCCGGTAGTCAATTCCCCGCAGCGTTCCGCTCTCGCCGCTCAACGCGCGTTTTGCCGGTTCGCCCAGATCGGCCACCGACGTTAAATTCAGTTGATCGCGCTCCGTGGGCCTGCTGGTCCAGAATTTGAGCTTCCCTGCGCGGTTCGTCAGCAGCAGATAAGTACCGGTTTTGCCAAACGGCGGAAACAAATGGCCGGCATGGTCAAAAATTTCCTCTGCCATGCGTTTTTTTTGGACCTCGCTGCGCAGCGCATAAAACGCTTCGATTATTTTAGTGGTTTTTTGCGTCGAAGTCACCAGCTGATCGCGCTCCCTTTCCATGGAATGGCGGTACAGCAGCCCGATGGTTACAACTCCAAAGACCAGCGAACCAGCGCATAATAAGCCGACCGCAAAAACAAATCTATGGCGTGCGCTGATCTTCATGATAAGTCATATAGCGTTGGCCAGCGGCAATTGTGCGGCAAGCTTTCTCGAGATCTCTAAAAATATCTTCTTTCATCAGATAGCCCCAGGCCCCTGATTCTTTAACCCGGTGATAGAAAACTTTTTCCGATTTTCCCGACAAAATCAGACTCCGTGTCTGCGGAAATTCTGCGGCGATGATTTTCAGCGAAACCAGAGTATGAACACCGGGCATCGTGAGATCCAGAATCAGGAGATCGCAGTCATTGTCTCTTAGATTTTGCAGCATCTCATGACCATTATCTGTTTCGGCGACGACCAATTGCGACGGCGGCCGGTGCACGATGCCTTTCACGGCTTCGCGCAGTTCTGCGTGAGGTTCGGCGAGGATAATGCGCACCGGCAGGGTGTGTATGGCCATTGCGGACAGATTGTAGCAGAATATGCACGCAATGGAAATACGTATTATTACCCGCATATTCGCGTAGAATTTTTCAGGTTTATGCTGCGACCACGGGAACAGGCCCTGGAGGCTGCGAGACTGTGAAAACAGCTGAACCCGCAAAAAAAATCGCCACGTGCCAATTGTCGGCGCCGAATTCACGGGCCTCGCGCAGCGCGGCGGATTGGGGGATGTCGTCTGATTTTGCCCCCTGCGGCGCCAGCCAGATGAAGGCAAGGCTGTGCATACATGCGGAAATTTCAGCTGTCCGTTTTTTTTTCCGCGAGCGCGCGGTAGCGCGCCTCACTTTCCCTCAGCGCATCTTCGGCCAGTCTGCGCGCGTTCGTGTTATTCACGGTCATCCAGGCTGAAAGCTCGCGGTTAACCCCAGTCTGCAATATGGCCGTGATCGTCACCCAAAACGCCTCTCCTTCTTTGGCCAGCAGTCTGATCTCACAGGTCTGCGGTTCATGCGTCGAGAAGAGGCGCCTGTTCGCCAGATAGAAGATATTCTGATCGGCGCTGAATATAAAGCCGGTAAAAGGCTTCTGCAGCAATGCGCTTCTCGCGACGCCCAGCATATCGGCGATCGTGAGATTGGCCTCGGTGATGACAAAATTCTCGCGAGAGGTGATATATCCCACCGGAGCGAGATCGTACAAGGAAAAATAACGCTCCTTCGCGATTTCAAGCTCCGCCTGACTTCGGCGCAGTTCAAGGTTTTGCATCTGCAATTCAATCTGATAAACCTGCAGCTCGTGCAGCGCCAGTTGCTCGGCGATGTTTGCTGCGCGCGCGCCCTTCGGCCGCACGCTCCCGGTTTTTGCGAGCTCAAGTTCTGCGCGTTTACGCAAATCGTTTAACGCCCGGTCGCCCGGCATATTCTCGGCAGGGGGCTGACGCTCCCCGGATGGCTGCTTTTTTTTGCGAATCACGGGCGCGCTCCTGAATATTCCATTATGCTACTCCTTCGATCAGGGCATTCGCTCTGTCGTGGCGATTGCATAAATTTCGCCGGCGGCATTCACGAGCGGCGCAGCGATGACCGACACGGTAATCGTTTCTCCGCTTTTTTTCATGCGTTGCATGCGCAGAGGCTGCAAAGAATCAGACTCACTGTAGGCCTGCAATAATGAGGCTGCGGTCGCCTGGCTTTCGGCAGGCAGCAGAGCGCGCACGTTCATGCCGAGCGCTTCGCTCTGCGTATAGCCGTAGAGACGCTCTGCGGCCGGATTCCACGCCAGAATATTTCCTGCGGTATCGATTGTGGTCACGGCATCACGCGTATCGCGCACCACGGCGGCCAGCCTGGCTAAAGCATGTGATTCCTGCAGCTCGTCTTTGGCTCTCTTCAGCTCTGTAATATTAATGAAAATAATCACGGCTCCGTTCACCGCATTTTCTGCCGTACGGTATGGCAGAATGCGCAACAGATACCACTCTCCGGCGCGGCTCTGCACTTCGCGCTCACAAGGCACCAGGTTATCCAGAACCTCGCTCACATCGCCGATGAGCCGGTCATAGCCAATGAGGTTCGAGGAGATATGCGTTAACGGCCGCCCCACATCAGCCGCGATTAAATTCACCACGTCTGTCACTGCAGGGGTGAAGCGCTGGATCAGCAGCTTATGGTCGATGAAGATCGTGCCGATTTCGGTTGCGGACAGAAAATTATTCATATCGTTATTCGCCTGCGATAATTCGGCGTTCTTGCTCTGCAACTCGGCGTTTACCGTAGCCAGTTCTTCGTTGACCGACTGCAATTCTTCTTTGGAAGTTTCCAGTTCTTCATTGGTAGACTGCATTTCTTCGTTAATAGACTGCATCTCTTCGTTGGCGGACTGAAAACCCTGCCGTGCAGAGCGCATCTCCTCCAGCGTGCTCTGCAGATAATCTTCTTTCGCGCGGATTTCGCGTGTCAGCGCGGCGATGCGTCTCTCCGCAGCTTTGCTGCCACGGACCTTTGTCACAACGGGCAGATCGGGCTCCGGATTTTCGCGTGCGCGTTCAATAACCACCAGAAACATATTCTGCCCCGCATGTTTCTGCGCCATGGGGGAGACGGTCAGATCGATCGCTGTGAAATTGCCGTTGGTTCTCACCCGGACGCCCGATCTCTGAACGGCGACATGCGAACTGATGACCTTATGCAGGACTACAGTTAGCTCGTGCCTGAGCCCTTCGCGAGCCATAAGGTAAATACTGAGACCTGCTTCGCCCGGAGCCGGTTCGAGATATTGCCCGCTGCGGCCATAAAGGTACAGAATTTCACCCTGCTCATTGACCAGCACGGCCGTCGCCGCAATGTGCTGCAACAGAGCGCGTTCGGTCAGTTCACGGAACGTTACCTTGTCGGGCGTCTCGTGCCTTGTAATGCCCGTCTGCAGGCGGGCCGGCGGCAGAAATCGCTCATGGCGCGTCCCTGAAATTTTCCGGGATGAGGATACTTCTTTTCGCCGGTAGATCTTCGCCTTGCGATCAGAGACTTTGAAAAGTTCGGTAAAATCACCGGCGGATTCAGAAGGCCCCAGCAGCAGCTGCCCCCCAGGATTCAGCGCATAATGGAATAGCGGAATTATTTTCTTCTGTAAATTCACGTCAAGGTAAATGAGGAGGTTGCGGCAGCTTATCAGATCCAGTTTCGAAAACGGCGGGTCGCTTGTCACATCGTGCACAGAGAATACCACCATATCCCGAATGCTTTTTACAATATGGTATTCACCGCCGGATGACTCGTCGTAAAAAAAACGCGCCAGCCGGGCCGGCGGCACATCGGCAGAAATCCGTGCCGCATAAATACCTGCGCGCGCACGGCTAATGGCGCGATCATCAATGTCCGTCGCGAATATCTGCACTTTAAATTTCAGCTTATGCGATTCCATGTATTCCTGCAACAGCATGGCAATGGAATACGCTTCTTCACCGGTCGAACATCCGCACACCCAGATGCGCACGGTATCATCCTGGGTTTTGCCGCTGAATAGCCGGGGCACAACCTCATTCTGCACAGCTGCAAAAACTTCGGGATCGCGAAAGAAATTCGTCACGCCGATGAGCATGTCCCGGAACAACATTTCGACTTCGGCCGGATTTTTCTTCAAATAGCGCAGATATTCGCCGATTTGCTTTATCTCGTTAATCGCCAGGCGCCGGGCAAGACGCCGCACAATAGTATTCATTTTGTATTGCGAGAAATCATAACCCGTTTGCGCCTGCAGCAGGGAAAATATAGTTTTAAGATCGCTGTCGCTGAAAGCACCTCGCGCAACCGCCGGCGATGCGCCTGTGCGGTTACGGTGCGACACGAACGTGATCAGCCGGGGCAGCATTGCAGCCGGCGGCAGAACATAATCGACGAGCCCTGTCGCAATCGCTGCCTTGGGCATGCCGTCATATTCGGCCGTCTCGGGGCTCTGCGCCATCAGCATGCCTCCTTCGGCCTTGATCGCGCGCAACCCCAGGGTGCCGTCGCTGCCCGTTCCGGAGAGCACGATACCGATGGCGCGGTCATGCTGATCTTCTGCCAATGAGCGAAAAAAATAGTCAATCGCATGCTGGCGCTCCTGCGCAGAGGCAGGCCCTGTCAGATACAGCTTGCAATGGCGCAGCGCCAACTCGTTATTGGGCGGAACAATATAGACCTCGTTCGGCATCACGGCCATGCCCGTCTTTGCCTCCGACACAGGCAGCCTGGTGAAGCGTTGCACCAGCTCCACCAGGATACTTTTTTGGTCCGGCGCCAGATGCTGTATGATGACAAACGCGACGCCGGGATTCTCGTGTGCCGGCAGCGAGGAGAAAAAATCTTTAAACGTGGCGAGACCGCCGGCAGAAGCACCGATACCCACAATCGGAAACGCAGGCAGCAATTTTACCCTTGCACTGGTATGTCTTGATTTCTTCGATTTTGCCGCTCGGGCACCGGTATTATCTTTTTTTGCCGCACGCGGCCGACGGCGCGGTTTTGCAGAGGAAGTTATTTTCTTTTTTTTCATCGCAGTATCGGAAGAACGACATTCAGAACCTGGTCTGCTGCAGATCTGAATAATGTCACGTACATCACGTCAATATGTTTGGTGCGCTCCGCACATCTTGCGTGCAGTGCTGTGCCGCCTTCACTCTGGCACTACGTAGTACTACTTGAGAAACACTGCATTTCAACGACTTGTATTTTTTTTTCATTCGGATAGAGTATAATATTCCGGAGATATTACGGGAAAAACGCTATGCCCCAAAAACAAGTCATGTTCCGCTCTCAGGCGCGGGAAAAAATACTCAAAGGGGTCACATCACTTTGCGATGCGGTTCGGGTGACGCTGGGACCAAAATCCAAATGTGTGCTGATCCAGCGCAGCTGGGGTAAGCCACTGGTTTGCAACGACGGCGTAACGATAGCCAAAGAATTTGAGCTCAGGGATCCCGAAGAAAATCTGGGTGTGCAGATGTTGCGCGAGGCGGCCGAACGCACGGGCGATGCCGTCGGCGACGGCACGACGACATCGACGCTTTTGGCGCATGCCATCTATGCGGAAGGGCTGAAAAATATCGCGGCGGGAGCCTCGGCCATCGACCTCAAGCGGGGACTCGAAGCGGGACTCAAAATCGCCATCGCGGCGTTAAAGGAGATGTCCCGCCCGGTGGGACACCGCAATGAGATGAGCGATGTCGCCACTATCTCGGCGCACAATGACCGCGCGATGGGAGAACTTGTCGCAGACGCCATGGAAAAAATCGGCAAAGAAGGCATTATCACGGTAGAAGAGGCCAAGGCCACTGAAACCATTGTCGACATCGTCAAGGGTATGCAGTTTGACCGCGGTTATATTTCTCCGTATTTTGTTACCGACTCGGAAAAGATGGAAGCTGTGCTCGACGATCCGCTCATCTTAATTTGCGACAAAAAAATTTCATACCTGAAAGAATTGATACCGCTGCTTGAGAGTCTGGTCAAATCCCACTCGTCGCTGTTGATAATCGCAGAAGACGTAGATGGAGAAGCGCTGGCGACTTTGGTCGTGAATAAACTCAGGGGAGCTCTCGTATGCGCGGCGGTAAAAGCACCTGAATTCGGCGACCGGCGCAAGGCCACTCTGCAAGATATTGCAGTGTTGACCGGCGGCCAAATAATTTCTGAAGAAGTCGGTTTGAAACTCGAGAACGCCGACGTCAGCCATCTCGGGCGCGCGAAACGCGTTGAGATGACGAAAGATACGACCACCATCATCGACGGTCTCGGCGATCAGGCGGCGATTGAGGGCAGAATCGGCGAGATCAGACGCGAAATCGGGCGTACAACTTCTGACTATGACAGAGAAAAGCTGCAGGGACGTCTGGCAAAACTCACCGGCGGTGTGGCCGTGATACGCGTGGGCGCGCCCAGCGAGGCCGAGCTCAAGAACAAAAAAGAGGCCCTCGACGATGCGATCAGCGCTACCAAGGCCGCCGTCGCCGAAGGTATTGTCCCTGGTGGCGGGCTCGCGCTACTGCGCGCCGAAACGGCCGTCGCGATAGCCGAGTCGACCCTGCAGGGTGATGAGCTATCGGGTCTGCGCATACTCAAGTATGCCCTGCAAATACCCACGCGGCAGATAGCCGAGAATTCATCTTATGATGGCGGTGTTGTCGTCAACGCGATGCGCGAAGGCAAAGGAAATTACGGCTTTGATGCCGCAAAGGGCACCTATGTGGATTTAGTCAAAGAAGGCATCATCGACCCGACCAAAGTGGTGCGCGTCGCGCTCGAAAACGCAGTCTCGGTCGCGAGCACTCTGCTTTTAACCGAAGCGACGCTGACCGAAATTCCCGAGGCCAAAAAAACTGAGATGCCCGCGGGAATGAACTATCCGGAGATTTAAGCATAAGATCGTCACAGGTCTGAAAAAAAGGAGCACGCTATAAAACCCGCAGACGAAAAATATCCTAACCAGATCTTTGAAGCACTTCACAAGCGGCGCGCCATCAGAAAATTCAAGGACACGCCGGTTGACAGGGAGGTTATCGAGCGGCTTCCCGATGCCGGCCTGTCACGCTGAGCCCGATATCCTGGCGAAGTTCTCCATCAGTTTTCGCTGCGCGGGAGTGAGTGCCGTCGGGATCTGTACGATGACCCTGACCAATTCGTCGCCCACACCTTTGCCACTTAATAGCGGCATACCCTTGCCCTTGAGGCGGAAAATTTTATCGCTTTGGGTGCCGGCAGGAATTTTGAGCGTTACAGGCGTTTTTAAAGTCGGCACTTCCACTTCTCCGCCGAGGACCGCCGTCGTCAGAGGTACGTATTTTTCCGTGAGCAGATTATTCCCTATCCGTTCAAAGAGGGGATGCGACGCCACTTGTAAAATCACAAAAAGATCGCCCTGCTCTTTTGATCCGGCATGCCCTTCACCTTTGAGCCGCAGGCGCGAACCCGTGTCGACACCCGCAGGAATGCTCAGAGTAAGGGCACGCAGGCTCTGCACGCGACCTTTTCCCCCACACTTTGCGCAGGGTGTTTTTATGATTTTACCGGCACCGTGGCACAACTGACAAATCTGCCGTATCTGCACATTACCGCGTGAGCTGACATGCACACCCGCACCCTTGCAGGATTCGCATGTTTCTGGTTGTGTGCCTGGCTGCGCGCCCGAGCCACCGCAGGCAGAGCAGGTTTTCTCATCGGGAAAGGATATCCCTTTCTGCAGACCGGTTGCCGATTCCTCCAGCGTGATTTCCACCGCGATTTCAATATCAGCCCCCCGCCCCTCCCGCGCCTGATGCAGGTGAGAACCGAAAATATCTAAGCCGCCGCCGAAGAACTGGTCAAAAATGGAGGATCCAAAACCGAAATGCCGCATTCCCTGCAGCACGCTTTCAAAATCCGTATTTTTGAAAATATCTTCGGAGGCATACTTTTGATCGATACCCGCGTGCCCGAAGCGATCGTACAAAGATCGTTTCTGAGGATTCGAAAGTACCGCATAGGCTTCCGAGACCTCCTTAAACTGCTCTTCAGCCTGCTGTTTCTTTTCTACAGGCGCACGGTCCGGGTGGTATTTGAGCGCCGCTTCGCGGTATGCCTTCTTGATTTCATCGATGGATGCATTCTTGTTCAGGCTGAGAATTTCATAGTAGTCGCGTTTGTCGGCCATGGTGTGTCAGTCGCGCCACAACCAGTTTACCGTTTCCTGGCATCTGCTTCGCGATATTCGGCATCGATGAAGTCATCCGCTTTTGGATTCTGTTCTTTACTTGCCGAGGACTTAAATCCTCCGTTTTTCCTCTCCGAGACATGCCGGTAAATTTCTTCCGCCAGTTTATGAGACACTTTTGACAACTCATCCATTTCTTTTCTGATTCTGTCCGGTATTTTTGCTTTCACGGCCTCTTTGAGCAGGTTAATATGCGACTCGATATCCGCACGATCGGCCTGTGTAACTTTATCGCCGTAGTCCCTGATCGCTTTCTCCGTTGCATAGATGAGATTGTCAGCCTGGTTCACGAGCTCCGCTTCCTGCCTGCGCTGAGCGTCTTCGGCGGCGAATTTCTCCGCAGAGGCGACGAGCTTCTCAATTTCTTCTTTCGAGAGTTTTTTGGGCGCCGTAATGCGAATAGATTGCTCCTTGCCGGTACCTAAATCTTTCGCGGAGACATGCACGATGCCATTGGCGTCGATATCAAAGGTTACTTCAATCTGCGGAATGCCCCGCGGCGCCGGCGGTATGCCGACCAGATCAAAACTACCCAGCGCGACGTTGTCCGCAGCCATCGGCCGCTCACCCTGCAGTACGTGAATCGTGACAGCGCTCTGGTTATCAGCTGCGGTGGAGAAAATCTGCGACTGACGCGTGGGTATCGTGGTGTTGCGCTCGATTAATCGTGTATCAACACCACCCAGAGTTTCGATACCGAGCGACAACGGTGTTACGTCCAGCAGCAAGACATCTTTGACTTCGCCTTTGATGATCGCCGCTTGCACTGCGGCGCCCAAAGCGACACACTCCATGGGGTCTACGCCGCGTTCGATCTTTTTTCCGAAATAGTCTTCGACAAATTTCTGTATCGCCGGCATGCGCGTAGGTCCGCCGACCATGATGATCTTATCAATATCCGCGGCCTTAAAATCTGCGCCTTCTTTGCGATAAGCCGCTTCGGCATCTGCCACTGCCCGTTCGAGGGGTTGGCCGCAGCGGGCAATAATCGGTGCAATCAATTCCTCCAGTTTTGCCCGATTGATGCTCATCACCAGATGCTGCGGACCATCAGCGTTTGCGCTCAGGAACGGCAGATTGATATCCGTCGTTACGGTGCTCGAAAGTTCAATTTTTGCCTTCTCGGCGGCCTCGAGCACGCGCTGCATTGCCAGCTTATCGTTCTTCAGATTGACACCGGTTTTCTTCTGAAAGTCATCAGTAATATACGAAATGAGAATCTGATCGATATCAGTGCCACCCAGCCGTGTGTCACCGCTGGTCGCCATGACTTTAAACCCACCTTGCTGCCAGACGTCCATAATTGTTACGTCCAGCGTTCCGCCGCCAAAATCAAAGACCAGAATTTTGAGTTCTCTTGCGGCCTTTTCGAGGCCATAGGCCAGACATGCGGCCGTGGGTTCGTTGATAATCCGCAATACCTTGAGGCCGGCTATTTCGCCGGCATCTTTGGTTGCTGTCCTCTGGTTATCGTCAAAATACGCAGGGCAGGTTATTACCGCTTCGTCGACTGTCTCGCCGAGGAAAGCCTCAGCATCCTGTTTGATTTTCTGCAGAATAAAGGCAGATACCTGCTGCGGTGTGTATTCGATGCCGAAAACCCTGAACCTGAAGTCGCTGCCCATTTTCCGTTTCGTGGCTTGAATCGTCCCTTCGGGATTTGTCGCCGCCTGCCGCCGTGCGGGTTCGCCGACCAGCTTCTGTTTATCTTTGGTAAAGGCGACATACGAAGGAAATGCTTTACCTGAAGCTACGCCAGCTCCTTCGGCCGAAGGAATGATAACGGGGCGCCCGCCTTCCATGACAGCTGCTGCGGAATTTGAAGTCCCCAAATCTATGCCGATGACTTTACCCATAAATCCCCCTGTCCTTAAATAAGGCAATTGCCCGTGGTTTTCCGCCGCATTTTTTCCCGCATTCAATTCTTCTGTTTTCTGACCTGATAGCGGATTATCGTGTGGTAGTTATTCTCATTTCCTTTGAAAAACATTCCCGGGCCTTTGTAATATTCTTCTTCATGTAACCCGGATATTGTATAACCATTCGTTTTTATGAAATCGCTGAGCTTTTCGACGCTGGATTTTTCCGCATTGTACGGTCCGACATGTAAAATCTCTCCCACCTCGCCATAACCCCAGTCAACCAGCTTCACATCGGGAAATTCCTCCTGCACAGATTTCGGCAACTCCAGCAGGAAAACGTCGACGATCAGGGCAAAAGTTGCCGTCATATCTTTTCCGGCGTTCGCTGATAAAGCTTCCCATCTTGCTCGCGGTGCCTCAAGTTTTTTACGATACTTTTCATCCAGCTTGTAGTTCACTTTGTATAAGATACCGAACCCTGACGCGGAAATTTCACCCGGTGTTCCCTTCAGTCTGACCGTAATTGCGTGCGCGTCCGGCTTTAGGGTAATGCGGGGAACCTTCAGATACTGAATCTTTTCGAGATCTGTTCCATTGCACGCCGGCAAAAGTAAAGTCATGACGATCGCACTGCAACTGGAAGTGTATTTATGCATCAGGGTATAATACACCGGGTCTGCGAATAATCAATCCGGCATTTTTCCCGAATATGCGCGTAGAACTACCCGATACCGCTACCGGGAATACGGCGTCCGCTTTTCGCCGAGCGCCGCCGCGCCCCTACGGCCAGCAACCAAGTATAATTACTGTATATTCCAAGTTGATGGCCGCATTGACTTTCGGGCAAAACCGGTTATCTTAGCCAGGAATTGTGCAATACGCACATCTTGGAGGCTCCATTGGCAACAGAAAATCTTTTCGGATACAACGAGGGCGATATTTCTCACGACGAAGAAGGCGTGTCCAGAGATCCCGGCCGCAACGAATCTGAAAAGACCCTCACCAACGGCGATTGGGATCTGACACCTGCGGAGGTTCATGCACTGCTGCGCGCTTTGCAAAAGGGAACCAATAACTAACGCCCCCCCCCCCCGAAATCCATCCTGGGCGGATTCGATTCTTACCAG
>CAYHJO010000081.1:0-16662 GCA_964356715.1 uncultured Turneriella sp. | reverse complement strand
GGCGATCCTATCGCCTTTTTTGTCACACGTCAAGATGGGGAGAATTGACGGATACTCAGGATGTGGTGTGCGAGGTAGAGAGACGCGGTGGTCAGGGTCTGGTGCGCCAAGTAGACGTTAGCCTATGTGCCCCCTGTCCTGGTTGTCGAGTAGACCGAAGGTCGTATAGAGACACAGGATACGGGGGGTGAAGTCACTTTCCCGTATGGATAAACAACAGCTGCGACAGAGTCTCTATCGCCTTATCGACCGCAAAATTCGGCGTGATGACCATCGTCGCGATAATTTCAAACACCGCACCAAAAACCGCAATCGCGACGATTTTGACCGGCAGCTGCGGCAGCATGCCGTTTTTGACGCCGTCTTCGAGCGCCTTTTCGAGGTCTTTGAGCATGTCGTCGAAACGGCCTTTGCTGCGCAATTCGCGCAGGTATGACTGGTTGCGCGATAAAAACTTCATCAGCCGCGGGTTGCCGAGAAAAATCTGGAAAAACCGCTGCAGCGACTTGATAATTTCGTCGCGGTCCATCTTCACATTTTTGTAAGACGACTGAATCTGCGAACGCACCTCGCTGATGATTTCATTGGTCAGCACCTCGAAAATTTCTTCTTTACTCTGAAAATAGTTGTAAAAAGTGCCGGGCGAAAGGTTGCTTTCGTGAATAATGTCGCGCACATTCGTCGCTTCAAAGCCTTTTTCGGCAAACAGATTCGAGGCCGCTTCGAGAATCTGCTGCCGGTTGTGTATTTTGGTCTGGTCTCGTTTGCCGATAGAGGAGTTTGCAGAGTCGCCTGACATGTCCGTTTCTTTTTTCAGCGGACGGCCTGTATAGCAAAAGTGAACCTGTAGTCATGAATCTGGAAACATTGCGCAGTGAGTACAAAGGGGAAGGTATCGAAAATTTGCCCGCCGATCCGCATCGCGGCGCCGAAATGTGGCTCGAAGCCGCTCTCAAAACCGAAGCCGAAGCGACAGCTTTTTCGCTGGCAACGCATGCGACCGACGGCCGTATCTCTGTGCGCGTCGTGCTGGCCAAAAGTATCGATGCGGCCGGCGTGACCTTCTATACGAATGGGCTGAGTCTAAAAGGTGAGCAGCTCGACAAGAGCCACGTGGCCGCCGGCGTTTTTTTCTGGCCGACAATGCACCGCCAGTTGCGCTTCGAGGGCACCGTGACGCGAGTCAGCGACAAAGAAGCGGATGAATACTTTGCCAGCCGCCCGCACGCATCGCAGGTCGCCTCTGCCGTATCCCGCCAGAGCACACCGCTCGACGCGTACGCTTCGCTGCTGCAGCGTTTCGAAGCCGCGCGCGCCGAATACGCGGGCAAGCCAGTACCGCGGCCGCCGCACTGGGGTGGATTCATCGTCGCCTTCGAGCGTGTGGAATTCTGGCAGGGGCAACCCAGTCGCCTGCACCAGCGCCTGTTATACACGATGCAGGCAGACGGTTCGTATCAGCGGACGTGGTTAGAACCATAGATTTGCACAAAGCATGTTTCGCCGCAGGCGAAACATGCTTTGTGCTTAACCTATGAATCCCGCAACACCGTAGCGGTCGAGGTTTGAGGTGATTTCTTTCGGCGGATTATTGTTGAGCACGCGCGCAAACGCTGCGGTGCGTGTGGCTTCCTGCCATTCGCCCCAACCTGGATTTTCAGGGAAGTAGCGGATTGTCACTATCTGCCGGTTGCGTTCGGGTACGGGCGCGATCTTTTCGCCCAGCGTTAGCCTCACAAGATTTTCAAAATAGTTATAGCGCACGCCCTTGGGAATCAGAAAATCGGCGACGTGTTCGCCGGGTATCTGCGCGCTGAGTTCGACGAGATACAGCCGGTCGGCGACCACTTTCCACTCGCTGACGATAGGCGTGTCCGAGAGTTGCAGCCGCATGCACGCCTGATTGTGAATTTCCTGTATGGCCGGGGCCAGGTGCGCATAGCGCGACGGAAAGCGGTGCTCGAGATCGATGTATGGCGGTTTTTCCGAGGCTATGCGGTCGTGCACTGATATCAGATGAAAATGAAAATTCTGCGCAAAACCCGTGACAATAATTTCATCGCCTTCGATATATTGCTCGAGCAGAAAGTCATGCCCGCGCACGCCGAGCTCTTCGAGGTTTCTGCGCGAAAGGAAATTCTTCACTTCCTGCCAGCTGTCGAGTCGGTAAACATGTCTTTTGGACGCGCCGCGCCGGGTTTTGGCAATCAGTGGAAAGCCAAGTTGCTCAATTTCCTCCCGGCGCATACTCTGCGTCACTTGAAGAAACAGGGGTTGCGCAAAGCCTTTGTGCTCCACGTCATTCAGGCGATTGCGTACCTGCAGCTTGTCCAGCACCGTCTCCATGAGCGTGCGGCTGAGACCGATGATGCTCAGCCGTTCGCAGAGAAACGCAAAACTTGCCAAAGCATCGCCATAACTCGCCGCATAGCCGCCAATGATCTGCGTGGGTTCGACCGCATTGCAGACCTTGTAATAGATTTTCCGGTAGTTGAGAATCGATTCCTGAATCTTGAGGTCGCAGTGCCTGAGGCCGACCGCAGCGATATTGCGGTCGACGCCGATGACCTTGAGGCCGTAGTCTTTCGCCGCCCGAATGAGCGGCAACTGGTTTTCGCCGGCACCCAATGAAAGATAAAAGTCGTCGTCCTTGGTCCGGGCCACTGTCTTTAATATCGGCGCATGCGCGCCGGATTGAGTAGTGAAAAATCCCGCGCCCCATTGCGGGGTGCGGGCGCGTTACGGTATTAATCCGGCATGGTGAGTCGGCGCCAAAGCGAGGTGAAGGCAACAAAGGTTAACAATGCCGTGCCGATGACGGCTAAATCACGGTCAAAGAGCGGCCGCATATGCAGATAGGCGTTCAGCACGGGCAGGTAGATAATCGCGAGCATGGCCAGCGTCGATAGGCCAATGCCCAGGAACAGCAGCGGGTTGGTCAGCGAATACCGGCTGAACGCTCCGCGGGTACTGCGCAGATGAAAGATGCTCACAAACTGCGTGAGAATCACGGTCGCAAACGTTGCCGACATGCCGGTTTCCCATGCACCCGGCTGCCCCGCGTGAAACCGGTAAACCGCGATGAATGCCGCGGCAGCCAGCGCTCCGCGGACCAATCCGTAGGCAAACACTGTATAGACCCGGCCTCTGGCGAGCAGTTCGCCTTTTTTGCGCGGTGCGCGTTCCATGAGTCCCGGATCGGGAGGATCAAAGGTGATCGCGAGCAGCGGCAGCATTTCGCCTACAAAGTCGACCAGGAGAATCTGCACGGGCAAGGTAATCGGCGGCAAACCCGCAGGAATCAGCGCAAAACCAATCAGCACGCAGAAAAGCTGTGTGACATTTGTCGACAGCGCCGCGACGACGTTGGTCTGCAGGTTGCGGAAAATCATCCGCCCTTCTTTGATCGCTTCAACAATCGTGGCAAAACTGTTATTGAGCAGCACGAGGCTCGCTGCCTCTTGTGCGACCTTACTGCCACCCGCGCCCATTGCCACACCGATGTCGGCGCGCTTGAGGCTCAGCGTGTCGTTGACGCCGTCGCCGGTGACGGCCACGACATCGCCGCGCCTTTGCAGCGCCTCGACAATCTGCAGTTTCTCGTCGGGCGACACCCTGGAAAACACGACCGAACGCTGCGCGAGCGCGCGTTCGAGCTCCGCGGGCTGCATCTGCGTCAGCATGTCGCGATTGATGACCGTCACGCCCGCATGCAGGCCGTCTGCCATGCCGGCTTCGGTGGCGATTGTCCGCGCCGTCGCCTGGTGGTCGCCCGTAATCATGATCGTGCGAATGCCTGCGCGGTGCGCAATCAGCACCGCAGAGCGCACTTCTTCGCGCGGCGGGTCGATCATCGTGACGAAACCGGAAAATATCAGATTGGCTTCGGCGCTTTGCTGCGTGCAGTCTTCGCCTTCCTCGAGATCGCGGAAGGCCAGCGCGATCACGCGCAGCGCCTGGTTAGCATACGCGCGGGAAATAGCGAGTAACTCGCTGCGTTTCTGGTCTGTCAGTTCATGCTGTTTATCGTTCATGCGTTCATGTGTGCAACAGGCGAGAACGGACTCAATAGAACCTTTGACGAAAACAGTCTGCCTGTTTTTGTGTTCACGGACGATCGAAATGCGTTTGCGCGCAGAATCGAACGGAAAGAGTCTCTTACGTTCATACTCAAGCGAAGTTGCCTGCTGGTCAAAACCCGCTTTCATCAGCAGCGTGGCGAACGCGGCTTCGGTCGGGTCACCCAGCGCATAAAAATCGTCGTGGAATTCGTCGGGCGCATTGACGGCCCCGGTCGAAGACAGAAAACCCGCGAGGAACAGAATTTTGAAATCACCCAGTGAGTCGGGGTTCATCACGCGTCCCGACTCGTCAAAGATTTCGCCGTCGGGATTGTAACCGGTGCCGGTGATGCGAAAGTTGACTCCTTCAAAGTACGCAGAGGTAATTGTCATCTGGTTCTTGGTAATCGTGCCGGTCTTATCGGTTGCGATCACCGTGGCAGCGCCGAGAGCCTCCACAGATGACAGCCGCTTCACGACGGCTTTTTTGCGCGCCAGCCGCGCGACACCGAGCGACAAGGCCATCGAGATTTGTGCGGGTAACCCGGCGGGAACCATCGCCGCCGCCACGCTGACAGCGAAAACAATGGCTGTTTTCAGCGGCTCGCTGCGCAAGAGCTGCACAATAAATAATCCGATTGCCAGCGCAATCGCAAATCGCGTAATATAGACACCGACGATATTGAGCTCTTTCTGCAACGGCGAGGTCTCGCGGTTCATACTCTGCGAGCTGGCGGCTATTTTGCCGAGCTCCGTGCCGTCACCGGTATCGCAGACGACCGCCAGCGCTTCGCCGCGCGCGAGGGAAGTACCATAATAGAGAAAATTCCTGCGGTCGGGCAGCGGCAGGTCAGCGGCTGTCAAAAAGTCGGCGGACTTTTCGGTCGGTACCGACTCGCCCGAAAGCGCAAACTCGTTGGTCATCACGCTTTCGGCAGAAATCAGCCTGCAGTCGGCGGGTACTGCGTCGCCTTCCTGCAGGTAGATAACATCCCCTGCAACGAGCGAGGTACTCGGCACTTCAATGCGGTGGCCGTCGCGCAGCGCAATGGCATTTTCGGCCACGAGCGAGCCCAGCCGCGCGACAATATTTTCCGATTTCCAGTCCTGGAAGAAACCCACGAGAGCATTGATCACGACGATTGCCATGAGTACAATGGCGTCATTGTGCGAGCCGAGAAAAAAAGACAGTACGGACGCGAGGAAAAGCAGTACGACCAGCAGGTTCATAAACTGCTCGGCCAAAAGTTGCCAGATCGAGCGGCCGCCTTTTGCCGTAATTTCGTTGGGACCGTTAAGTGCGAGCCGACGCTTCGCTTCGGAGTGTGTCAGCCCGCGGCTGTCTGTGTTTAAAAACAGCAGCACATCGTCGACTTTTCGCGTGTAATAGGCTGAGGCCACGGGCAACCATTACCCGTGAGCAGTGCCGCGCGCAAACTATTTGCGTCGCCGCGCTGAAACAACTTTCTGACACAGCCCTATGCAGATCGCCGAACGCATAGACACTTTTGAAACCCACGAACTCGAATGGGTGCCGCAGGATCTGAAAAACCTGTTCCGTGAGATTTTGTCGTGGGAGCAGGATCTCATCGGTGTCTACCAGGCGGCCGCCCCGATCGTCAAGGACTGGCTTGGCGAAACAAAAGCCGGCGGCATTCTGGACCTCTGCTCCGGCGCGGGTGGTCCGGGTGTGACGCTCATCAATGCGATCAATTCTTCGCCTGCGGGGCAGATCCGCCTCAAGCTCACCGATCTCTACCCGGCGACCGAAGTTTATACGCGACTGGCGCATGAAAACCCCGGGCGGATCTCATACGCTGCCGAAAGTTTTGACGCGACCAACAGCCATGTCGACACCGAATTTCCCGTGCGCACGCTGCTTTCGGCCTTCCACCATTTTTCTCCGGAATTTGCGCGCAAAATTCTCGCCGACGCCGTCAAAAACAGCAACGGAATCTGCATTATGGATCCGTTCCAGCGCGACTGGCAGCATCTGCTCGCGGTGCCGTTCGGCACCACCGCCGGCACAGCGATATTTCCGCTGCTGAGGCAGCGCACACCTCTGGCGTTTGCTCTATGCAATCTGTCGCCGGTGATGGCGTCGATGTTTCTCTGGGACAGCATTGCGAGCGTGCTGCGCGGTTACACTCCCGACGAACTCCTGTTGCTGACGCAGATTCCCGAGTGCGCGGCGTTTACCTGGCAGGCGGGCACATGGCAGTATCCCGCGGGTTTACCGTTCGCCGGCATGACCGGCGTGTACCTCATCGGCAAACGCCGGTAAGGTGATTCCTGGTCACTCACCCTTGCCCGGCGACGCAGACAAAAATACTCGCAGGCGGTAAGGCGCTTTGCAGCATGGGCTGTGATCCAGTTATCTTCGGACCTCAAAGCGGACCTCAAAACGGGTTTTAAGCGCCACCTCAACTATTCGCTCGGCCGCACCACCGACGAACTGACCCCGACCGACGCATACATCTCGCTGTCGCTTTCGCTGCGCGATCTGATGATGCACCGGCTGATCGTCAAACGCCGCAAGATCCGGCAGAAAAAACGCGTCTACTACCTTTCGATGGAATTTCTCATGGGCAAGATGCTTAATGTGGCGCTGGTCAATATGAATCTGCGCAGCGAGGCGTCAGAGATTCTGCAGGAATATGGTTACCGTCTCGACGATCTGCTAAACCTCGAACCCGATGCCGCGCTGGGCAACGGCGGCCTCGGGCGCCTCGCCGCCTGCTTTCTTGACAGTATGGCAACGCTCGATTATCCCTGCTTCGGCGCGGGGTTGTGCTATGAGTTTGGATTGTTCAAACAATCGTTCGTCGATGGCGCGCAGCAGGAATCACCCGACGTCTGGCTCGCGGGAAATTATCCGTGGCTGATTGACCGCCACGATAAGCGTTACGAAGTCCGTTTTTACGGTCATGTGCGCCGCGAGGTGGATAAAAACTACTGGCACGACGGCGAGGTCGTGATTGCGCGTGCGCGCGATATGCTGATACCCGGCGACGGTGGCGGCGACGGCATCACATTGCTGCGCCTGTGGTGGGCCGAACATAACTCTGATTTCCGGCTCGATTATTTTCAGCACGGCGACTACCTCAAGGCAATGGCCGATCAGGTGAATTCTGAGTCCATTTCCAAAGTGCTTTATCCGAACGACCAGAATCTGAAAGGCCTGGAGTTGAGGCTCAAGCAGGAGTATTTTCTCGCGAGCGCGACAGTGCAGGACGCGCTGGCGAATTTCAAGCGCAAAGAGCCGGATTTATCGAAATTACCCGACAGGGTTTTTTTCCAGCTGAACGACACACATCCCGCGATTGCGATCGCCGAGCTGCAGCGTCTGCTGGTCGACAGGGAAGGCCTTTCTTTCTCTCAGGCGTGGGATATCACGCGGCGAACGATGGGCTATACCAACCACACCATCATGCCCGAAGCCCTCGAAAAATGGAACCTCGATCTGTTTGGCAAACTTTTGCCGCGCCATCTCGAAATTATATACGACATTAATTTTCTGTTTCTGCAGGAGTTGCGCGATCGCGGTTTTCATGCCGATGAGATTGCGCGCGCTTCGATTATCGAAGAGGGCCACCCGAAGCGCATTCGCATGGCCGCACTGGCGGTTGTCGGTTCGAGCGCCGTGAACGGCGTCTCGGCGCTGCATTCAGATCTTGTGAAAACAAACCTGTTCCCTGAATACGCGCGTCTGTGGCCAGAGAAATTTTCGAACAAGACCAACGGCATCGCCTTCAGGCGCTGGCTGGTGGCGGCCAACCCGGCCTTGACGGCGCTCATCAACGAAGCGATCGGTGACAAGTGGCACCACGACCACTCTTTGTTGCGTGAGCTATTGCCTTTCCGGACCGATGCGGCATTCCGCGGCAAGTGGCAGGCGATACGGCTGCAAAACAAAGGCCTGCTCTACGAGATTATCCAGGAACGGAACCATATCGTGCTGCCTCCCGAATCGTTCCTCGATGTGCATGTGAAGCGCATCCATGAATACAAACGACAATTATTGAACCTGTTGCGCATCGCGCGCATCTGCCTCGATATTCTTGCCGGCAACTATCATAGCGAACACCACCGCACATTTGTTTTTGCCGGCAAGGCCGCACCCGGTTACCACCGCGCAAAGCTGATGATCCGCCTTGCGCACGCGCTGTCGTCTTACATCGAGAAAAATCCGCTGATCCGCAAGCATATTCAGCTGGTTTTTCTGCCAAACTTTTCGGTGTCGCTCGCTGAGCGTATCTACCCGGCATCCGATCTGTCAGAGCAGATCAGCACCGCAGGCACCGAAGCTTCGGGCACAGGCAACATGAAATTCATGCTGAACGGTGTCGTCACATTCGGCACACTCGACGGCGCAAATATTGAAATCGGCGAAGAGGCCGGCGCGGAGAATATTTATATCTTCGGCAACACGGTCGAAGAGCTGCGCAAGCTGCAGCTGGCGGGTTATAACCCGGTTGAAATTGCCCATCGCAGCGAAATCCGGGAGATCTTTCATTTTATCGAAATTTTGCACGGCGACTTTCGCGAATTCATCGATGCGCTGACTTACCAGGGCGACGCTTATTATCATCTTGCGGATTTTGACAGCTACTGGAAAATGCAGCAGCAAATCATGGCAGATTATCATGACCAGGCGGCATGGGTCGGCAAGGGCATCGCCAACACTGCGTGCGCGGGAAAATTTTCGTCGGACCGCACGGTGCAGCAATACGCGCGCGACACCTGGCGAATCTGCGAATGATCTTTCCGGTAACGGGATTTCCCTGCGCCTTTGCGGTGCAGCAGCCGCTGGCGGGCCAATGCGTTTTTCGCAACGCGCGCATTTTCGTGCGCGGTTTTGACGATACGGCGGCGCTGCGGCAGGCGGTCGCTTCGCCCGCCAGCGATATGTTTGTCGCGAAAGCCGCCTGGTTCTCGGAGATTCTGCACCGCGTCCTCACGCGCACAAAATTCCAAGCGGCGCTGCCCGCAGAAACACAGCAGGGCGTCGCTGATTTTCTCGGCGTACCGGCAGCGGAGTGCGACATTGCGCTCGTGGGCTTGCTGTGGCTCAGCGCGGTGAATCCCGCATTGGCGCCGCTCGCGCGCTGTTTTGCCGGCAGCCACAAAATACCGCAGCTGGCATTTCTGGCAAAGACTGCGGCGGGTGCGAGACTGCTCAGATTAATCACGCAAAACGCTGCGTCGCTCGACGACCTTTTGCAGGCGCTGATATTGCACATGCCCGATGCGCTGACGGCTGAAGAAAGGGACTTTATCCGCCGCCTGCTGCACTATGAAGGCAGCGCGCAGTTTTCCGGCTTTGCCGGCGGTGGCGGTGCTGAATTTTCTCTGCCCGTTCAAACCGGCGGCGGCATCAGCCGCAGCAGCGACAGCGCATGGATGCGCGAGCTGGTGCTACTCGCCAAAATTGTTTCCGTCTGGCTGGCCGATCTTTCGCGCCGCTATGGCAGGGACATACACCGGCTCGATGCGATTCCTGAAGATGAAATCGCACGCATCGCCTCTTTCGGGGTCAACGGCATCTGGCTCGTCGGTTTATGGCAGCGCAGCGGCGCCTCGGCGCGCATCAAAACATTAACCGGCGGCAAAAACTATTCCTCCGCGTATTCTGTTTTTGATTATCGCGTTGCCGATGAATGGGGTGGAGACAGTGCTCTGCACGCATTCCGCACGCTCTGCGCGCGCTACGGTATTAAGCTCGGCTGTGACATGGTGCCGAACCATACCGGCATCGATTCCCAATGGATGCGCGAACATCCCGACTGGTACATTCAGGCAGAGACGAATCCGTTTCCGGGTTATACCTTTAAGGGTGAGAACCTTTCAGGTGCGGCCGGCATTGAAATACGGATTGAAGACCATTACTATGATAGATCCGATGCCGCGGTCGTCTTCGCCTGCGACCGCGATGGACAGCGCCGTTACATCTACCACGGCAACGACGGCACCGGGTTGCCGTGGAACGACACCGCGCAGCTCGACCACACAAACCCCGGGGTGCGCCGGGCAATCATCGACACCGCGCTCTACCTCGCGCAGAATTTTTCGATCATCCGTTTTGACGCGGCGATGACGCTGACGCGCGACCATTACCGCCGCTTGTGGTTTCCCGGAGCCGATCAGGCGCCGGCCATCGCGAGTCGGTCGATCTACGGCATGGCGGGGCATGAATTTGACGCGCGTATGCCGGTGGAGTTCTGGACTGAACTCGTGAATGAATTCAGGCAGCGGCAAAGCGACACACTGCTCGTCGCCGAGGCGTTCTGGATGACCGAGATGTATTTTGTGCGCAGCCTCGGCATGCACCGCGTCTATAACAGCGCCTTTATGCATTCGCTGCGCGACGAAAAAAACAGCGAGTTCGAGGCAACTCTGAAAAACTTCCGGTCGCACGATGCCGATACGCTGTCGCGCTTTGTGAATTATCTCAGTACGCCCGACGAAGAATCGGCAGCGGTATGTTTCCCGAACGATGAAAAGTACCTTGGAGCAATGCTGTTGATGGCAACGCTGCCGGGCTTGCCGATGCTGGCGCCGGGCCAACTCGAAGGTTATCGCGAGAAATATGGTATGGACCAGCAGGCACCGCAGTGGAATGAGCCTGTGCGTGAAGATCTCGCAGCCGCTTATGCGAGACGCATCACGCCGTTTATGCGCAGGCGGGCAGAATTCGCTTCGCCGCAGGCGCTCGAATTTCCCCACTGCGAAAAATCTCCGCATTGTTTTGTCTACATAACCGGCACGAATGGACGGCATCTCATTGTGTTCAATAATTCTGCGCGTGGAGAGCGCGTGAGTTTTTCCGGGGCAATCTTTTGCGCGCTTTTTCCCGCCGGTGCCGCCGACCTGGAATGGTCGGATGTTTTTGCCGGAGAGAAAGTGCGCGCCGAACGCGATAGGCTGCTCTCGCAGGGATACTCGATACAATTGCAGCCCTACCAGTCCGTTGTATTGTCAGGGTTTGCCGCTGCTTCTGCAACGCCGGCGAAACCTGCGCACGCCTTGATTGCGGCTGACCGGCATTATAGCGGGGTCGCGGTGCCTGTCGCGGCGCTGCGTTCGCGCTCCGGCTGCGGCATCGGCGAATTTGCCGATCTGAAGTTGCTTATCGATTGGTGTGCCACTACCGGGCAGTCGATCATCAATATTCTGCCGGTGAACGATACCGGCATGAACAGCAGTCCCTATTCTGCACTGAGCGCAATGGCGCTGCATCCGGTCTACATCCGCCTCGATGATTTCGCGATGCCGCAGGACATGAAGTTGCGCGTTGCCGAAATGCGGCTTGCGCACGACAGCCGGCCGCGCGTCGCTTTTCAGGAGATTGCGGCGTTTAAGGAAAAAATTCTGCGGGAGCTCTTTCTGCGCGACCGCGACGAGTCGATGGCCGAGGTACCGCGCGAATTCCGCGACCAGCGCTGGCTGGTAGAATACGCAGTCTTTCGCCATCTGAAAGACCGTTACGGCGGCAGCGCGTGGTTTCAGTGGAATGCCGCTGACGAAAAATCACAGGAAGTAAAGGATCTGCTGCGCGACCCCGAATGGTCTCGCGTAGAAGAATATTTTGCCCGCAACGTCGTTCAGGCGGGATTCTATGTGTGGCTACAATACCACCTGCACCGTCAACTAACCGAGGTCAAAGAGCACGCCGATGCACGCGGCGTTTTTCTCAAAGGCGACATGCCGATCATGCTCGAACGCGACAGCGTTGACGTTTGGCTGAATCCGCACCTATTCAATCACGAGCTACGCGCCGGTGCGCCACCCGACATGTTTTCACCCGAAGGCCAGAACTGGGGATTTCCCGTCTACAACTGGCCTCAGCACGAGCAGCAGGATTTTTTCTGGTGGCGAGGGCGCATCGCACAACTGGCGAAATATTTTTCGGCTTACCGCATCGACCATGTGCTGGGCTTTTTCCGGCTGTGGTCCATAGAAGAGGGCAATTTTTCGGGGCGCGACGGTTTTTTCCAGCCGGCCGGGGCGCTCGATGCGGCAGAGCTCGCAGCCATGGGCATCGGATCAGAGCATCTTGCCGCCCTCTACCGGGTTCGCATCGACGGCAGCGACGTTGCGGCTCTGCCAGCAGAAGCTTTGCTCTTTGAAAACAGCGCACACTGGCTCA
This sequence comes from uncultured Turneriella sp., assembly GCA_964356715.1. Classification (GTDB taxonomy): domain Bacteria; phylum Spirochaetota; class Leptospiria; order Turneriellales; family Turneriellaceae; genus Turneriella. The sequence continues at coordinate 4,452 of CAYHJO010000081.1, read as the reverse complement.
GCGAAAATTTCATGCACGAGAAGGGTATTGCCTCGCTCGGGCTCAAGCAGGATCTACAGGATAAACTATGGCGGCGTCTGCATGGCAGGCCATTACTGAAAACCGGCGAAAAATATTATCCGGCCTGGGCAATAAGCGAACGGCTGGCCGGCATCGAAACCGTACCACAGCAACTGAAACAGGTGTTGGCCGAACGCGTGGCACACCTGCAAAAGGACGATGCACCGCGGCAGCGGGCGCAGGGGCAAAAAATTCTATCGGTGCTGCGCGATTCTGCGGCGATGCTGCCCTGCGCCGAAGATCTCGGTGTTGTGCCCGATTATGTGCGCCCGACCTTGTCTGAGTTGGGCATTCTTTCGCTCAAAGTCTACCGCTGGGAAGCGGAAAACAATATCCCGAAAGATCCGCAAGGTTATCCTTTCCTTTCGCTCGCCACAAGTTCGGTGCATGACTCGAGTAATCTGCGCGAGTGGCTAGCGAGTGAACCCGTACAGGTGACGGGTATGGAAATTAGGGATGGCAAAGCGACAGCGGGGCAGATCAGGGAGTTTCTGCTGCGTCTTTACCGTTCGCCGTCGATGGTGGTGATGATTCCGTTACAGGATCTGCTTGCGCTCGACGAGAAATTCCACGGCGCAGCGGCCGAAGAGCGCGTGAATATCCCGGGAACAGTTTCCGATTTTAACTGGACCTACCGCATGCCTGTTAACCTCGAAGACCTGTTGCATGAAGAACATTTGCGGGCCGAGGTGGCAGGGTTGGTTTCTGCGCGCCCGGTCAGAGCTTAACGCGCTGCAGCAGCACCGTGCTCTGCGCCGGCAGGTAGCAGATATCCTGCATTAGCTCTGCGCGGCACTCGCGCGCCGTGTGCAAGACTTCGCGCATCCTGATTCCCGGCAAGGGGAAAAGCACGTTGTCACGCGAGGCATTCAGCAGCAGAAAATAATTTTCGAATTGGATGCCCAGCGCCTGGCGGCGCGCGGTGGGCGTGTAAATCGCATGCGGTTGCGGTGAGCCAAGTACCTGCCTGCGCAGCGACAGGCAGGCGCCAATAAAATCGAACAGATCAGTTTCGCGCGCGTGCCAGTCGAGCCACGAGATTGCGTTATCCTGGCAGTACGCGTTGTTGTTGCCGCCTTGCGAATTGCCCATCTCGTCGCCGGCCAAAAGCATCGGAATATCCTGAGAGAAAATAAGGGTCATGAGCAGATTCTTGCGCTGTTTTTTACGCAGCGCGAGAATCAGCGAGTCGTGTGTTTCGCCTTCCACGCCGCAATTGAAACTGTGGTTGTGGTTCGAACCGTCACGGTTGTGCTCGCCGTTCGCATGGTTGTGCTTATGGTCGTAACTGACAAGGTCATAGAGCGTGAAACCGTCGTGGCAGGTAATGAAATTGACGACGGGTCGGCCGCGGTGAACGATTAATGCCCCGAGATCTTCAGCCGAACGGTCGCCTTTCCAGAAACCGCGCGCCGCATCGCGGAAGACGTCGTTCCATTCGAGGTAAGGGTGTGGAAATCTGCCGCGTTGGTAGCCGTCGGGGCCGAGATCCCACGGTTCAACGATCAGCTTCACGGCTCGCAGCAGCGGGTCGTTCACAATGGCGTGGTGCAGCTCGTGGTTAAAGGTAACCATACCATGCCTGCGGAAAATAGTGGGCGCGAGATCAAAACGGAAACCGTCGACGTGCATCTCCTCTACCCAATAGCGCAGGCTTTCGAGTATCAGCTGCCGCACAATCTCATTCTCGGTGTTCAGCGTGTTCCCGCAGTGCGTGTAATCGATATATTTGCCGTCTGCATCGGTGAGATACCAGACTTTATCGGCAAGACCGCGGTAGCTTACCGGTGGCATATCCGCCCCCCCTTCGCCGGTATGGTTATAGACGACATCGAGAATAATTTCTATACCGGCCGCATGCAGCGTGCGCACCATCGCCTTAAATTCGAGAATGGCATCACCGGTGGCGTATTCGCTTTCGGGTGCAAAATAATTCAGCGTGTTATACCCCCAATAGTTGCGCAGATTCTTCGTCACGAGAAACGGATCTTCTGATTTGGCAAAAACAGGCAGCAGTTCGAGCGTGGTAACGCCCAGACCCTTCAGGTGTGCTATCAGTACCGGATGCGACAGCGCACCGTACGTGCCGCGTATATTTTGCGGCATCTCGCCGCACAGCGCGGTCAGGCCTTTGGCGTGTGCTTCGTAAATCACCATGTCAGCGAGTGGTACGTGCGGCCGTCTGTCATTCTGCCAGTCAAACGGCTTTTCCGCGAGACCGGCCACGGGCGCCGGCCATTTTCTTTGGCGCCGCCATTCGTGCAGCGTGTTGAGATCGCGCGCAAACGGATCAGCCAGTTTCAGCGGCTCTTTGCCCGCACGGATGACCTCATAGAAGTATAGAAAATCCTGCAACTGCGCCGCGACGGCGATATGCCATATATTCCCGTCCGGGTGTAACGCGATGCGTTTGTGCAGCGTACCGTGCAAATCATAGAGGCAAAGATTCACGTGTGTTGCGTCGCGCACGAGCACGGCGAAATTGAATTTTCCGCCCTGCAGGCTGACGCCGAACGGAGATGCTGAACCAGCTTCGGTCTTCACGGTTTCATCAGCATCAGATACTGCGCGGCGGCCTCGGTCCACGAAAAATCGGTCAGCATCGCATTTCTCTGCATTTTCAAAAACTGCGGTCTGTCGTCGTGCAGCATTGCCAGCGCCTGGCGTGTCAGGCGCAGAAATCCGGCCGCCTTGGTGTCGCGGTCTTTTCCCGAGTAAAGAAAGCCGTTGAATTCGTGCCGTATCGTATCGCTCAGGCCGCCGACCGCCGAGGCGATCGGCAGGCAGCCGTAACGCATTGACTTCATCTGGCTGGTGCCGCACGGTTCGAACTCAGAAGGCATCAGCATACAATCGGCAGAGGCAAAGAGGCGTTTTTCCAGTTCATCGTCAAAACCACCGAACAGCAGAATGTTGCCAGCGCCGCTGATCTCCTCCGCGAGTTTCTGCATCAAATCGCCCTTGCCGAGAAAGATGAGGTGCAGATCCATTTCGGCGAGGTGCTGCAAAACCTGTTTACCCGCCGTCGAAGCGAAAAACAGCTGGATCTTCTGTCCCGTTAGCCGTGTGACCGCAACCATCAGCGGCTTGTTCAAAAACGCCTCATGCCTGATATGTCTCAGTTTCTCACGCAAGGCGACTTCTGATTTGCCGATGAGCGCGCCCGACTGTACCAAATTGTCGACCATTGCCGGCATGTCGTGCCACAGCGCAGAGCGGTTCTGGTCGCGGCCATCGGCACGGTTTTTGTGGGAGTAAGGATGCCGTAGTTTCTGCGGATCGTAAAACTCGATGTCGATGCCGTTGGCGATGCCGGTAAGGCGGCGCAGCGCAAACAGGTCCGCAAAATCTTCTTCGAGCCCGCGGCCGCCGAGAAAATCGGTTTCGGGCGCATCTTTGAGGCAGATTTCTTTTGCATAAGACGGCGAAACCGTCGTTACACGGTCGGCCGCATGCAGTGCCGCACGCATCGGATTGATACAGGGTATATCCGCATGCTGGTCGAGGTAAGGCGCAAACGCGGCGGGTTCGATATGTGCGAGGTCAGTGTACCAGTCGAGAAAACCCTGTAGATTGCCGCAAGCCGCAAACGGCCGCGTGCCCTGGTATTCGAGATTGTGCACCGTGAACAGGCGGTAGATGTCGTGCAGTGTGTAGAACGCGGGATGTATTTTGATCAGCAGGGGAATGAGGCCGGTATGCCAGTCATGGCAGTGTATCGCGTCGATCTGTTCGTTGTGCTGCAGGTGCAGCAGCAGACGGCAGGCTGCCATAGAGAAGAACGCGAAGCGTTTGGCGTCGTCTTCGAAATATCCGCGGTGCAGTTTGCCGCTGTCGATATAGACATCCGAATATTCGCCGCGGAAAAAACTGTCATTGTGAATCAGAAAAATACGGATGCCGAAATGCGTGGTCTCAAACACGGAAACGGGAAATTCCGCACCGCCGTAATAACAGGTAATGGTGGTGTAAAGGTGCACCTCGTGGTGGATTTCGGCGTAATAGGGCATGATGATCGTGACGTGGTGACCGCCTTTGCGAAACGCATCGCTGATACCCCAGATCACACCGCCGAGCCCGCCACGCTGCGCGATGCCTGAACATTCACTGCTGATCTCAATAATGTTCATAGATGGTAACTGATCCCGATATTCGGAATTACGGCCAAAGTCACGGGACTCGTCGGCATGAAAACCACACGCGCGCCGGCTTCGGCGCTGATCGCTCCCCAGCGGTACTGGTAGCCGAACGACAGCGCACCGATAACATAGGTACCAAGGTCGATCGATTTAGCGCTGCCACCGACAACATGCTGTAGTAACGGAATTCCATAACCGGCCTCAAGTCCCCCGAAAAGACCCTTATAGGCATAGTAACGCACGCCCGCAGTTG
>CAYHJO010000080.1:0-16756 GCA_964356715.1 uncultured Turneriella sp. | reverse complement strand
CTTTACCTCAATTTTTCGGGGCTTTCAACCTGATTTATAAACCATGCCCAAAAACTTGCGCCCTGTTTATAATGTGGGTTATAGATCCATTTAATCGACGGCCGCAATCGACCGAAAATAATAGCAGTGAGAGTATCGGCAAATGCTTGATATGGAATTTATCAACGGGATCTTGCGTTTTATGGCACTGATGGGAGTGGGGTTCTCATCGCTGCTGGCGATCGGACAGCTGATCGTTCCCGATAAACGCCTGCGGAACTATGCTTTCATTTTTATTTATCTATGCATCGCCACCATCGAATTCTCCAATTGGAATGCGGATCTGGAAATGCGGTATATTTTTCCCCGGCTATCGTATCTGGATATTCCCCTGCTGTATTGCATCGGTCCCTTGCTCTACATCATCTACCAGGAGTCTATCAACCCGGATAAAAAACAAAGTTACTGGGTGCATTTTGTTATTCCTCCGCTAATCTTTGTTTTGGCCCTTAACTATTATGTGCTGCCTGCGACGGAGAAAATCAACAGGCCGTATGATGTCTTCATTCTGAAGAAAGTCTTTTTTAACGATTATCTTTATCCGGGCGGTACTCTGATCGCCATGTTTTATGTGGCATATATCACGAAGGAAATGTCGCTGATCTGGAAGGATCAAAACCTGCGTTCTGAGCCGGGTACGAAAGTAACCACAATCATGCTGCTCATCTCGGCGCTCACCATCGGTCTCGCCATATTGTGTATGGCCACCCGCGTGTATCTGTTCTTCAGAATCAGCGCCGCCTTATTAGCTATTAGTATGGGGATGATTCTGGTCGCGGGCTACCGTTATCCCGAAATTTCCCAGAGTTTCATCAAGATCGTTCAGGCCGTCAGCAACAAGCAATCCTATATTGCCGCGCTCGACCTGGAGGTAATTAAAGGCAAGCTCGAGGCATTAATGAGGGACGAAAAAATCTATCATGAGCCGGATTTAACGCTAGGCAAATTGGCGGCGCTCGCGGGGCTCAGTGTGCACCAGCTCTCGGAGTTTATTAATACACATTTCAATATCAATTTTTCGGGGTATGTGAATCAGTTTCGGGTCGAGGAGGCAAAAAAGCTGCTCATCCAAAATCCCGAGCAAAATATTTTGCAGATTGCCTACCAGGTTGGCTTTAACTCAACTTCCGCTTTTCATCGCTATTTTGCCAAATTTGCGTATCTGTCGCCCAAGGCGTATCGCAAGAAATTCGCCCGCACCGCTGGTCGGGCGATTTAAAGCCCTGCTTGGTGCTCTTTCATTTTCCGTAGGTAGCTAACCACTTGGCCGATCTCCTCGTCTTTGAGGTTAGGGAAGGGTGGCATCTTTGATTTTGCGCGATAGGCCGAAGCATTGCGAATAAAAGCCCGCAAGAACACTTCATCGCGGTACTCCGTGATATTGCGCGGCACATTGAGTTCAGGCCCGATGTCGCCGCCCTGCAAATTGAGCGAATGGCATTTCAGACATTCCTGGCGAAACAATTGAAAACCGGCGCTGGCATTTTTATCCATGCCAGCGACAAAGAGCGCGGGAAATGCTTTTTTGAAATCCACCAATTCGATAGCAACAATCTCGTACGGCCACGACAGCGTACGGAAAGATTCCTTTTCGGTCGCGACCGCATAAAAGGGTTCGGGGGAAATTTCCGCCTTGCCCTGCATGATCTTCGACGAGAAACGATCCCCATCTTCTCCGTAAGCAAGATAAAAATTGTTCAGCTTGCCTGCCTCAAAGTCGGCGCGGCTGACGTGCGCCAGATAGCCGTCGGCGCAGCGGAAGACAAACTCGTCAAATTGCCCGGCCTCGGCCGACAACGCCTTGAGCAGCGCAGGCAGAGAAATGGCGCGATAACGCACCTTGCGGCGCAGATAATAGTCGTCGATTTCAACGCTGGTGTCGCCAAAACGGGTTTTGAGCCCGGCAAGGCGGATTGCCTTCTCTGCGTTGCCCATCTTAACCGTCAGGTGTTTTTGCTGCTTTGCGCAGGCAACAAGCACCAGCAGCAGGATCATTTTGAACGAGCGCATACTTATCGCCCGGATTGCGAAAATGACTGTAGTGTGCATACTATTTCTGCAGGCGCGAGACCATTCTGTTTGCCGGCGAGACTCGCGACCTGCATGTTTCCGCGCGTGAGTCTCGGCATCGGTAAATCGATTGTACTCGTGATCGACGGTTTTGGCGTCGGCGAGCAACCCGACGCTTATCTGTACGGTGCGCGCGGTGCCAATACGCTGTCGCACATCGCCGAAATGAAAAACCGCCTTGAAATTCCCAACCTGTCGCGCATGGGCATCACCAACCTCACCTACACGAAAGGCTGGCCTCGCGATGACGAATCGATTGGCTTCTTCGGGAAGGTCACGCAGCGCAACGAAGGCAACGACAGCATCGGCGGGCACCGGGAACTGCTGGGTACTTTTGCCGAAGAAAAATACCTGACATTCCCGAAGGGGATTCCCGCCAATATTATGCAGGAACTCGTGCAAATGACCGGCAGATCGTTTCTCGGTAACTCAAACGATGTTCAGCAGGGGTTCCTGACCAAATACGGTGAGACTCACCTCGATTCAGGCCATCCGATTCTGCTGGTCAGCGACGATTCGCTGATTCACCTCTGGGTCCACGCGGACAAGTTTCCCGCCGATGAATTCTATCTGCTGGGGCATGCCGCCTGGGAAGTGCTTTCCAAATACGGTCTCGGACGGCTGCACGTCCACTATTTCACCGGCGACATCGCGAGTTTCGTCGTCGATGAATCGGCACCCGTCGCGCAGTTCAATTCACCCCCGCGCGCGCCGACATTGGCGACCAACCTGTACGATGCCGGCATTCCCGTCTACGCGCTCGGTAAAGTAGCCGAAATGATCGAAGGCGCTGCGCTGCGGGACGCACGCGCGGTGAAAGATAACGCCGAGTGCCTGGAAGTGCTGCACGAGCTGATCCGTGAAGGCGACACCAATAAAGCCAGACAATCGTTCATTATAGCGACGCTGCCTGACCTCGATGCACTCTACGGGCATAACCGCGATTCGCTGGGTTATATTTCCGGACTCGAAGCGCTGGATCAGTATCTGCCGAGGCTGTTGCGCGCGATGGAAAACGAAGACATGCTCTACATCGTCTCCGACCACGGCAATGATCCGACTTTCGAAGGTACGAGCCACACGCGCGAATACGTCCCGTTACTGGTGTATTCACGCATGTTCCGGCCGCGACGGCAGGCAAACCTGGGGGTGCGCGCGTCGCTGGCCGATGTCGCCGAAACGATCGCCGATTCGTACGACCTGAACGTGCGATACGCGGCAAGTAGCTTTTGGGAAAACATGATTTCACAGCTTTAAGGCCTGAAATCGCTAAGCTCCTGCAGCGGAATTGCAGTTGACAATAGCGATCTTTTGGCCGACAATTGTCTATGAGAAGGATTCTATTTGTGCTGGGAGTTTTGCTGGTTCTGGCGGCCTGCCGTTCGACGCGTAACAATTACGTCATCCGCGAGGCAATTCCCAAAAATTCGAGCGTCGCAGTGCTGATCGAAGGGGAAAACGATCTTAAGAACGCCGTCTTTATGGAATTCATGCGCGGTGGCTACGAGGTTAAAGCCTTTAATGCGACGGATTTTTACACGACCGACGACGTGCTGGATGTCAAGAGCCTGAAGAAGACCGCCTTCGTCACCAACCTGTTTGACCCGAAAAACTCGCAACGCCAGGTCGCCGTAGCGGACAAGGTGTTCGAAAATATCTACAAACTGCACCTGTTTAATTTTGAAAACCTCAAAGCCGAAATGCTGCAATCGCTGCAGAAACGGCTGGGCATCCGCTACGTAATACTGCTCTCGCTTTCGCGCTGGGATGCGGGCTACACCTGGGCGCGCGCGATCAAGCTGGACAACATGCAGCTGGTTTTTGTGCAGAACCTGAACGTATCGCGCAAAGACGACGTGAAAAGCGTTGTAGCGTCGATGATAGATATTCTGCAGAAAGGAAAGTAATTTTTTTGAAGTCCTCTGGGCTGACCAGATTCCTGATCTTTGTTTCGTTGGCATTTTCGGCCGGCGCCACCGGGGCGTGGGCTGACGGCACCACTGCGATCGGACTCTTTTCGCGGCGCGGGGAGACGATCTTGTCCAAAGAGATCATCCTCCGCTTTCCGATTTTTTTGAGCAAAGCGTATACGCGCGCAAAGAAAGGCCGCGTTATGTACCCCAATGAATTTGCGCGGCTGCGCGAAGAGCAGAAAATCGAGAACCGCGTTCAGTATTCACCCGAAGAGTATGACAAAATAAGCCGTATTATCGACGGCGGCCATCTGGTCACAGGTGAAATTTTCGAATACGAGGAGAAGAAAAAGGGCGAAGAAGACGCCGAAGAGGCCGTTGTGCCCGAAAAAAAATATGTCTTTGTGCGCCTGCACCACTACGATTGCCGTACCCGCAAGCTTGTATCATTCAATATCTATTCGCAGCCCGAGACAATTCTGGTCGATATGCTGCGCAACATTCTGCCGCTGGAAAAAGACCGCTACCTGGCGAAACCCATTGCGGGTGGCAGCAAGATTTCAGTCATCGTGCCGCTCGAAGGCGTCAGCATGAATGATTTTTACGGCTACCTGATGGGGTACAATTACGATCTGCGCGTGCTTTCGGGCAATGATATGTCCGTTACTTACCTCAACGAACTCGAACCGCTGCGTGAAATCGATTCGCGTAAGATTTCTTACACCACTCCCAAGGTCGTCGATGATTTCGCTGCCCCTCCGCTTTCCGCCGCCGGCGATAACGAGGCCAATCGCAGTGATTACAACGATTTTGCCGCATTGTGGAGCAGGAAAGTGAACGGCTTTGAGCGCGAACTCGCCAGAACTCTTGCGGGCATCCGTACGCGCACGAGCGCCGATTACCTGATTGTACTGCGTCCCGACGGAAAAAACTCCTTCGCGCGCGGTTTTGACCTCAACCAGGGCGGATTGATCTGGTTTCAGGATTCCTTTCCCGCAAAATCGAATTCGACCGGTGATATGCTCGAAGCCATGGTTACCGAAATGCAGCGGCCGATGGTAACTTTGCCCGAAGAACAGTTTCAGGCGATCGCCGAAGAAAAAGACCGCATGACTGCGCAGGGCGCCAGCGGCGGCCTTGCGAGCGTCGCGATTCTCGATTTTTATGACCGTACCAATACCGTGCTTTACGCGTGGCTCAGTTCGAGTCTGTCGGCCGCGATCGACGATTCGATGAAGCGGATTTTCGAGTTTGACCGCGCCAATGAAAAACTGAGCCTTGAAACCGGCGGTAAACTGTTCAAGACGCCGGCGGACGTGAACGCGAAAACGCTAAAAGACTTCCAGAAAGCGACCGGGGCCGATTATCTGATTTTCGGTTTTTATTCCGTCGATGCGAAAACGGGGAACTTGTCGATCGATTCAAAAGTTTACGATCTAGTGAAACAGAAGGCGATCGGCGGTACGATCACACAATCCCCGGTGGATGTACGGCTGTTCAACAGCGTCGACGAAATTTCGCAGGGAATCGTTCAGGACATTTTCACCGCAACACAAAGTCAGACTAAATAGTGGAGAAGAACATGAAGACCAGATCAAAAATAATTTCCGCGCTTGCGGCGCTGCTCGTGACCAGCAGCCTGATAGCTGAGCAGAAACCAACGCGGTTTGTCGACCGTCTGCTATTGGAATTCGGCCCCAAAGCGCTCGTTTCTCCCACCGTTCCCACTGGAATCGGCGGCGGGGTCGGTATCGGCCTGTCGTTCCGGGACTTCAATTTGCTGATTAATCCGACGTTTCTGATGGCCGAACCGCTGGGCGCCCAGAAACCGATGATTACCACAACGGCACATATCGAGACGAAGTTTGTTATTGCTCCCAATTTTCTAACCCTGCTGCCATACCTCGAAGCGGGCTTTATCAACACTCAGGTTGTGCGCCCCGACACCACGCTTTCGGGCAAGACTACGGCGCTGTACGCTGAACTTGGCATTGGGGTCGACATCCAGCTGACGCATGAAATATCGATTATCCCGCGTCTGGGCATCGCGCACGGCATGGTTTATCAGCTGCCGGACTCGAACAACCATTCCGGCCCCACGGCTGCGCTGGCTGTTCGTTATACGTTTGGACGGCCGGAGTCACTGGACTTCTGATCCCGGCAGGCAGAAAGGCCAAATCGCTTGTCAGCCTGTTTAAGGCCTGAACTCTGCCACAAACAAAAGGGATAAGTTAAAGAAAGGATATTATGCTCGCAGCTGTAGAAAAAAAGGCGTTGATCGCATCGCACCAGAAAACCTCAAAAGACACGGGTTCAGTTGAGGTACAAGTGGCTCTGTTGACAGAGAAAATCAACAGACTGACAGGACATTTTCAGGCGCATGTGAAAGACCACCACTCTCGCGTCGGGCTGCTCAAGATGGTCGGTAAAAGACGCCGGCTACTCGACTATTTGCGCCGAAACAGTGTTGATCGCTACAAAACGCTCATCACAAAACTCAATCTCCGTAAATAACCTCCCTTTAGGTTTCGCGAGAGAATATGCCTCTGGCGCGTGCGCTATAGACATATTCTCTTGCATTGTTTTTCAAGAAGGTCAATATGCAACACGATTTTAAAGTACACAAAGAAGCCGTCGATTTGAACGGCAAACCCTACGAACTCGAGACGGGCATGTGGGCCCGGCAGGCCGACGGCTCGGTGCTTTTGCGCTGGGGCAACATGCTGCTGATGGCAAACGCTACAGGCGCGAAGAAATCAGGTGAAGGCCTCGACTTCTTCCCCATGACTGTGGAATACCGCGAGAAATATTACGCCGGTGGCCGCTTTCCCGGTGGTTTTCTCAAGCGCGAGAACCGCCCATCAGATAAAGAGATTCTGACCTCGCGCGTCATCGACCGGCCGATTCGTCCGCTGTTCCCCGACAACTACACGAACGAAGTGCAGATATTTATCACTCTGCTCAGTGCACAGAAGAACTACAGCGCCGACGTGCATGCGATTACAGCAGCTTCGGCCGCGCTGACAATTTCGGGTTTGCCATTCGACGGCCCGGTCGCCGGTGTGCGCATCGCGCGCGTTGCCGGCAAGTTCATTCTGTTCCCAAACCGCGATGAAATTCAGGCCGCCGACATCAACCTCGCACTCGCCGGTACTATTAAGGCCGTGACGATGATCGAGGGCCTCGCCGACGAAGCCAGCGAAGAAGACATGATCGCAGCTGTCAAACACGGCCACGAAGAAATCAAACGCCTGTGCGAAATGCAGCTGAAACTCAAAGCGAAAGCCGGCAAGCCGCGCCAGGAGGTAAAACCCCCAGAAGACCACTCAGAACTCCGCAAGCAGATTTCTGCTCTCGCGCTCGCTGAGATGAAGAAGGCGAATGAAATCAAAGGCAAATTTGAGCGCCAAAGTGCAATCGACGCGGCAAAAAAAGCCGCGCTTGAGAAGTTCAAACCAGAATTCGCCTCGCTCGACAAAGACGCTGCAGAAAAGCGTGAGAAGCTCATCAAGTCTCTCATTGCCGACCTCGAAGTGGATGTCGTGCGCGACCAGATTTTTCACGACGGCGTGCGCGCCGACGGCCGCAAACTCGATGAAATCCGTGCGATTAGCATCGAAGTCGGCGTACTGCCCGGAACGCATGGTTCGGCGCTTTTTACGCGCGGAGAAACCCAGTCATTGGGCGTGCTGACTCTCGGCACCGAAAGCAATGCTCAGGATACCGACGACGTCGAAGGCGAGTCTTCCAGCCGCTTCTATCTGCACTATAACTTCCCGCCATTCAGCGTGGGCGAAGTGAAGCGCTTCATGGGTCCCGGGCGGCGCGAAATCGGCCACGGCAAACTCGCCGAAAACTCGCTGGCAGCAGTTGTGCCCGATGCCAGCCGTTTCCCTTATGTGATGCGCCTTGTTTCGGAGATTCTCGAATCCAACGGTTCGTCCTCAATGGCGACAGTCTGCTCGGGCGCACTCGCGATGATGGACGGTGGCGTTCCGATTAAGGCGCCGGTGGCTGGTATTGCAATGGGCCTCATCACTTCAGATGACAAATTCGCCGTGCTGTCAGATATTGCCGGTCTCGAAGACCATTTCGGCGATATGGACTTCAAGATCGCCGGCACGACCAAAGGCATTACCGGTTTCCAGCTGGACACGAAGGTACAGGGCATCAGCTATGAAATCATGGAGAAGGCAATACACCAGGCGAAAGCCGGCCGTGAGCATATTCTCAAGGTGATGGGTGAGGCGATGACAAAGCCGCGCGCAGAATTGAAAGAAAACGCACCCCGCATTTCAACGCTTACCATCGATCGCGACCGCATCGGCGAACTCATCGGGCCCGGCGGCAAAAACATCCGCATGATCATCGAGAAGACTGGCGCTGAAATCAATGTCGACGATAATGGACTTGTTCAAATCGCGTCGAATGACGGTGAATCAGCCCGCAAGGCGCGCGCGATGATCGAAGGCCAGTTTGCAGATGCCGAAATCGGCAAGATCTACGATGGTACGGTGCGCAAAATCATGGATTTTGGTGCGTTCATCGAAATTATGCCTGGCCGCGACGGTCTTTGCCACATCAGCAAGGTGTCTGCGCAGCGCATCGCCAACGTCGGTGATGTTCTCAAAGAAGGCCAGCAGGTAAAAGTCAAAGTTCTGGCCATCGACCGCCAGGGCAAGATTTCACTCTCTATCCGCGACGCCGAGTAATCGGCTGCGGAAAAGATGATCTGGTCCCGTAGTCAACCCAAGGCCGCCGTCGAGCGCTACCAGCTCGACAACGGGCTGACGGTGCTGCTGGAGAACATTCCCCACCGTACCAGCGCAACCGTCGGCCTTTGGCTGCCAGTCGGTTCACGCTTCGAGCGCCGCGCCGAATCGGGTTATTCGCACTTTGTCGAGCACATGCTTTTCAAAGGCACCAAGAAGCGCCATTATACGGAAATATCGCGCGCTGTAGACCGCCTCGGCGGCCACCTCAACGCCTCGACCAGTAAAGAAATAACCGATTACTACATCAGTCTCAGCGGAAGGCACCTGCCGATTGCGCTCGATGTGCTTGCGGACATGTTTTTCGATTCGCTGTTTAGCCGCAGCGAATTTGAATCGGAGAAGAAGGTCATTATTGAAGAGCTCAAAATGGGCGAAGACCAGCCCGATGACTTTTTGTTTGACCTCTTCTACCGTCACCAGATCGGGGATAATTCGCTCGGCTGGCCGGTAGCCGGTCATGCTGCGGGCATCGCCAAATCGACGCGCGACGGATTGTATTCTTATTATACCTCGCATTATGGCCCCGAGGGAACCGCGCTTTCGCTCGCGGGTGCTCTGTACAATTCGGCCGCGGAAAAACGCGAGCTCATGCAGAATATCGCTGTCTGCTTTAACCGCACAAATCACGATCTCAAAGGCCGTCCATCGTTCCAATCGGCCGATCTTACCATACCCGAGTTTCAGACCGCCCGCACGGTGAAGCAGAGTCATTTGAAACACCAGAGCAAAAAACTCGAACAGGTGAATTTCGTGTTGTCGCTGCCGGGTCTGAGAACTGAACTGGAACAGCCGGCGGATATTCCCGTGCTGACGCACTACCTCGGCGGTACGATGTCGTCGCGCCTGTTCGTGGAGCTACGCGAGAAAAAGGGCCTGTGCTACAGCGTCAGTACATTCCACTCGCAATTTCTGCACGAAGGTGTGTGGGGCGTATTTTGCGCTTCATCGCCGGATAAATTTGCCGTCGCTGTCGAAACTGCGCTCGGCGAAATCAACGCCCTCTCCTCGGGCATCGACGCGGGAGAACTCGAAGAGAGCAAATCGGGTCTCAAGGGCAGTATTGAATTATCGATGGAAAGCGCCCACCGCCGCGCGAGCTACAATGCGCGTATGCACCTATACCACGGTGTTGTGCGCGACTGGCGTGAATATCTGTCGGGCGTCGACCGCGTGACCGCGAGCTCGTTTCTATCGACGCTCAGGCATCTGTGGCGCGGAACGGCGCCGGGAATCACGAGCCTCGGTCCCAAATTACCGGCGACGGCACAGAAAAGACTGGCAAACCTGGTCAAACAGCCGTTGTTGAGCTGATCCTCACATTCACACACGCATTGCGCGCAGGCCCTATTCGCTGCGCGCGCAGCGAAATCCCGCACGCCGGTCGCGCGACAGGCTCGGAATGCCGCCCGCAAGACGGACATAACTTTTCGACAGTTCGAGAGAATGCTCGTACGATCCGCCGCGAATTACTTTGAATCTTTTGCCAAAGCGCTGATCCTGCACCGTGCTGCCGCGGTATGGCAAAAGCCAGCTGCTGGTCCATTCGGCTGCGTTGCCACACATGCCGGTAAGCCCCAGCACGTTCTGGTCTTTTAACCTGTCGATTTCCACCGGTGCGGTCGCGGTTTCACTGGTGATACATAACTGCGCTGCCTGTTCGTCGGGCACGGGAAAACTGCGTGCCTCGCTGTAAGTTTCGTCGCCATGCGTGAAGATCTGCGTACCGCGCGCCGCCTTTTCCCATTCGAGTTCATTCGGCAGACGTTTGCCGGCCCATGAACAGTAGCGATCCGCATCGTCGTAGCTGACATGCGTCACGGGCAATTGCGGATTTTTATTCAGCCAGTCGTCGGGGATACGCTGCCGCGTTTCCTGCAGGTAGCGCGAATACTGGCCGAGGGTGATTTCATGATGGTCTATAAAGAATGCCGCGAGGTCAATGCGATTGCCTGCACGGCCTTCGCGCGAGGCAGGTATATAGTGCAGTGCGTTTGTCTCCTGACCGCCGAGCACAAACGGACCTTCAGCAATGAACGCCATCGGTGCGGGATCCTTCGTCGCAAAGCGGACGGCGGGTTCTTTCTGCGCACGCGGCCGGTCGGCCAATGCGCTGAAATTGGATTTCGTGCTCGCGAGAATGACGCGGCGGCCGGCGCTGAGCGAGCGGCGTTTGCCGTCGAAAGAAAAACTGTAAATGCCGTCGCCTGTCGCTTTTATACCCTGTGCGATACCTATGGTTTCGCCGCTGTCATTGATGATCCGGTAGATTTGTCCCGTGACGAGCGGTTCGTCGATTTCTAATTCAGCGACGGACGTTACCGGATCGATGCGCGACACGCGCCCCAAAACGCGGTAAGACGGTAAATTGGGGGGGGGCAAAAGCTGACGGCGTTTCACTTTCGCCGGGGCCGGCGGCGGGCCCTCGTCGGCCAGCGTCATTTCGATGCGGCCCGGTATGATTTTGCGGTTCGCATCCACGCCTCCCGGCACAATCTTGAAACTCGTGACTTTAGCCGTGACACGATACAGGACGGCATGCAGGCCAGGCACAAGCAACAGGCTAAGTAAGACAATACGCACGTTTGATTATCGACAAATTCGGGGAATTCGCTCAGCGCTCTTAATTGAGAATGAGAATCTAAATTAGTATTTGCCGATACATACCGGGTTTAGTATAGTGAAATATGCAAACAGACCCACTTGTCCACCGCTTAAGCCGAATCCAAGGTCAAATCGAAGGTCTCAAGAAAATCGTGGCTTCTGGCAATGCAGATTGCCTGAAAACTATCGAACTCGCGAAAGCCTCGTCCAATGCGATCAAGAAATTCGCGCAGGCATACGTTGAGGCGCACCTCGAAGCATGCGTACAGGAAAAAAAGTCTTTGAACGAACTGGAGGGCGAACTCAAGAAGGTTGTTCAATCCACCTTTTCGCTCTGAAGCGGCAAAAGCGTTTAATAAACAGTCCGGCCACTACGTGGTGTAATAGGCGTTGATTTTTACGTAGTCTTCTGTATAATCACAACCAAAAACTGTCCAGGCCGCTTTTCCGGTGCCCATAGAAATTTCGAGTTTGAGCTCCTCATTCTGCTGCAAATAGTATGACAGCTCAGCCAGTTCATCGTTGCCATAAATACGGCCATTCCAACGCACCACAATCTTTTCCGCTATGACCTTCGCTCCGGGCGTTTTGCCGATTGCCATGAAGATGCGCCCCCAATTCGGATCGCCTTTGTAAATCGCGGTTTTCACGAGCGGCGAGTTAATGATACTCTTGCCGATGGCCTTCGCCTGCGCGGCGTTCAGGCAGTTTTTCACCGTCACCTTGAACAGTTTCGTCGCGCCTTCACCATCGCGCGCAAGCATGCGAGTGAGTTCGAGAGCCACCTCCCGAAATGCCGTCGCAAATGCTTTTTCGCTCACGCTGCCGGCAAGTCCATTGGCCAAAACGAGCACCGTATCCGAGGTGGATGTATCGGTGTCCACGGACAGGGAGTTGAAAGTCTCATCGGCAACGGATTTTAATACGCGTCTGAGCGAGGCGGCCGGCAGTTTCGCATCCGTAAAGAAATAAGACAGCATGGTCGCCATATTGGGTTCGATCATACCCGACCCCTTTGCCACAGCTACCAGCGTCGCTTTACCGATTTTGCGCGAGGCAAATTTCGGAAACGTGTCCGTAGTCATGATGGCCTTGGCAAAACCGGCGACGTCGGCGGGCGATTGCGTCTTAGCCGAGAACCCCTTGAGCGCTGTGGTCACCTTTTCGACCGGCAGGCGGCGGCCGATCACCCCGGTCGATGACGGAAACACCTGGGTTAACGGAATATGCAACTCGCCGCTGACCGCCTTGCAGACCGCAATGCAGTCGTCGTAGCCCTGCTTTCCGGTGGCGACATTCGAGTTCTTGGAATTCACCACCACTGCGCTGATCTTGCCGCCCTTGATGTGCCTGATACCAACCTGCACCGGATTTCCCTTAACCTGGTTGCGCGTGAAAATCGCGGCTGCCGTCGCCGGGACTTCAGACACGACAACACCCAGATCGAGATGGCTGTCTTTGATGCCTGCGCTGGTGATAAAAGTTTCATAGCCGCGCGGCACCGAAACCAGCGGTTTTGATTTGAATGCTTCGGTTATACTTGAGTTTATCATTTTGTTAGTCCCGGACTTAAGTCCGAGGCTAACAAATCAATCGCCGCGAACACCAAAATGCGAATTTCTCTTCACAACCCCGAATTTATTCGGGGCTGTGAAGTTAGCGATAGTTAGTGTATTGCAGCGGAATCGGCAGATACGCGCCGTTTAAGAGCTTCATGACTTCCTGCAGGTCGTCGCGCGACTTGCCGGTAACGCGCAGTTTTTCGCCTTCAACCTGCGAACGGACTTTGAGTTTCGAATCGCGTATAAGCGTGTTGATTTTTTTTGCATGTTCTTGTGCGATGCCGTTAATAAACAGCGCTTTCTGCCGCACAGTACCACCAAAAGCCGCTTCGAGCTTCTGGTAATCGACCGATTTGAGCGCAATTCCGCGCTTGATTAGCTTCGACTCAAGCACGTCTTTGAGCTGCTTGAGCTTACCTTCATCGTCGGCGATGAGCGTGAGCTCTTTGTCTTCCATCGTGATGGAAACTTTGGTGCCCTTAAAATCAAACCGCGTGCCGATCTCGCGCTGAGCCTGATCGACCGCATTCGCGAGCTCCTGCCAGTTGATTTCAGAGACGATGTCGAACGAAGCGTCTTGCGCCATAATCGGTACCCGTGCTTATACGCGGCGCTTTTTGGCTTTGGCGCCCGTTGCCTTTTTCGCAGCGCTGCGCGCTTTGGCTTTGGGGGCCTTGCGGGTCACGCGCGCAACTGATACCGCATGCGGGCGGTAGTCTTCAATCGTGGTCTGCTCTTCAGAACCGCCGCCGGCCATCGCCATCCGCTTGAGGCGCATCGATTTGCTGCGGAACGAAGGAATGAACAGCGAGAGCAGGTATGTTTTGACGACATACCAGCCGAGCGAACGCAGGTTTAGAGACGGATCAACGCGGTGTGCGATTTTTGCATGCTCTGCGGGAAGCTTGCTCCAATGCAGGCCCATGTGTTCGTGATGCGCGGTGTGCAGGCCGTTGTTCAGCAAAAACTTGTTATAGATGCCGGTAAAATTACGCGAGTGGTTGTACTGAGATTCTTCGTCGGTATGTACGTGCTGAATGTAGTTGATAATGAGCACGAATTGCGTAGCGACAATCATTGGAATCGCGACATAGAGCAGTGCTTTGCGCGGGTTGAGATAGAACGCGCCACCAATCCACAATCCCCACAGGACATACTGAGAAATATAATAGAAGAATTTAGGTTTGTTGGTGATCCAGTAATGCTTCAGAAAGTTGGAAGTTGGCTGCTGCTGGTATATTGCGCTGATGATCGGAAAGGTAATCATCGTGAAGAAATTGTTTTTTTCTGACAGGCGCCAGGTGATTGTATAATCCCCTTCGCGGTTATTGAGTTGATGGTGGTTCATATTGTGCGTCGGTATCCACGCATAAACAGGGAAACCGTAGAACAGCGTCAGCCAGTAGTCGGTGAGCTTATTGAGAAAATCCACACGCCACATCGGAATGTGGTTGTGGTTGTGCGCCATCGCAAAGCAGCTGGTCGCCATCAGAATTGAACCGAGGAACAGCCAGACGTTGAATTGTGGCAGGTTCCAGTTTACGATCAGCAGTGCGGTTGTGATAATCATGTAAAATACTGACAAAATGTCCGCTTTGTACCTAAGCATATGTTGCAGTGCGCAAAAAGAGACGTGTTGTCAAGCTGAACACCACCCGCCCTCGCAACGCCCTGCGTCTTTTGACTATTTCTTACGCTTCTTAGAACATTGTTTTGGCAGCTGCACATTCTCCGGATCAAAAATGATATTCGTTAAATTGTTCGCAATCTCCGCGTGGATATCATGTCCCTGCGGTGCAAAATCACACAGCGCTGACTGATAACCCAGCTTCAGAACCGCATTATGCATATGTATGGCGGTTTGCATAAAGTTCAGATCCCCGCGCTTGTCGTCCAAACCTCCATGCGTGATAACAGACCAGAAATTGGGTCGGGGCGCAAATTTTGGTAAGCGAAAAATGCCCCCCGAATACAAGATCATACCGACGACATCCTTGTTCAGGAATGACCACAAAGCCGATTGCATGGCTCCGGCGCTGCAGCCGGTCGTAATAACCTTAAAATGTGTTTTGAATTTCGCGTTGATACAGCGGACGATCAGATCACCAAAAACCACGTCGTAATTCAGGCGGCTACCATTCGCAATGTACCAGGAATATTTCAATATGCCATTACCGCCGGCGTCGCGAATGTGATCGGGTGATACGACCACGTAACCACGGTCGACGAGCTGTTGAACGCCATTCGTACCAAACGCAATATCGATCTCTTCGGTCACGCCATCGGTCCCGTGCCAGTAAAATACTATTGTTTGTCTTTCGGAAATTTTTTTGTCGGGATCGTACCAGACGTTGGCAAACCGATTGGCCAGGATGTTTTTTTTCAGATAATGCAGCTTAAAGCCAAACTTCTCTCCGACCGCTCTGTCTGGCAACACCGGACAGGCTTCTGTGAGCTGCAAGGTTGCGGTGTCTGGGGCTGAATTGGCATAGGCCGGCGTGATAAATGCGATAAGCAAAATGAAAAACGCATGCTGCTTGAGATATAGTGTTAAGTCCATTTTTGCTAACCGGCCCTGCGCCCCGGGAACTAGCGGAGCTCGATGCTGATTTCGACAGCCTGCGCCGCGACCTGGCCTGCAATACCGCCAGCAGAACATCGGAACACCAGGTCGCTGCCGCCGAGATATTTTTCGACTACGAGCCGGCCATTCGTTACACGCGCGTTGTTCGAACTATCGATCTCACCCGTGCGGTCGAGGGTCAGCAGCGTAAACGAGCCGGGCGAAGAAGCATTGCTTACAAAACGCATGTTACCAGAGCTTTTGAAATCCCCCTTTTGTGTTGCCTGGTATGCATAGCTTTGCTTTAGCGGAATCACGCACTGTTTGCCTCCCGAATTCAACGGGATTGCGTTTGCGACTACTGCAGGCGCAGCAGGTGTGCTGTCTTTTGCGTAAGGCTCGAGCCGCTGCACGAACGGGAGCGCCGCAGGCGCCCCCATCCATTTCTGCAGGTTCTTGCCATCGGGCGTGATAATAAAATAGAACGGAATGCCAAAACTGCCGGAAATCGGCGCATGCGAATACTCATTCCGCGGCACGCGATAGAGCACGAAACGGTTTTTGAGCATCTTGTTCACGCCGGCGTCAGTGAAGATTTTGCTTTCCAGATATGCACAGGCGCCGCAACGGCTCGGGTCAGAAATCAGTGCGAACACGTTGAGCCCCTTGATTTTCGCGGCTTCGAGCGCTGTGGAATGGTTGTTGATCCACGGCAGCGTGCCATCGGGCAGATCGCGCGTGAGAAATTCGGGACCGGCGATCACGACTTTGAGTTTCTTTTCAATCGTCACCGGCATATAACAGATGCCTGCCTGTCCTTCTTCGCAGATCTGCACACGTATCGCGAGCGGCACAGTGAGTGTTTTGCCGCTCTCATTCATCGCGAGTTCCGACAGCTCGAAAGCAAATGTGCCGCCCGAACGCAGTACAAATTCGTTTTCAACTTTTGCGCCAACCGGTTGCTTCTTCTCTTTTATCTGAAACCCGGTTTCGGCTGGCACGCTGAAACTCGTGAGCACAGCGTGGCCGTTTTTATTGGCGTGCCTGAGATAAATGTGGTGGTTTTTCGGTATTGTGGCGGTGATCGAAAAATCTGCGGAGCGGCCCGCTGTAAGCGCGATTTCATCGGGAATGGACAGGCCGATCTGCTCTGCCGGGTGGGCGGCGGCCGTCAGGGGAACGATGGCGGCTGCGGAAAACACGAGGATTATCGGTAAGCGACTCATAGTTAAA
>CAYHJO010000079.1:0-16949 GCA_964356715.1 uncultured Turneriella sp. | reverse complement strand
GTGTCTGAGGTCAGGTTATCGGTGTTACTGGTGCCGGTATCGCTGGCAATGACGAGATCAGGCGCGCCGGTTACAGCTGAAGCGGCGGTATCCAATGTCACGCTGAGATTGCTGGTGGAAGTATTACTGAGATTACCGGCCAGGTCTTCGATCTTGTATGTGACTGTATTTGCGCCTTCGCTGAGTGCAACTGTGGTTGTAATGGACCACGCCCCTGCCCCGTCGGCGATTGCCGTACCAATTTCAGTCACACCGGCATAGATGCGCACGGTTGCACCGGCGACGGCACCGCTACCCGTAAACACGAGACCATTTGCAGTTCGCGTGATATTGTCGGTTGTCGATGAACCGGTATCGGAAGCCGCTGCGAGATCAATCGCCGCTGCCGGTGCAGCCGGTGCAAGGGAGTCAAACGTAACTGAAATCGCCGGCGAGGGATCACTCGGCACACCCGTCGAGCTCACCGTACCAATAGTGTAAGTGTGCGCACCTTCAGAAGGTTGCGTGCTGATCGTGATACTGTAATTACCCGATGCGTCGGAGGTTGTGCTGCCTACTGCCACACCACCGTCATAGATAACCACGATGGTATTGGCGGCGACTGTGCCGGTAAAAACCATGCCAGGCGGTGCAGGAAAGAGCCCTGCGCCCGTAATGTTATCGGTTGACGAAACGCCTTTATCTGATGCTGCCGCGAGATCAGGCGCTGTGCCCGGAGCGTTGCCGCTGCCGCTAAAGGTAGCTGAGAGGGGTGCGGCGAGTGCATTACCTGCCACGTCGGTGATCGCCGTAGTCCCGGTAACAGTAAAAGTCGTACCCGAACCGAAAGCACCCGGTGAAATCGTCAGCCTGACTTTTGTTGGATCGCCCTGGCGCACAGCTGCTGTCACACTGTTGCTACCAGTAACTGAATAAGAGCCGGTCGTTTCCACAGTGCTGAGATTCATCGCCTCTGAGAAGCTGATCTCAACAGTAGTCGGATTGATGAGCGCTGCCATATACATCGTCGGTGATGCGGAGCTGCTGCCGATGCCGGTGAATGAGGTCGTGGCTGTGGCCATGGTGTTACCGGCCGCATCTTGGATGCCACCTGGATTCCCTGTTGGGTTCACAGTCATGGTATAAGACGTAGCCGTTTGCCCTGGCGCTGGCAGAGTAACCGTGCAAGCAGAGCCCGTGCAGCTGATTGTCGCGCCGGCAGGAAACCCGGAGATAGCTGGCGAAAAGGAGTAGTTCGCGAGGTTCGTTGCCGAATTCGCACCGCCTGCACCGCCCGCAGTCGAAACCGCTTCGCTGAAGTTTATGACAAATTGGGTATTGGATATCGGTGCGATCGAGGTAATGGTCGGCGCAGAGGTATCACCGGTACCGGTATAATTGTAATTGCCCACACTCGCTGCGGAAATCGTATTCCCGTATATATCCTTCGCATTGCTGATCGTAACCGTACAGGCTACGCTGACCCCGACATCTGCTGTTACATTCAACTGCACAACGCCGGCGGTAACCTGGGCGACACTGCCGAGAGTCGCAGGGCAACCCACAGCGCCACCCAGCACAAAATTGGCGTTCACTATTGTTGAATTGTCCATTGCCTCATCGAAGGTTACACGCACGACTGTCGGTGCCGTCGAAGACGTTGCCGTAATCGTGGGCAATTTCACTGACGCCGGGCCGGTGAAGCTGCCGCCATTAGGTACAGTCGTCAAAGTCAAATTTCCCGTCGCATCTGCCGATCCGGTGGGGACGGCGTCTGCATAAGTCAGTGTATAGTTCGTTCCAGCTGTCATCGCCGGTGCAATCGTCAATTCGACCATGTCCGAAGTTGTCGCACCTGCGGGATAAAGCGCTGTCGCAGTAATTGTCGCGCCAGCGATGGCGTAATCAAAAGGTGCGACCGCTGCGTTTATTGCTGCCGCTGAACCAATCGGCTCAGACCATTGTACACGCACGGTGCCGGCATCAATCGGAATAATCGCAACGATGTACGGTTTCCCGTCGCCCGTGAATGTCGTCGATGACGTAGTCATCGTATTACCGACTACGTCTTTGATTCCAGATACTGTTACTGAATAGCTTTGTGTGGTCTGTGGCGTGCCCGTCATTGCCACATCACAATATGTGTAGTTGCCGGCACTGGGCCCGCAAGTCACACCGGACACCGTTAGCGAAGGAGCAAAAGCAAAACTGCCGGCAACAGCAGTGGTATCGTCTATCGGTTCGCTAAAAGTAACGCGCACATTTGTGCTGCTGGTCGCGGAAACGCCTACAACCGTAGGTCCATTCGCATTTGCGCCAGTATTGCTCGAAAGATAATTGAAAAAAGCAACATTTCCCGTACCGCTGAGCGCAACAGTGGTTGTGCCTGTGATCGCTGTGTTGACCGTTACTTTGCACGATCCGTCTGTACCTGTCACCATGGATGACAAGACTACCTGCGTTGAACTGAGCCTTGTGACAGTAGCACCAGTCGAAGCCAGCGCACCGCAACCCGAAACAACATAGTTGGCCGCAGTGGTGAGAGCTGCGTTATTAGCCATAGATTGGTCGAAGGTCACGAGCAGCGAGGCAGGTGATTGTGAGATTGCGCTTGCGACTTTTGGGGCCGCGGGCACAGTATAAGCAAACGCCGCTGAACACGTAGTCGCTGGGCTTGCGTTACCCCACGAATCTTTCACACTATTGGCTTTCAGATAGTATGTGCCCGCTGCCATTGCTCCGGTGGTCAGCTTAACTTTGGCAAAATTCGCCGTATCGCGCGCCGCAGCTGAAACAGCTACTGTACCGCCAGAACACGCGGAAGCACCGGGGCCGTAGAGCGTATAATTGCCAGAGGTCTGCGCAGACGCCAAATCAAGCGCCTCGGAAAATGTGACGTCAACCTGAGTACTCAGTGTTGCCATTGCGACAGAGATCGTCGGCGGCGTGGCATCGACGTTATTGGGACCGGTCCAGGAAGCAGTATTCGCGCTCGAATTCAGCGTTGCCCCGTCTACTCCGACAAGGTTTGAAGCCGTAATCGTGTAGACCGTACCGGCAACCTGCAGGCTGGTATCTATATAAACAACAGAAGAATCGAACGGGTCACGCGTCACTGCCACGATATCAATCGTCGCGCCATTGGCATCTTTGATGACAAAGTTAGAGGAATTTTCCCCGGTCGTGAGAGAAACAGGTTTTGAAAGCACGAGCCTCACGCGCGTTGGCGTCAGCGGCGTCGCCGATGTTAGCCCTATCGTTACCGCCGCATTGGCGGTAGTTTTACTGCCCCCAAAAATCAGATCAAACGGCTGCATGAACGTGCTGTAGGTTTTCCCCGAACAGTTGATGCTCGCCATCGCCAACAGCAATCCGACCAGCTTTGCCCCGACCGATGAAAACAGCTTAGATTTTAACATACCACACCCTTTATTATGTACTCTACCGTACTCAGACGTACTCTATCGTACTCTTTACGACAAAAAACGACAAATTCCTGACAAAAACGAACAGAGCAAAAAGGAGGTATTATGTCACGCGAGAGCCACGCATGGCTTTTTCAGAGCTTCCTTAAGTGTTCCCGCGATGTAACCCGAAGATCGGGCAAAATTCAGAGATTACTCGATTTTTGTGCGCCACATATCGTGCTGGTTGCACTTGGCGACGGCGAAAAGATTAACAGTTTCTTCTTTTCTAATATTAAACTCTGCGACGGGTTTTTCGCTGCGGGCAAAGGTCTGTTTGGCAATTTCGCGGTTTTTGCCGTCAACGAGGACGATCACTTCGATATAATGCTCGTTTGTCGTTTTGAGCGGCACTTCAACGCGCACTGTCAAATAATCGCCCTTACCTTTGACCTGCACCGAGAGCTGGTGATCGACCTTGTAGTCGCGCCATTTACCGGGGTTGGCAGAAGAGAAATAGATCTGAGCATCTTCGCTGCCTGTCACCGGCACATCAGATGTCCCGCCCTGCGGGCGGCCACAGCCGATCGCGGTAAGTACCGCGAGCAGCGTTAATGCCGGTAGCCGTGCCATCAATCCATCTGGCGCACTACCTGAATTGCGCCGGTGCCGTCACCGACCGTGACGTAGATATAGTTCTTACCCTGCTTGCTCTTACTCGCACTCGAGAAGATGTACTTATAGACAGATGCGTTACCCACGCCGTACGTCGATTGCTGGGTAAAATCTGTTGCAGCAGTCGGGCTGGCAAGGCTGGCTGTTCTGAAAATGCCCACGCCATTCGTAGCGTTACCCACGCCGAGGTAAAGCCTATCCCCATTAACCTGCAACATGCTAATTGCGGCATTGTTTGTACCACCGCCACCGGTAGCAAAGCTACTAATCGTCAGAATCTTACTCCAGTTACCCGAACTCGTGCAGCTTGAAGAACATTTCCACAGCTCGCCGCCGTTATTAATTTCCTGGTTCGCCGCCGATGTGCCCGCCGCGAGATTGCGCGCTGCATACAGTGCACCGTTATAGACAACCATAAACGGCATGCCCTTCTGGCCTGGCCGGATTTTCTGCAGTCCCGTCGCTGCCGGGTACGTCAGCGTTGTGCCGCCGAAGTTTGCCTGCGTGATGACCGAACTGAAACTCGAGGCTGCCGTGGGTGATCCCGTCGATGCGACCACACCGCCGTTATTGGCCGCAAAGAACGCATTCGTCGCCACGCCCGAAGAGACGTAAAGCATACTATCGATACCGATGACTGTCCCGTTCACCGCCGGATTGGAAGCCGGCGAGCCTTGCTTGCCGAGCAAGGTAATATTATTTCCCTGAAGGTCAGTCACCGTACCGCTGCAACTCACGATGCCACCCGACGCAGTCATCGGGAACTTGTTGAGAATCGGTGCATTCGTATTGTGCGCCGAAGATATTCCCACGTACGTATCAGCGTTGAATGAATAGAGCCCCTGCGCTGACTTACTGTTCACGCCGTTGGTTCCGGTAAAGCTCGCGCTACAATAGCTGAAACCGAGCTGTGTGTCGACATCCTGCGTCCAATAGAACTTGGTAATGTTGTCCTTAATTGGCCCCAACATCAGCAGTTCATAGTTGGTAGAAGATATCGTAACCGTGTTCGAGGTGAACCCGACGATACCGGTTTCACCGTTTGGCCCGAGGCTGGTTCCGCACACCGTACCGCCGCTGGTGCCAAACGTCGTATCGTTAGTGCAGCTCGCGCCGCTGCCGAGAAACGTTACACCGATTGGGTTCGCACCATCCGCTTCAAAACGGAAGGCTCCGGCGTTCGCAGTGTTCGGTCCGAGATAGATGAGGTTGCTGTAGCTGAAGGCATAAGAGAAGCTCGTCCCGTCGGCAAAGGGATCGGTGAACAGTGACCCGTCGCCAAAGTTGACGATCGGCGTGCCCATACCCTGGAAAGTCGTCTGGTTAGACGGTGCCCCGGCAAGATTGATACCGGCGAGATCTTCGGGTATGTCCGCGACATTATTGGAAGCATAAGCTGTGACCGCATAAAATCCGCCGCCCTGCTGGTTCTGCGTTGTGATGACGTAGACCGAGTTAAACGCAGTAGTCGCAACGCTCTCAACGTTACCCAGCGTCGGAGTGAACGTGTATTTCAGCTGCGTGCCGCCGGGAGTCGCATCGATGTCAGCCGCGCAGGTCGCCGCCGTCGTGTAAGTCGAAACGCACTGCGCAGAGCCCAGCACATCCCCCGATTTCATCGGTTCAGAATAGGTCAACTGTACGGTGGTCGAGGTCAGGGCCAAAGCCTGCAACAACCGGGGTGGCGTCAGGTCTGTGGTACTGCCCGGCGTGCCGGTGCCATTCGTGCCGATTGTCGTGGCATAGGTTGGCGAGCCGATAGGGTCGATCTCATTGAGATCGGTAATATTGGTCGAAGCAGTAATACGGTACGTGGTCGGGTTGGTCGCACCGGTACCGCACTGCGTGCCCGTTTCGACGTCGAAAACCGTCGAAGATATCGCCGTCACCGAGCTCGGTACCGGCGCAATGTCGCTGCACGAAGTTGCCACATCTTCGGCCAGCGAATAATTATTCGCGTTCGTCGCAGTCGTGGCGCTCATCGGTTCAGAGAATACAATGCGGATATAGAACTTCGATGTCGTCGAATTAAAGAACGAACTTGCCGCGACCACATATGGTGCCACAGTTCCCTGGATCGTTGCCTGCGGCGTCGTCGCCATTGCATTGTTGCCGGCGTCGTAGAGCTGCGATGCGGCGGCTCCGATCTTGTCTGTGCCGATATCACCGGTCACAAAATTTGTGTCGGCGAAAAGACGCGCAAAACCGTCGGTCGTGGCGCAGCTGTCTGTGCTATCGACGCCCGTAATCGATGTCGCGCCGCCTGCGGCAGCGTTGTTATAGCTGAAGTTGGCTGTTTTGACTTCCCCACCGGCACCGCATGCAGGTGTGCCCGATGCACCCCAGACATTTTCGCTAAAGAACACGAATACGTAGCGTGCGCCGATACGCGCAGTCGCGCTGGTGAAAATCGGCGGAGCTTTGTCCCCTTCTGACACCTGCGTCGTTGTCAGCACGGCGACCGTGCTGTTCGAGCAATTTGCCGTCGGTGTCGCATTAATATAACACGCGTTGACGTTATCTTTCAGCGCCGCCGACCCCAGGGTCGCGGTGAGGTCTGGCTTGGCACCCGTGTCGTACGAGGCACCTTCGGTGAAGGTCAGCCAGATCACGTTATCGTCCGCCGGGTTGGAAAAACTACCAATCGTCGTGCGTGTGTCAATTTTCACGCCGCTGTAACCGGCGACCTGCCATGCCACCGTCGTATTGTTACTGTTGGAGTTCACCGACAGGAAGCCCGGGAACGTGCCGTCGTTCATCGCCTTATCAAAGGTGATCTTGACGTGATCGATGTGACCGTTGCTGTCGACGTCAAAGTATTCAGCGGCCTGCACGACAGGGCCCACGGGGCCACTGTCAAAAGTACCCGTAATCGTCGGCGGGGTCAGCACGTTCGCGATCGCCGCAGGCGAATTGCCCGTAGTATCCTGAATGGTTGTGCCCTGCGCCTTGATCTGGTCGCCGTCGTACACGGTCGCGTTGTTGGTGGCAAATGTCACCGTCAGCGTGTCGTTGGTGTACGTGGTCGTGCTCCACACGGCTGAGGTAATATCTGTTGTTGCACCGAAATTGTGGCTGTTGTTCAGGTTAAAAATCGTATCGAGGTCTACGCCCGTAAGACTCACGCCGTTGGTGCGCTCCGAATAGATGACCTTCAGCGTATCGGTCGTGCCGGCCGCACCGTTTACGCCACCGACGTTGGTTGCCAGCGCATACCAGACATAAGGGGCCGCAAGGTCTGTTTCCGAAACATCCGTTGTGATAACGTTGCCGGTGTTGTAATACAGCTGGCCAGATAAGTCTACCGCGCTGATCGTCTCGGCCGTCGCGGTCAGTTCTGGCATTACGCCCGTGTCGACGCTCGCACCGGGTGTAAACTTCAGGTAGATAACCGTATCGTTGGCAGTATCGGTTCCGCACTTGCTGTTAAGTGCTGTGCCGTGGTCGAGCTGCAGATTCGTGCGCCCTGCGACACCCCAGGTAGAGGTTGTCGAACCTTTCGCGTTGAGCACATAACCCGCCGCAGTAGAATCGGTCACCGCTTTGTTGAAAGTAATTTTATAGTGATCGAGCAGGCCATCGACAGGATCGCAATCGAGTGTCTGCGCGCTCGAAATAATCAGCGATGTATCGTCATTCGTGATCGTCAGATTAGCCGTCGCAGTCGTGATATTGGCGTTCGTTGCACCGGAAATTGTCAACACCGCGGTCTCATTGAGTTCTGCAATGGTATCT
The DNA here is from genome assembly GCA_964356715.1 of uncultured Turneriella sp. Taxonomy (GTDB): domain Bacteria; phylum Spirochaetota; class Leptospiria; order Turneriellales; family Turneriellaceae; genus Turneriella. The sequence goes on along the minus strand of CAYHJO010000079.1, from coordinate 9,156 downwards.
CCGCACACCGGTACGGTAAAAGTTTGCGCACCAGTCTGTGTCGGCGTCCAGGTAAGTGTGCCGCTCGCCTGTACAAAATCGATGCCGGCAGCGCATGCCGCTGCACCCGAAGCGGTCCCGTTGGAAGTTGCATAGTTCACGGTGATATTCTGCGTCGCGTTCGAGCCCGCAAGCGTGACAGTCACGGTCGCATTGGCCTGCCCTGCATTGCCTTCGGTCAAGGTGACGTTGGAGATACTCAGCTGCGGCGTGCCGTCATCGTCGGTGATTGTGCCTGTATGCGTTGTAATCGCACCGAAGGTCGCATTGGTCGGCGTGCCAAGATTCAAAACTACGGTTTCATTACCTTCGATTGTACCATCCTGAATCGGCGTATAGGTCACATTCTGCGTCACCTGCGTCGTGGTACAGCTCGCCTGCGCAGCGTTACAGGCAGGAAATGAAACCGACAGACCAGAAGTGGTGAAATCGGCGCCACTGGTGCCGGTGCCAGATCCGAGCGCCACGGTCAGCGTTACGCCTGTTCCCGTGGGTGCCGATAGAGTCACAGCAACGCTCTGCGCGGATGCCGATTCATCGACGGTCTGGCTGGTTGCGGCCGCGAAAGACACCGTCGGCAGTGCATCGTCGTCGGTGACGCTCAACGTGTAGGTCGAGCTTGCACCGACGGTCGCATTGGTCGGGTTCACCAGTTTCACAACGAGCGTTTCAGTCGCTTCGTACATGGAATCGTTGGTAATGGTTACCGGAATATTGACGGTTGTCTGACCTGCGGTGATTGTCGCAGTGCCCGCAGCGGTATTGCAGGCTCCGGTGAGTGAATGGTCTGCGCTGACCGCCGTACTCGTTGCATCGACGCAATAATCCACAGTCACGTTGCTGCCCGAAGCCGCAGAAAGAACGAGTGGCAAATTCACCGTGCCGGCATTCTCGGCAACCGTGGCAGAGGTGCTGCTGAACTGTACGTTGAGCGCAGCTGTGCTGATAACGATTGCCTTGTTGGCACCGATCGACGTTGCGGCGCCCGGCGACGCGAGCGTCAGCGTCGCGTTGTTGAGTGCGGCATCACGGATTGTCGTGCCGGCGGTGAGCGCCGCGGTCGAAGCGTAGTCGAGATCGGCCGATGTGTTACCGGCTGCGACCGTGTAGTTAAATGTCAATGTTGCCGTTCCAGTCCCCGAGGCATAGTTCACTGCCGTTGTGGCCGGTGTACCCGTAGTTAATGTCAGCGTGGGCGTGCCGACAACGTTTACCACTTCAGAAAAGGTCACCTGAATCGGTACAACCTGCCCCGCACCGTAGGTACCGTCAGCCAGCGAAGAGGTCACATTGGTGACTGTCGGCGCCGTAGTATCGACGATGATTGCCTGATTGGCACCCAGGGAGCCTGCGGCACCGGGTGTAAAGAGTGTCAGGTTGGCTGCCGATCCGCCTGCGTTTGCGTTGATGGTGCCACCCGACAGCGCCAGCGCGGATGTCGAACTGTAATCGAGATCGGCAGCATTATGGCCCGCGGCGATTGTGTACGTGCAGTCGACGGTTGTGCTGTTCGTCACGGCAGCGCATGTAGCCGAGCCGCCCGAATTCAGCGCGATTGTCGGAGAACCGGTCACATCGACGGCGACTGAGAATGTCAGGCGCACGTTAATATTGCCAGTTGAATAAGAGCCGTTTGCGGTAGTGGATGCAATGTTAGTTACAGCCGGCACCGTTGTGTTAATCACAATCGCCTTGCTGCCACCGAGCGAAGATCCGCTGCCGAGCGCCGGCAGAGTCAGCGTGGCATCGTTCAGCGCGGCGTCGCGTATGGTAGTGCCCGCTGCGAGCGAAGATGTCGCCAGATATTCGAGGTCTGCGGCTGAGTCTCCCGCCTGCACTGTATAAGTGAAATTGAGCGTGTTTGAACCGGAACCCGAAGCGTAGGTGGCGTTACGATCGGTCGTGCCGGTTTCGAGCTGCAAGGTGGGCGAGCCCACTACGTTGACAATTTCGGAAAAAACGACCTGTATGGAAATATTCGAACCCGCGCCGTACGTACCGTCGGCGGTCGATGCGGTTACACTCGAAACCGTCGGAGCAGTCGTATCGACGATGATTGCTTTATTGCTGCCGAGAGAACCGGCTGCACCGGGTGCAGGCAGCGTCAATACTGCATCGTTCAGAGCAGCGTCGCGTATTGTTGAACCGGCGGTGAGCGCCGTTGTCGAGGCAAAATCGAGATCCGCGCTGCTATTGCCCGCAGACACAGTATAGGTAAATGTCAGTGTGCTCGTGCCCGTACCGGACACATAGTTCACCGCGGTTGTGGCTGGTGTTCCCGTTGACAGGGTCAGCGTCGGTGTACCGACAACATTCACCGCTTCGCTGAACGTCACTTGAATGCTGATCGCATCCCCGGCTTTATAAGAACCGTTGGCTGTCGAGGATGTGATATTCGTAACCGTCGGCACGACGCCTTCTATTATAATTGCCTTGTTCGCCCCGATCGAGCCCGCGGCGCCGGGAGAGGGCAACGTCAGGTTCGCGCTGTTCTGCGCGAGATCGCGGATTGTGCCGGCCAGAGCGCCAGTACCCACGTAGTCGAGATCGGAAGAGACTTCTCCCGCGCCAACCGTGTAAGTAAAAAGCAAATTGCTCGTACCATGCCCGGAAACATAAGAAGCCGTGCCGTTGGCCGAACCTGCCGTTGCGAGCGTGATCGTCGGTGTGCCGGTCACATACACCACTTCGGAGAAGGTCACGGTCACGTTGACCGCCGAACCGACACCGTAGGTACCGTTCGCAGTGCTCGAGGTTACATTGGTCACGGTTGCATTGGTCGTGTCGATGATGATATTCTTGTTTGCGCCGAGGGAATTCACCGCGCCTGGCGACGCAAGAGTCAGCGTCGCATTGTTCCCGTAAGTGTCTTTGAGCGTACCGCCATTGGCCTGCAATGCGGTCGTCGACGCATAATCTAGGTCTGCAGACGTATTACCAGCCACGACCGTATAGACGAAGGTCAGCGTTGCCGTACCGCTACCCGAAGAATAATTCATGTTCGTCGTGGCAGGTGTACCCGTTGCCATGGTAATGTAGGGAATTCCGCCCGTCGTATCGACGGTGATGGCCTTGTTGAATGTCACATCCACGTTGACTGTCGCGCCAGCCTTGTAGGAACCATTGACCGTCGAAGAAGAGACGCCGGTAACGACCGGTGCCACCGCATCAATGACAATATTTCGGTTCACGCCAAGCGATCCGGCTGCCGACGGCGATGCCAGGGTCAGCGTCGCATCGTTGCCGGCATTGTCTTTGATCGAAGTTCCTGCGGTTAATGCAGTCGTATTCGCGTAATCAAGAAAGTTGGCGCTGTTATTCACCGCGACGGTGTAATTAAATACCAGGGTGTTTGTACCCGAACCCGAAGAGTAATTGAGCGCGGTAGTTGCCGGACTGCCCGTTGAGAGAGTCAGCGTGGGTGTACCCAACACATTGACGACCTCGCTGAACACCACCTGAATCGGAATCACAGTACCGACACCGTATGTGCCGTTGGCGGTGGTCGATGTGACGCCCGTTACCGTCGGCGCTGTCGTGTCGATTACCAAGGCCTTGTTGGCCCCCAAAGAGTTCGCCGCTGCGGGTGCTGCGAGAGTCAGTGTTGCATTATTGCCCGCCGTATCCTGAATAATACCGCCGAGCAGGCCCAGTGCTGTTGTCGCCGAATAATCGAGATCGGCCGAAGTGTTGCCAGCGGCGATCGTATAATTAAAGACCAGCGTCGTCGTGCCCGTGCCCGACGCATAAGAAACATCGGTGGTCGCTGGCGTGCCTGTCACAAGGCGGATGTACGGCGTGCCTCCGCCGGTATTGACGTTCACGATTTCTGAAAACACCACCTGTATCGGTACAACCTGGCCTGCTTTGTACGTACCATCCGCAAGACTCGACGTGACGCTCGTCACGGTCGGCGCCGTGTTATCGATGACAATTGCCTTATTGGCGCCGAGCGAGCCGGCTGCACCCGGCGTGAAGAGTGTCAGGTTCGCTGCAGATCCGCCTATGTTGGCATTGATTGTACCGCCGGCGAGTGCCAGTGAAGTCGTCGCCGAATAGTCGAGATCGGCCGCATTATCCGATGCGCCGATGACGTAAGTACACGTCATCGTTGTGGTGTTCGTTGCAGCCGCACACGTCGCTGAGCCGCCGGAATTGAGTGCCAGCGTTGGCGAACCCGTAATGTCTACCGCAACAGAAAATGTGACCTGGATGGAGACATTCGGGCTGCCATTCTTGTAAGTTCCGTTGGCGGTACTCGACGTGACATTCGTCACCGCAGGCACTGTAGTATTAATGACGATTGCTTTGCTGCCGCCGAGCGAAGTGCCGCTGCCGAGTGCCGGCAGTGTCAGGGTTGCATCGTTGAGCGCTGCATCGCGTATCGTTGTACCTGCGGTGAGAGACGCGGTGCTCAGGTATTCCAGGTCGGCCGCGGAATCGCCCGCCTGTACGGTATAAGTAAAATTGAGCGTATTTGAGCCCGAACCCGAAGCGTAAGTCGCGTTGCGGTCGGTGGTGCCAGTCTCTAGTTGCAGCGTGGGCGAGCCGACGACGTTGACGACTTCGCTAAACACGACCTGAATAGAGATATTTGATCCGGTACCATAAGTGCCGTCTGTCGTGCTCGAAGTTACACTGGTGACCGTCGGTGCCGTGGTATCGATCACAATCGCCTTATTAGCACCCAGCGAATTGGCCGCGCCGGGAGCAGCCAGCGTCAGCGCTGCGATGTTGCCGAGCGTGTCTTTGATTGTTCCACCATTCAGCGCTAAAGCCCCGGTCGAGGCGTAATCGAGGTCTGAGCTCGTGTTATTCGCTGCGACCGTATAAGTGAAGTTCAGCGTATCGTTGGCGATCGATGTGGTGCCAAGCCCCACGTAGTTTACGACAGTCGTTGCAGGATTCCCCGTGGTGAGGGTGATTTGCGGTGTGCCGGTTACCGCCATTGCCTTGTTGAACACAACGCCGACGTTGACCGCCTGCCCGGTCTTATACGAACCATTCGCGGTAGTCGAGGTGACGTAGCTCACAGTGGGTGCAGCAGCGTCGATAATGATAGCCTTGTTGTTACCCAGAGAGCCCGCCGCGCCCGGTGACGCCAGCGTTAGCGTTGCATCGTTCGCGTTGCTGGTGAAGACAACGCTCGAATCTTTGATTGTACCGCCATTGAGTTTGAGGCTCGTCGTCGCGGCATAATCCAGGTCGAGAGTATTTTCGCCAGCTGCGACAGTGTAGCGAAATGTCAGAGTTGTACCGGGGCTGCCGCTGAAGTATGCCACGGGCGTTGCGCTCGGAATTGCGAGATCGAGTGTCGGGAAGCCCGACACCGTGACAGCCTTGCTGAAAGTGACAGTGACATCAATGGGCGCTGCGCCGACGCCATAAGTACCATTGGCCAGCGCTGAAGTCACATTGGTCACAGTCGGAGCGACACCTTTGATCACAATGGCTTTGTTTGCGCCCAGCGAACTTGCGGCAGCCGGAGCAGCTAATGTCAGAGTCGCATCATTGGGATTATTGCCGATTGTATCCTTAATAGTGCCGCCAGCAACGGTCAATGCTGTTGTCGCGAAATAGTCCAAATCATTACTATCATTACCGTTAGCGACAGTGTAATCGAAGGTAAGCGTATTAGTTCCGGATCCGGAGGTATATCCCACGGCCGTCGTGGCCGGTGAGCCCGTTGTTAAGACCAGATTCGGAGTACCAGTGACGTTGACAGCTTCGCTAAAAGTCACCTGGACAGAAATAACCGCGCCGATACCGTACGTGCCGTTCGCTGTGCTGGCTGTGACGTTGGTAACCGTCGGACGCACACCGTCGATCACGATCGCTTTGCTGCCTGCAAGAGAAGAAGCGCCGCCCACGGCCGGCAATGTCAGGTTGGCGTTGTTGCCGATGAGCGCAGACGGCGTGTCGCGAATGGTGCCGCCGTTCAGCCCGAGTGATCCGGTAGCAGCGTAATCCAAATCGGTGTTGGCGTTGCCCGCAGACACCGTATAACGGAAAGTCAGCGTCGATGTCCCTGAACCGGACACGTAATTCGCCGCTGTCGTTGCCGGGGACGTCGTTGAAAGAGTCAGTTGCGGTGTGCCAGTCACATAGACTGCCTTGTCGAAAGTGACTGTCACGTCGATATTGCTCGAAATACCGTAAGTAGCATCTGCGTTCGTAGCAGATACGCCAGTCACTACCGGCCCGACGGTGTTTATCTGGAAAGTATTGCCGCTGACAGCACTGACTGTTTCGCCGCTCGCCAGACTGACGGAAGACAGCGATACTGTCGCTGTTCCGTCAATATATGTGCCGCCGGTCGCGGCATTCACCGTGTAAGTGTAAGTGAATACGTTTGTCGGTGCCGTGCCGGTCATCGCCACTGCGGAGATGTCTGTCGAACCTGGCTGGTTGATCGAAATATTCGGGACCGATGTCACATTCGATGGATATGTTACTGTGATGACGACATCGCCAGCCACGAATGGCCCGGTAGTTACCGCCCCCTGTGCGTAGGTCACCGCTGCTGTCGGCACCGCTGGGTTGTTCGGCGCCGTGGCCGCGGGTGCATCGTCAAACAAAGACTTCAGCGTTCCGCCGCTGCAGGCGGCAGATCCCATAAGCAGCAAAAGCGCGAAAATCCGCGCCGCTGCAATAGCCTTCATATTGATTAAAGTCCTCATATCCTGTATCCCCCGCCTATGTTGGCGTGCATAAACATCCCACTTACCGATTCAAATATCATATAAAACGAAGCTTCTGCTTTAATAAAGAACTTCTGCTCCTTGCCAGGGAACCATTTTGTACCCAGCGCGCCGTAGAGCGTTGCATCGATAGAGCCAATACCCGTCGCACTCGCCGACGAAATCGTCACTCCCGAACCCAGAGCAAAATAGGGACGCAGGCTAGGCGACACTCTGGTCAGTTCGATGCTCGCATAGATAAGGCCTGGCATTGCCGTGAAATTGCCGCCCTTCGCCGATTTTACCGCATGCAGCTGCAGACCAGCTAAGAGGCCGGGGCGAATATCAAAGCCGCCCTGCTTCAGAAATTTCATTGCCGGAATGTGCGTAGTAAAATCAGCACGGCCACCAAAACCCATATCCAGAATTGTAGCTACGTCACCGATCGGCAGCGCTAACGTACCGAGCGCGGCGAATTCAGGCAACCAGCCCACGCGCTGCTTCGCGACCGGGTCGGCTAGATCTGCCGAAGTATCGAGCGGATCACCTTGCTCGGTTTTTTTGGCATCTTTATCGGGCTTGCCCTTGCCCGCAGCCTTACCCGCTGCCGCTTTGCCGTTCGCAGGTTTGGCCCCTGCCTGTGCATAAATTGATGTGGCAAAAACCAGCGCCAGTATCAGCGCAGCGCCTAAGCGTAGTATATTCCAATTCACGTTATATTATCGGACGAGGCAGGTGGGTGAACTGCGACATCGGAAGAAGAAACGTCGAAAAAAAATCCAACTCCTGTACTCTATTGTACTCTATACTGTTCCAGCGTCTGGCAAAAAAAAATCACAGCAGCTGCGCCCAATAAGCATCATTTTCCGGCGCCAGCAGAAAATTCATTGACTCAATGTCAGCGTGCGTTTGTTTTTTTTATGAAATTAACCCTCTGCCTTCTGGTGCTGCTCGCGGCGTGCTCTAAATCGGGTTCGTCAACTTCAGAAAACCGCGACGTCACCATTTCAAAAACCGGCGCCGTCACGCTGAACGATCCGCGCGTTATGACACCGGATCAAAAATTTCTTTCGCTCGCCAGCCCCGGTGCATGGGACAAACAAAAAAGCGACCACGTACCGATCGCGCAGGTGCGCGAAACAGGCCGCAACCAGTTTGAAGTGCTGGTGAGCGTACCATTCGAGGGCGAAGCCGCGCACTACACAGAGAATATTATTTTGCTGAATCACCGTATGCAAGAACTGCAAAAGGCGGATTTCCAGCGCGGAAACAGAACGGCTTCCGCGAAGTTCAGTTTTACACGCAGGCCCGAAGACCGCTACTTCGTGATCGCGAAATGCAGCATGCACGATACCTGGCAGGCAGAAGTGGTGCTGCCGAAAATCAAGAAAGAAGATTAATCTTTCAGAAATTTCAGCATGCGGCGGTGCACGATGTCGGGTTCGTCGATCACCGGCGCGTGCCCCGAATTTTCGAATACCGCGGTTTCGGAGTGCGCGAGAATCTTGTGTAGCTCGGCCATGCCGGCGTGCGGCGTGATTTTATCGCGCAACCCCCACATTATCAGCGTCGGAATCTTCTTGGGCGCGAGCGCGAGAAACGGCTGCCGGTTGTTGCTGCGCTGCCAGTGCCGGTAAGATGCACGCAGCGCATCGGCATAACCTTTCGTAGCGGCAGGTGCTTCGAGCCGTGCCAGCACGGCCGGTGCAGGCGTGGTGGAGAAACTGTCGGCAATAACACTCTTCGCTACCCCCCCGCCGAACATGCGGCCGAAGTAGCGACCGATCGCCGGCACCGCCATCAACCGTGCTCGCAAGGGTGCTTTGTGTTCGATGCCCACCGAATCGATGAGGATTAGCTTTTTCACGCGCTGCGCCTGTTTGGCCGCGTACGCGGCGGCGATGGCTCCCCCATCGCCGAGGCCCACGAGAATCAGATTGCGCCCCGGCAGCACTTTGTTTGCCAGCGACTCGAGCTGATTTGCAAAAAATTCCGCGTCGTAAGCACCGCGCGGCCGTGCAGAATATCCACTGCCGAAAAGATCGTAGCGCAACACCGCCATGCCGGTTTTAGTCAGTTCGTTAAAGGTATTTTCCCACACCGCAGAGTTGAGTACCATGTCACCCACAAGCACAACAACGGTTTTATCACCCGCAATATTTGCCGCCTGGTAGGCCGTTGCGCCGTTCGCCAGCAGCGCCGAGCTGAAGCCCGCGCCCTTGCGCGCAGCGTTATTCACCAGCGGCTTTGAGCCAAGGTAGATGTAGTGAGCGAGTAACAGAGCGCCGATAATGGCGGTGAAAATTCCGGCGCGAATCAGCTTTGATTTCATTGGGCGAGAGATTACCGAGGCGCCGGGGTGGCAAGGAGAAGTTGTGCGTGACTCTCTTCAACAAGGCGATGTCAGCGATTCTTGTCGACGCGCTCCAGAATCATG
>CAYHJO010000078.1:0-16993 GCA_964356715.1 uncultured Turneriella sp. | reverse complement strand
TCTGCGTGCACATCTCTGCCGTGATCGCAGAGCCAGAACGCGCGAGCACGATGATCGCAGTGATCAGCGGGCCCACCTCGCGCACAATCACAAGCCGCAACAGATTGCCGATAAAGTTATCTTGCCCGAGACGCGGCAGAAACGTGATGGCCTGAATAATCGTCGTAGCGCCGATCGACAGCGCGATGACAGACAGCATCGGCAGCGCCTGCACGCCGGTGAAGCGCACCTGATTGGTCACGACGCGGAAAAAGGTATCGAGGTGCTTTCCGCGCAGGTGCAGCAGCGACTGGAAAACTTTGCGTGAGAACCAGAAATAATCGCTCAGACCGAGCAGGAATTTCGTGAAACCCGAATTGGCGAAATATTTTTGAAAGAACCCGTTGATCGAGCGCTGAAAACCGCTGATCTCGTCGGTGCTCATACCGCCGTTTTGTGCGCCAGCCGCTCAAATTCGTCTCTGTCGTGCGCGCTGAACAGCTCCACTTCATGGCCGTGGTCGTGCTTGAGCTGGCGCAGCCGGGAGACATTTTCCACGCGCGCAGTGTTGTCGACGGCCATCAGCCGCTGAAAGATCTCCAGCCCGATAGGGCAATGTTCGTGCGCCAGATCCATCTGGCCTTTGTGGAAATACGCGTCGCCGCAATGCAGCAGCCAATTACCTTCCCCGCTCGCACCGATGCTATCCGTAGCAGCTCGCGGCCCGGTACTTCGTGTACTTTCGGATCGGACGGCAATCGCAGTATGGCCGCGTGTGTGGCCGGTCACCGGAATCAGCAGTATTTCATCTTTGCCCGCCCCCAAAAGCGGCCGCACCGCCGGAAAACCGAACCACGATTCGCCTTCGAGAGAATACGTCTGCCAGTCGGGAGTATGCCGCCAGTGCGCTGGGCGGTAGCGCTGCTTTTCATTGAGCGTCGCCGGCTCCATTGCCGCGAGATATTCGTCTTCATAGATATGCACTTTGGCTTTCGGGAAATCGGGCATACCGCCTGCATGGTCGAGATCGAGGTGCGTGGGTATGACGTGACGCACATCGTTGGCCTTAAAACCGAGAGCTTCGATCTGGTGCAACGCGGTCAGCGCCGGATCAAACTTCACATTCATCAGTGCCACAAAAGGCAATCCCAGACGTTCCTGCGGATTCTGCAGGTCTTCGGTACCAAACCCCGTATCGATCAGCACGAGGCCGTCGTTCGTCTCAATCAGCAGCGAATGGCAGAGCAGATGCGCAGGGCCGCCCGACAGACCGCGGTCGTGAACCAGCGGTCCACCGAAAGGGCAAAAGCTGGCCGTCTGCAAGTGATGAATTTTCATTACGCCAATGTTGCCGCTATGGTAAACGCGACAAGCAATTCTGTGCAACGGTACAGGCGCCGGGGTGCAAATCCCTTTACTCTGTGCCCGATAAATGTACGCTGCCGTTGAGCATGGAACCGTACGGCATTCGTAAATCCATTATCCGGAGTTCGGCTTTGATGCTGATCTTTGTCGCGGTGCATATTCTCGCCAGTGTACTGGCGACGCATTTTTTTTCGCCGACTAGACTCAGTACGATTTTCTGGCCCGCGAGCGGTATCGCAGCCGCGGGGGTGCTGCTGGGCGGCATCAAATACCTCCCCCTCGTTATTCTGGCGTCGTGCATCGCGAGCGTACTCGATGGCCGCAGCTGGCAATTGAATTTTGTCTATGCATTTTCCAATGGTCTGGAAACTTTTATGACATGGCTGTTGCTCCTGCGCATCGCCAAAGTCGACATATTTCTGGGCTCAGCCCGGGATTACCTGAAATTGATCGTGATTGCCGGCATTTTGGTGCCGATTCCGGGCGCAATCATTTCGGCCACCGCAATTCAACTCTTTGCAAAAACCGACCAGTATTTCTGGCACCACGCGCAGACGTGGTGGATGGGCAATTCGTTCGGCGTAATTCTGATCACGCCGCTGATACTCATCTGGCGCACTTTACCGATTGGCTGGTTTGACCGCAGCAAACTCATTGAGATCTCTGTGGGGCTGATTCTGACGGTAGTCAGCGGCCTGGGCCTGTTCCACGGCGACCAGGCGTCCTATGGTACATATTCGCGCGCTTTTGTCGGATTTATCTTTGTGTCATGGGCTGCCGTCCGTTTTGGCCGGCATGCAACGCTCGTCGTCACCGCGATCATCGTCATGCAATCTATCACCGGTCTGTACATAAGTCTGTCGATGGCTATGCGCGGCAGCAGCCCTGCTGATTTTGTGGATACCTGGTTGTTTCTCGTCACACTCTCGACGGTAGGCATGGCACTCGCCACGACATTCAACGAGCGCAGAATGCATATGCTGCGCATGTCTGAGTTACTCGAAGCGTACCGGCGTGAAGAGCAGCGGCGGCGCGAATCCGATGCCGCGCTGCAGCGCAGCAACATTGATTTCCAGCGCCTCGTCGAAACATCTGTTGAGGGCATCTGGACGATAGACGGCAGCGGCAAAACCACGTTTGTCAATACGCGCATGGCCGAAATGCTGGGTTATACAAACGCAGAGATGCTGAGCAAATCCTTTTTCGAACTCATGCCGGCCGCAGACCGCGAGGCCGGCGCGCAGCGCCTCGAGCGGCGCAATAACGGAATCGCAGAGGCGCACGAATGCAGATTGATCCATAAAAATGGCACTACCATCTGGACATTCATGAATACCAACCCGATTCTGGACGCCAGCGGAAAGATCACCGGCGCACTCGCAATGGTCACCGATATTTCCGAGAAAAAAAATGCTGAAGACAGTCTGCGCGAAAGCGAAGACCGTTACCGAAAAATCGTCGAAGGAGCGAGCGACGCAATTATTGTCCACCAGTCAGGATTTCTCATGTTTGTTAATCCTGCGGCTGTAAAGCTGGTCGGAGCCAAAGATGCGCAGAGTCTGATCGGGCAGAACGCGCTGCATTTTGTGCACCCCGACGACCATGCTGCGGTATTTGAGCGTCTCAAGCTGCTCACGCAGCCGAACTCTTCGGTGCCGCCGCTGAAAGAACGTTTCATTCGCCTCGACGGCTCAATTGTTACGACCGAAGTATCGGCGACGGCGATTAACTGGAACGGCCGGCATGCAACGATGGTTATCGTGCGCAAGCTTGCCGACTAACGGCCTGACGACAGCCGTCGCCCGGCAGATCAGATGGAAAAATCGATCACGCCGGAGATTTCTTTTGCGGGTCTGACACGACTTGAACTTTTGTTATAGACCACGGAATACGGCTCCACACTTTCGACTATCCACGTATTGCCCCCGATGACTGAATTGCGCCCGATGACTGTTGCCCCGCCGAGAATTGTTGCCCCGGCGTAGATAACGACGCCCTCTTCGATTGTCGGATGCCTTTTTGTACTCGCGAGGCTCTTGTCGACCGAAAGTGCGCCGAGCGTGACTCCCTGATAGATTTTGACGTTGTCGGCTATGATCGAAGTGCCGCCGATCACGATGCCGGTACCGTGATCCATAAAAAACGAGCGACCGATTTTTGCCGCGGGATGAATATCGATGCCGGTGCGCTCATGCGCATGTTCGCTCAAAAGCCGGGGCAAAGTGGGAATTCCCTGCGAGAAAAGATAATGAGCGATGCGATAGACGGCAACGCCATAAAAACCCGGATACGCGAGCACGACTTCCTGTAAATTCTCTGCCGCGGGATCGCCGGCGTATGCGGCTTCGGCATCCTGCCACAGCACGTCATAGAGCTGCGGCAGCTGTCCGTGCATAAATTCAGCGCTAAGCCTGGCCGCAGCATCAAAGATAAACGGTTTCATGAGCTGGTTCAGCTGCGCTTCGAGTTTGCCGAGGCGCTCCAGCCATTCATCGGCAGATTCCTGTTGAGTGCAAAAACTGTCGGCAAAAAGAAAATCCAACAGCGCGGCGGTAAAACTGCCGGCCTCATTTTTATTCGGCAGCGCAGCCTTAAATTCTACGCTGCGTGCCCGGACCTTTTCGTAAAGGGTCAAAGGCATTACTTCGTCAGAAAGTGCGTGAGTTCGATCGCAATGCGGTCGATAGCGAACTCGAGATATTCCCGGTCGCGTATGCGCGTCTTATATTCGTGGATGCGCGCTTCAGTCGAAGAATACGTGCGTTTACCGAGTTCGGTCGTTTTGGGCAAATTTCGCCTGCCCTTGTTGGCGAGTCTACGAGCCATAGTTACTTCCTTGTAACGTGAGAATTAGGCCATCCTTGGCCCGGGCAGGTTTTGGCTTTGCCAAAATCTGCCTGTTAAATGATCGACCCCCCCTCAAGTTTGCGGTAGGATTTTTTTAAGTTTCGATACTTAATTGACGCCCTGTGCGAAAGGCGGGGTCGCTGAAAAAGTGACATAGTTCGATCTCAGGATTCGCCCTGCGAATCCTCGGACTCACTACAAGTAATTATGAGGAACGACTTCTCGCTGAACCCCCATCTGACCAATAAAGATGATTCTGACCCCATTCTGGAATACAAGAACATCGATACGTCGAGCCTGCAGGAACGGCGGGTGTTATTAGGGAAAATCCCCTTTTACCAGGCGACCTCGGCCGACCTTGTCGCGCATTCTATCCACAAGCTCGATCAAATGCGGGAAAAAAAGACCAAATCGAGCGGAAAGTTCGGCCCGCAACTCGTGTTTCCCTTTGACCCGTACCGCTACGTCTGGGTGCGTTTTCGCAAGCGCATGCTCGATATGGCCAATGCTTCTTTCATAAATCTGCCCGACGGCTCGGGTATGCTTTACATGTCGCGTGCTTTGCATAAGCCGCTGCCCGAACTGATTTCGACCGTCGCCTATGCGATGAACCTGATTCGCATCGCCCATGCAAAAGAATACACTGTGTTTCTTCTCGGCTCGCGCGACGAGGTGCTCGAGAAGCTCTATACAAACTTCCGGCGCTCGTTTGCGGGTTTGCGCATTGTCGGCCGCCATAACGGCTATCTCAAGGGCCCGACCGGCGAACGCGTGCTTGAGGCCGTGCGCAAGACCGACCCGCACATTCTTTTTGTCGGCATGGGCTACCACCGTGGCATGAAGTGGATTGAACAGAATCGCTCGCAGTTGGGCGATCTGATCATCGTCAACGTCGGCGGCGCATTCGACACCCTCGCCGGCACGCGCAAAAAAGCGCCGGCGTTTATGGCGGCGGCGGGTTACACGTGGCTATGGCGTACTATCAACAAACCTTACCGCTGGCACCGTTTCCTTCTGGTGTGTTACTGGTTTATGGAAACGATGTACTTTAAATTTTTCAAAAAAGAAGCTTAATATAGTCGTAGAGACATCCCGGCGGGATATCTCTACGACTGTTTCAAATTACGATACCATTCACACGCCGCGCGCGTGCCTGCCACCAGGCCAAATGATTCCGTCTGCGGTTTATTGAACTCCACCGGTTCGTAATTGCCTTCGCGCAGCTCAAGCCCGACGGCAGCCAGCAGCGCCGCCCCGCCCGCGATATCCCATTCGTTTTTGGGTTTGACCGACACCACGAGATCAAATGTGCCATCGGCGACCAGCGCCAGCTTGTAAGCGATCGAGCCAATCGCCATCGGCGATAAATCGCCGTAGCGTTTTTCAAGATGGGCGAGTTTTCCCGATTTGTGTTCGCTGCGCGACACACAGATTTTCGGCAGCGCCTGAGGCGGATGTAATGCGGCATCTTCGGCCCACGGGCCCTCACTGCGCGCGGGTGAGGAATATGCCACGCCGTCTTTAAACAGGCCAATACCGGCACCGCCGGTCATGAGATAATCGCGCGCTGGGTTGCAGATAAAACCGAGTATCGCTTTGCCGCCTTCGACGAGTCCCACTGACACCGCAAACTGGTCGCGCCCCTTGATGAATTCGCGCGTGCCGTCGATTGGGTCGAGAATCCACACACGCCGGCGTTGGAAGCGCACGTCCATGCTGGCGCGCTCTGCGGCGCTGTCGCTCTCTTCGCTTAAGATCGCATCAGCGGGAAAATATTTTTCAATCGCCGCGCGCAGAATGCGGTTGGCCGCAAAGTCGGCGTCGGTGACCGGATTTTCCGCATCTTTGTGCGTTACAGTGTAATCGCTGCTGTGGAAAAATTTCATCACTGCCTTGCCCGCTTCGCGCACAGCGGGCATCATCAGGTCATGGATCTTCATCAGTTCGCCGGGATTCAATTGGCCTCCAGCGCGGGGTTAAACAGCATCTGCGGGTCAAACGCTGTCTTGATGTTCCGCTGCATATCAAAGTACTGCGCTGGCAAAACTTCGCGCGCAAATTTCCTTTTCAGGCGCCCCAAACCGTGTTCCCCCGACATAGCACCCCCGGCGCGCGTGACTTCGCCGGCGAGTGCGCGCATCAGCATATCGAGTTTCGGCAACTGCGAGGCAGATTCGAGAAGGTAGTTCACATGCAGGTTGCCATCGCCGGCATGCCCCCAGATCGCGACTTCAACACCCTGGTCCGCCGCGTGCCGGCGGGCATATGCACAGACGGCGGCCAGAGACGTCAGCGGCACCGCCACGTCTTCGCCGAGGCGATAGGCAAAACGCCGCTTGATGCCGGGAGATATGTTTTTCCTTTTAGCCCATAGATCCCCGCGGTTCCTGTCGTCTCTCGCAAACACCCACTCGGCAGCCGTTTTCACGGATAACAGGCGCTCAATATCTGCGGACACCGCAGCTTCGTTGCCGTCAAATTCAATCATCAGCATAACGCCCTGCGCCAGCGGAAAATCAACCAGCGATGCGCTGTAGGCGTCGATGAGTTCGATGCAACGCGGCTGAATGCCCGCTGAGCGCAGCGCGAGAATACACTCCACCGCCGCGCTCTCAGAAGCAAAACTGCCCATGACCAGCGCGATTGTCGCAGGAATCGGAACGAGTCGCAGCGTCGCTTCAGTCACAATACCCAGTCGCCCCTCGCTGCCGCACAGCAGATCCGTTATGGAAAACCCCATCGAAGTTTTAGCGGGCAATGCTCCTGCCCGAGTCGCTTCTCCGGCTGCGCTCACCCATTGTGCCATCGCGAGATAATTGCGCGTGCTGCCATATTTGAGCGACGCCGGCCCTGCGGCATTCGTGGCAATACTGCCGCCGACGGTGCATAAAGCCCGCGACGAAGGATCCACTGCGTAACATAAGCCGCTGCCCGAAAGCGCCTCATCAAAAGCGGCAAGAATCACACCGCACTCAGCGCGGATGGCCCGGTTACGCAAATCGACGTCGAGGATACGGTTGAGCCGCGTCAGATCGAGTACGATGCCGCGCGACGGCACGCAGGCACCCGAGAGTCCGCTGCCGCCGCCGCGCAGCGTAAAACTCAGCTTGTCTTTTTCATCGGGAAAACCCGCGCGCAGCGCATTGACCTCTGCAACAAGGGCACAGACTTCCGCCACGCTGCCCGGTCGCAGGACGAGCTCTGCATTGCCGCGCAGGTAGGTTTCGTCGTGCAGGTAAGCCGGGAAACGCTCGCCATCTGCGGGCCAGACCGTGTTGCGCTTGCCTATAATAGCGCTGAGTCTGTCGAGTGCGGCATATAACGGATCACTCGCCGGTTTCGGCGCGACACGATTCATATTGTCAGCCTGTAGCGCGCAGCCGATGCGCAAAGTAAAAGATGTCGCTCCGTAGAATCATGCAAATCACCACAGGTGCCCTCCGGGCACCTGTGGTGATTTGCATCGCCGTCGCGCTGGTCGGTTGTCTGTCGATCGAGAAGAAAATATTTAAGGCGGGTTGCGCCGAAGTGCGTAAAAGCTGGGAGCAGTTGCCGGTCGGCTACGCGCTGCCGGAAAAGAAGCATCGCTATCTCGGTGAGATAACCGTGCAATACGGTTCGGGCTACGAACGTTCCGATATTCTGCGCCGCGTGCGCATCGAAGCTGCGGCGTGTGGCGCAGATGGTCTTCTGCTGGGCTCGTTCTCAAAAGTCGACAGCACGTGGAAATGGGCCGACAAAAACGTCAACGACTCGTTCGACACCTCGGGCTACCGCCTGGTCGTCACCATGTACCGGCTGGACGAATAAAGGCGCTAAAGCTGCTCGGCGGCTTTGGCGCGGTTCCAGAGCGCATCCCACTCTTCGGCCGAGAGATCTTTGCCGGCGGCCTCTGTTTCCATCGAACGGAAACGCCGGTCGAATTTATTGCACGCCTGCCTGAGCGCACCTTCGCTGTCGATGCCCAGACGGCGTCCGTATTGTGCGACGGCAAACAGCAGATCGCCCAGCTCTTCTTTCGCGCGCGTCTGATCGCTCGCGCTGACTTCATCGAGTTCAGCCAGCTCTTCTGAAATTTTTACGCGCAGCATCTGCGTGCCCGCTTCGCCCTTGGGCCAGTCAAAACCCGTGCGCGAGGCTTTTTCGCCCAGGCGTTCGGCCCGCTGCAGCGCCGGCAGGGTTTTGGGTACTCCGTCCAGATACGATATCCGCTCTTGCTTCTTCTGTCGCTCGCGCGCTTTAATGGCTTCCCAATTCTTCAGCACCTGATCGGGCGTGTCGGCTAAAACCTCACCGTACACATGCGGGTGGCGCGAAATCAGTTTATCAGCAATGCCGCGCGCAACATCGGCAAACGTGAAGCGGCCCTCTTCGGCCGCGAGTTGCGCATGAATGACCACCTGAAAAAGTACATCCCCGAGTTCTTCCTTAAGCGCCGCGTCGGTCTCGGGAGATATTCCCTGTTCGATGATTTCAATCAGTTCGCTCGATTCTTCGAGCAAATGCTTTGCGAGACTCGCATGCGTCTGCTCGAGATCCCACGGGCAGCCACCATTCGTGTCGCGCAGGTCGCGGGCAACGGCGATCAGGTCGGCAATCGGATTTTCACTCTGCGGGGGTATTTTCACAGACCATTTTCTATGTGGCGCGCTGCGCGGCACATAGAAAATGGCCGTATGCCGTTCAGGCTCAAACCCAATGCGCTCACTATGTTGGGTGACTTTATGCTGCTCGCAGCTTGTTATGCCGTGTTTCTGCACTGGCAGGCACGAAACTGGCAGTGGGCGCTGCCGCTTGGGGTTGCGCATGTGGCGCTGCTCGCAGTTTTCAGGCTCTACCGTGCCAATCTGAAATACCTCAACCTGTTCTCGCTGCAGACGCTTTTTGTGATCTCGGTTTTCGGTGTGATCGCCGCACAGGCGGATCGCCTGCTCAGCGGCTCCTTTGCCGCCGTAGATGCAGGCATATTACTTTTTGCACAAAATACTCTGACCCTGATGCACAGACTATTCTGGTACTTCAGACTGAATCCCGAATCGCGTCTCAAAAAGCAGGGGCTCACACCGATCATCATCTATGGCGCGGGTACCGTTGCGCACCACCTGCTGCAGGATCTCTCGACAGAAGATCTGTTGGGAAAATACAATATCACGGCGATCGTCGATAACGATGCGGAAAAAGTCGGCAGCCATGTCGGACCTTACCGCGTATTTTCGGGCAACGAACTGCGAAAGCAGGTCGAAAAATATCAGGTCCAGGAAATCTGGTTTACCATGCCGGCGACACCCGATTTTCTCAAATCGGTGATGGATTCGCTGCAGGATATTTCTGTGGCGTATAAAGTCATACCGCGCAAGCTCGCGCAGTTTGCGCCGGATATACGCAATCTGCGCATTGAAGATCTGGTGCAGCGGCCCGAAATACGCCTCGACCCGCAACCGGTGGTGGCCGTGCTCACCGGAAAACGTGTGTTAGTCACCGGTGCGGCCGGTTCGATTGGCCGTGAGCTTTCGCGCCAGATCGCCGCGCTCTCCCCAGCACGGCTGACTCTCGTCGACCAGTGGGAACACGGCGTCTACCAGCTCGAGCAGGAGTTTGTGCAGGAGAACGTTTTCTGCGCGATCGCCGATGTGCGGAACGAACGCCGGTTACACGATGTCATTGTCGCTGAAAAACCGCAGATTATCTTTCATGCCGCCGCGTACAAGCATGTGCCGCTGATGGAAACCAACCACCTGCAGGCAATCGACACCAACGTACTCGGCACCTGGCATCTATTGGGTGCCGCACGCAAGTATGCAGAGACATTACCGGTGGGAGAATGCATTCGTGTAGTGAATATTTCGACCGACAAAGCCGTAGCGCCCGAGAACATCATGGGTATCACCAAGCGCATGGCGGAGCTATTGATGTACAACGCAGCGCGCGAATCGGGCGGCCGGCTTAAGACCGTCAGCGTGCGCTTCGGCAATGTGCTGGGTTCATCGGGCTCGGTGGTTCCGCTGTTCTGGGAGCAGATCAGGCAGGGCGGGCCATTGACCGTGACGCATCCCGACATGGAGCGCTTTTTCATGACAATACCCGAGGCGGTGCGGCTGGTATTGCAAGCGGCCGCACTCGCAGATGCCTCAGAAGATATTCTGGCTCTCGACATGGGCAAACCCGTGCGCATTGTGGAACTCGCCGAGCGCCTGATTCTGCTGGCGGGCAAAAAGCCTTACAGCGAAATTCAGATTATTTTCACAGGCATACGTCCGGGAGAAAAACTCAAAGAAGAATTGTTCTGGGAAAAAGATTCGGTGAAAACTCCGGTGCCATTCATTTTCCGCTCGACGACCGATCTGAAAAAGCTCGATGCCAGGGAATTTATTTCATTGCTCAAAGCTGCATTATCTGAAGACCGCTCGCGCAGCTGGTACAAAGAATTCTTTTTGAAATACGCCTGAGCGCCTTCGTGAAATCGGCAGGTTAATCGGCCCCGGCGAGTTCCCGTTCGAGGCGCGCAGCACCGATGCGGCGTTGCATCACAAACCAGCCGAAACCGCCCAGGCAACCTGTTGTGGCAAGCCCCATCAGTTGCGCAATCGAAACGAGCAGAAATGCACGGTCGGCGGCAATGCCGAAGATCGGCAGCAAAATCACGGCCACGGCCTGAAATACGCCGACAAAACCCGGTGTCGACGGAATACTCGAAGCAAAGCCCAGTGCTGCTGCAAATATGATCGCCTGCGGTATCGTGAGCACACTGCCGAGCGACATGGCGAGCATTATGAACACCGTCGCATCGATACACCAGATCACCACTGTCGTGAATAAAAACACGCCGAGCAGAGGGACGTTATGGAATACACGAATCCCATCGAGCATACCCGAGATTAATCCGTGCAGCTTTTCTTTGATACCTGCATTGGCCGGCAACATCTGCGGAATCTTATGCAGAAAACCTTCGATAAACGGCGAAAGAAATACAACCAACAGAACGGCAGCGACGATGGGTAACAATAGAAACCACGACTCCCTGATCGAAGCGGGAAATTTATCCGTGAACTGCAGCATCACTACTGCCATGAGTAGCAGCACCCCTGCATCGATAATACGCTCAGTCAGCGCCGTCGCCAAAACCAGCGACTTTCGCACACCGCTACTGAGCCCGAGAATAACAGAACGGATCACTTCGCCCGCGCGCGCCGGAAGAATATTATTTGCGAGGTAGCCGATTGCAGTCGCCCAGAAGGTATTGCTGAACGCAAACGGCCTTTCGCGGCGCACGACCTGGTGCCAGCGAACAGCCCGAATCGAAAGCGCCACCATGCTGATCAAAGCCGCGCCCAGCACATAACCGATATTAAGCGATTTCAGATCGCTGGTAATCTTGGCGAATTCAATGCGTCGCGCGGCAAAGTACAGACAGGCGCCGGAAATGCCGATTGTCAGCAGAATCTTGAAAACAGTTTTAAGGGGGGATTTTTTGTGTGCTGGATCGGGCAAGGTATTCTCACATCGGCCGCAGCTGTTGCAAACTGCGGTATGCCATCGCCTGGTTTATTTTGCTTCAGGCTGTGCAGCGGGCGCCGCATCTGCGGGTTTCGCTTCGGGCTTCACTTCAGCCTTGGCTTCGGGTTTTGCGTCTTCTTTTTTGACAGCAGGTTTAGCCGTGGGCTTTTTCGTTTTCGCCTTGGCTTTTTTCTTCGGCTGCTCTTTGGCTTCTTCTGCTGCCGGTGCCGCTTCGACACTATCTGCCTTCACAACTTTAAAAGTGACGCGGCGGTTCTCATCGCGCGACAGGTTCTTGTCGTTTTCTGAGGAGCCTGCCCCGCGGTAGGCGAGTTTTTCTTTTGCCACGCCGTTTTTCACAAAATAGTCATACACGTATTTCGCACGCTGCACAGACAGGCCATTGCCGGTGCGTTTGGATTTATCGGGGTGCTGGTTATGGTGACCTGAGATTTGTAGCACATACCCCTCGGGCATGTCAGCGAGCACTGATTTCGACTCTTCGAGCGATTTCTCAGCCGCCTCGTCCAATTTTTTGCCGCCCGTCTTCTGGAACGCCGGCAGACCGACAACGGACACTTTTGCCAGACGTGTATTGTATTCGTCGATTTTCATCGATGGATCAACTGAGCGGGCGCTGACCACGGGCGCTTCAACTTTCGGTGCTTCTACCTTAGGGGCTTCAACTTTCGGTGCCTCGGGTTTTTTCTCTTCGGTTGAAGAACAAGCGACGGCAAACAATGCCATCCCCATCGCAATTGCCGGGAAGGCAAAAATTTTTCTCCGATACAATTTCATATTTCGTGTTCAGAAGTGATAAGGCGTGCGTCAAGGACAAATGCCCCGGCGCCGAGGGGAAAAAGCTATTGCAGAGTATCGCATAACCTGATATCCCCCGATGCGATACCTTGCTTAAACCACCGTAAGCGTTCAGCCGCGCTTCCGTGGGTGAACGATTCGGGTACTACGGTGCCGCCGGCGCGCTTCTGCAGCGTGTCGTCACCGATCGCCGATGCCGTACCGAGAGCTTCACCGACAGCGCATTGGCTTCGGCTTCGTTACGGCCTTCTTGCAGCGCGCCGCGCCCGCATGCTGCACTTCGGTTCTGCCGCCCCGACAGCAGCAATAAGCGCAACTATACTCATGCCACGAAAATTGCCGAACGGCAGATTGAATTTACCGCGCGACGAAGATTCGCTGCGACGATCTTCTACGTTGGCACTTTCTCTGCCGTCGCCTTTCATCGCGATGGCCTTCTGCGCCCAGGCAGCAAGCTCGGAGGGATCCTCAAGCACGTAATCGGCACGGTTACTGTCATTGGTTTTGAAGTAGAGGTGGTCGTCGTCGAGAATCGCAAAGGCCAGACCATTGCTGTAGACCGCATAGCCGCCGAACATGGCGCGCGAGGTCACGGCGCTGATTTTACGCATCTGGTCGATGACATAATCGTGGTAAGTGCGGCTGACTGGCATGGTGCAGTCTGCTGCGGGGCAGACGGCGGTAAAGAGATTCAGAGAATCGGGTTACAGCGAGCCGAAAGGCGCTTGACGCGCTGATTTTGCAGCGCACACGGATCCATGTTGCGTTATGCTGCTGATTGGCGCACGCTGTTCTTCGTGGCCGCCTATTGTGCGTTTGTTTTTGTCGGGTTTTACTACTGGAACCTGTTAGAAATCTGGATGGTGGTGCTATTGTTTATTGTGATGTGTAATTCTTCGTTTTTTAACGCGGTGATTGTACACAATACCATACATGCCCCCATTTTTAAACAGCGCTGGATGAACAAACTTTTCCAATATGTGCTGTCGTTTGCCTACGGCCACTCGGTAAGCGCATTTGTCCCAGGCCACAATTTCAGCCACCATAAATACGTGCAGACAGAAAAAGATGTGATGCGCACGACCAAGATGCGCTTCCGCTGGAACCTTCTCAACCAATTGTTTTTTTTCTACCGCATGATCTTCGATATAACGCGCGATGAGGGTGCGTTTGCCAAAGCGATGCGCAAGCAAAAGCCATCATGGTATCGCCAGTATGTTTCTGAGCTGATCTTTTTCTTTGCCACGCAGGGCGTTCTGGCCTACGTCAACTGGAAAGCGTTTCTGCTGCTGGTTTTTATTCCGCACCACTATGGCGTGTGGGGTATAGTCAGTACCAATTACTGGCAGCATGACGGCTGCGACATGCACCATAAATTCAACCATACGCGTAATTTTACGGGAAAAATACTCAACTGGTTTGCCTTCAATAACGGCTTCCATGCGATGCACCATGACCGGGCCAGTCTGCACTGGAGCCTATTGCCCGAATGGCATGCAAAGACCATCGTCCCCAATATACATCCCAACCTGAACCAGAAGAATTTGCTGACGTACCTGTGGCGTACTACAATCTATCCTGGCAAACGTATGACTTATGATGGCAAGCCGATCGATGTACCACCGCCTTCGAAAGACGCGGACTGGATCACCGAGCTCAAGATCGAAGAACATACTCTTGAACTCGGAGCGGAAAGTTAATGGCAACGGCTGCAACGGTAAACAACCAGAAAAAAATATCTTACAGGGCAAAAGAGGTCACCAAGTGTCCCGTTTGCGCCACCACGCATTTTAAAGAAGAATTGCTGTCGGGCAGCGGACGGCTCATCGCCGGCAAACTGACGCAGGAACTGCAGCGTCTCTACGAAGACAACAAGAAGTGGGGCAAAATCAACCCGCTCGTCTACCATGTGCAGGTTTGTCCCAAATGCCTTTTTGCCGCATTCCCAAAAGATTTTACCACGCTCACGGCCGAAGAAGTTCTCGCTCTGAAAAATACTGTAGCGCACCGGCAAAAGGTCGTTGAAACTTTTTTCGGTAAATATGACATGGGCGACAACCGCAATATTGTCCATGGTGCTATCAGCTATATGCTCAACGTTGACTGCTATCACCTGCGCGGCAACCAGGTCGCGCCGACCCCGAAAAAAGCCGTGTCGGCAATGCGCGCCGCGTGGATACTCGACGATCTGTTTAAAGAAGCAAATTACCGCCCGTACGACAAGCTGCGCGACTTTTATTATGTCGAAGCAGCCAGGTATTACAAGCGCGTGCTCGACACGATGACGTCGGGAATTGAGCCGATGGAAGAAGCCGCGTACATTCTCGGACCGTCCCTCGACTTTAACTGGGCGTTTGACGGCGTGATCTATCTCAACTCATACCTGACACGCAAGTTCATTGAGCAGATGGCATCAAACCCAAAAGACAAATACACAATTATGGGCAGTTCCCGGCAGTTTCTTTCAAAACTCTACGGTAGCGGTAAATCATCCAAGAGCCGGCCTTCCGTTATTATCGATATGGCAAAAGAGCTTTACGACGAAATGGGCAAAATGATGGAAAAATTCCGCATCGAGTACGATCCTGCTTTTGCGGAACAAAAAGCCAAAGAAGCCGCAGAAGCCGCTGCTCTCGTTGCCGCCGGCAGCAAATAATCCGCCGCGGCAATCGCGGCCCACAGCGCTGCGCCCTGAGTCTGCCTTATTGGAATATTTTGTCTACGCCGCAGGCTTTTTTTGCACCCTCGGTATTCATCAGCGCAAGCATCAGTACGGGAAATACTGCCATCACAACGGCAGATGAGATTACAGAGGTCATGCCCATACCACCGGCAAACTTCATCATGGCGTCGAACGAATCAGCGTCTTTTTCCATCAGTGGTTTAATCTGCTCGCTGACGGTGTGCAGAAATTTTGTAATCTTCGGATTAATATAGATTGCGAAAATCCAGATTTCGAGCACGAGATAGGTAAGCGCGCTGATGGCCCACCAGATTGAAAGCCGTAAGCCCTGCGCGGTATAGGCATTGAGCCTGAGGCCGGCGAAGAGCCCAAACCCAGAAATTGCCGCCGTCATGAGTTTCTCGGCCCCCTGGATGCGGTAAATGCCTTTTAGCTGCCCGACAAGCAACTCCACATTGATCCCGGATTTCTTAACCTCGGGCGCGGTATTGAGTATCGACGGCAGCATATCGAGAAATGCCTGCCCGAACAGGGCGCCGAATGCGCCCATGAGCGAACCCAAAAGGTAGAGTGAGGCGAAAATGATGAGTAGAATACCCATAACTTTCGGAATTCCCGAGCGTTTTGGTACCGGTATTTCTGTAGGCATGGGTGAGAAAACAGCCGGGAGTCGCTTCGCCAACCACTTTAAAACAGGCGCTGATAGGAGCCGCGAACCGGGGCGTTCGCTGCGTCCAGGCCGCTGCGCTCAGAGCGCAAAGTATGGCGTCAGCAACTCTTCGAAAGTATAATATCCTTTCGTCTTGGATTGCAGATTCTGCGCGACAAAGATAGCTCCGTTACCGAATGCCTCGCGCGTAATCGATTCGTGCACCAGCCGCACGGTCTGAAACGGAAAGCCGCAGATAATTTCGTGCCGGCCGATGATGCCGCCGGCCCGGACAGACTTGATTTCGATTTCCGGAATTTGCAGATTTTGCGCGAGTATGCGGGCGGTGCCTGACACCCCCACTTTTTCACGAAAATGCTCTTCGAGCACGACCATGTCGATATTGGGTGCGATTTTCTTCAGGAACCGCGCCGCAATCATCAGATAGTTTATACCCAATGTGATGTTGGGCGACCAGAAGACCGCAGTCTTCCCAGACAATTTCCTGAGTGCCTTAAGCGCTGTGGCGGGATAGTGCGAAACCGCGCTGATAATTTTGATATGTCTTTTCGCCGCTTCCGCACCGTAATACCGGTATCCGGTTTCGGAAGAAAAATCGATGATAGCGTCGACGGGTTGCTCATTGAGCAGTTGTCTGGCGGAAATTTTGCCGCTCGAATGGATTATGCCTGGCTCGTCGGATTCTTCGCCCAGAAACTCCGGGATCGAGCGATGCTCCAGCTTTTTTGACCGCCTGACAACCCATTCAAGACAAATTTCTTTGTTCCTGAGGATCGTGGCGGCAACTGCCTTGCCGGTTTTTCCGAAACCTATTAATCCTACTTTCATTTGATCTCCATCTGGATCTCCGATCGGCGAACCCGCTGAGCCTGCGGCTCACTTCGCCTTAAATAACATACTCATCATGACAATATAAATAGCCGCAATCACTGCCGAATCCAGGCCTAATTTCCATTTTTTTTCGGATTTATAGACCAGGCCAATGATGCCAACGGCGGTGATGATAATAGCACCCAGAACCGGGATCAGATGATTCGGGGAGGTAAACATAAAAATCGGTCCTTTCTTATATAGCAAATCGTCCACGGCAAGAATCGCTATGTTGAAAATATTGCTGCCAAAAATATTGCCGATAG